>CAIOST010000406.1 GCA_903861045.1 uncultured bacterium | reverse complement strand
CGAGAACCGCATCGATCCCGGCGCGTAACACTCGTTTCACGTCATGCTGCGTCGTCATGCACAGCTAAAGTAGACCGGCGGGCCTCATTTGTCCAGCGATATTTGTGTGTAAAGGGCAGCACAAGGCCGCCGGGGACGGCAGGCAGACGCTCACCGGCAGAACGCCTGAAACCGGCAATCATCTGTATGTCCGTGTTTCGCGTGCTTACGGCGCGTTCGTCAAAAGGAGAAAGACGCTGCACCAGATCAGCACGGACAGTTCCAAATGGCTTCGCGGTCCCACGTTATAACAAGCTGCCCACGCGTGGATGATAGGCCAAAGAGGCGATCAAGTTACGGTTCTTGGTTAAACGATCGCCAGCCGCCTGCGACCAGCCCCAGGAGACTGACGACCCGCGCCGCCGGCAAGGGAGACCCTTCGACTTCGCTCAGGGACTTGTCTGCCGGCGGCTAGTGCGGCGGGTCGGGTAGGGGTAAGCGTGCATGAACACGTGACCGGCTCGGCGGGAGCCTCGCCCGGTGCGAACACCTAACACCTAACACCTACCACCTACCACCATCCCCCCCTCCTTTCGCCATTGTCTTTCGGTGCTTATCGCTGTAGAATAGACGGCGTATTGGGCGTTTTCTAGACACCGTCCCCCTCTTGGTTGGGTGGCGGTCGCATGTACCCTGCGGGTGATCGGCTTTCGGGAGGATGAAGCCATGGCTAGCGCAACCGGTAATCCACTGACCTTGCCACGTTTGCTGGGGGTCCTGCTGCTGGCCACGGCCGTGTCAGCCCGGGCTGATTCGGTCACCCTGACCCTCGGCCCCACCCCGGCCAGCGCGGTGACCAACGGCACGCTGGTGCCGATCTCGGTGACGGCTCGCACCAATGGCGCGCCCATCCTGGTGGCGACCTCCCTTACCTTCCGTACCCTGGCGCCGCTCTGTACCAACACCTGGAACACCCTGCCGCTGACCCCCGGAGATTCCCCCACGAACTTCCTCGCCACGATCCCGCGCCTCCCCACTGGCAAGGTCGAGTTCGCCGCCAGCTGCACCTATGTGGATAGCGGCACCCTCGCTACAACCACCGTAGTGTCGGCGACGACCAGCTATATCGTGGGGCGGATATTGGAAGCGGTACGAAACCAGACCTTTGAGAATGGGCCCTTGATATATAGTGGGAGTGGGTTTAGCGAGGCCGCTACGGGGTGGTCTGGAACGCTGGCTACTAATAGGCTGCCTTCGGATCGGGGTACCTCTTACAGCCTGAACAATTCCACCAATTGCATCCGGTTTAATAATGCTGACAATGCATCGGTTGTATCGCCTGTTTTGCCTGCCGGTATTGGCACGATCTATTTTCAGGCGGGTTTGCGGTATAAGACGAGCGGGCAGATTCAGACTATTGTTGCGCAAATCTCGACCAACGACGGCGTAAGCTGGACAAATGACCAATCATTCACGATGACGCCTACGGGCAACGCAATTCCAGACGCAGATATACGCCCGTCGATTCGGGTGAATCTCGAGATGCCAGTTAGAATTCGTATTTACCAGCCATCGCTTATTTCCGGGTCGCAGAATGTATATATTGATAACATTCTGCTATCTGCGCCGCCCGTCGATGTCCAACTTTCAACACCTGCTGATGCGGTCACCCCCAAAGATCCCGTCACGAACGATACCGTGACGATCGCTTGCAACGTGCAGGATTTTTCCACCAATGCGCCCTCCATCAACCGGCGTGTTAAGTTGATATATTCCTTCACTCAAGCGGGTGGGGTGGGGGAGTCCCCCGCCGTCACATTGCCCATGACCAATACCCCGGCGCTGCCGGATCAATACTCCGCAGTGGTCCCCGCCCTGGGGGCCGGCACCAACCGCTACTACTATCGCTGCGACTTTGATGGCTACTACTATACCAACAGCGAACGGCGTGGGCCATATTACCTTTCCGCCAGCGGGCAGAGTTCGACCAATGTCATACCAACCACCAACCGGTTCTCCTACACGATTAATGCTGCGAATGTACGGACCATGCGGTTGCTCCCCGCGGGGGGGCTTGGCTTCGGTTTTGGCGCCACCAATGCGGCCAGCACCAAGACCTTGTTAGTCTGTAATGACGGTAATGCCTCCTTGAATATTACGGATATTCTGTCGGATTCGTCCTGCTTCGTGGCCTCGCCCACCAGCTTTTCCGTGGCCGCGCAGCGCACCCAGAGTGTGAATGTGGTCTTCCAGCCTGTCACCAATGGGCCTTACACGGCCACGCTGACGGTACTCTCCGATAAGACGACCGGTGCCAACACGTGTGCCCTGACTGGTACGGGCGCCGATCCCGAGGTGGTGACGGCCCCCACGGTTTCCGGCGCGACGGCGGGGACGCTCGCCCAGACGCTCGCGTTCAGTGCCGCCGGCGCCAGCGACAGTTGGGCGTACGGTATGCAGTACCAGTTCACCAGTAGCGATGGCTGGTCCTCCAGTTGGTCATCGGCCACTTCCACAAGTCACGTCTGGAGTACGCTGGGAACCTTCCAGGTCTACGCACAGGCCCGTAGCACCACGAATCCGGCGGTGGTCTCCGCGTTGTCGTCGCCCCTCAGCTTGCTGATCACGAACACCGCCCAGATCAACCTTGGCGGCGTCACCAACTTTGGCATCGTCAGTGTCAACCAGTCCAGCAACCTCGTCCTGCAGATCACCAATGCCGGACCAGGCGCGTTGACCATTAGTAATATCAGCATTACGAATAGTGCCTTCACGAGCCTGACGACCAGCCTGCTAGTGCTGCCGAATACGAGCTCGAATGTGCTGATTAACTTCGCGCCCACGGCGCCGGGGGTCTTCACAGACGTGGTGGTAGTGGTCAGCGATGCCACCTCCGGCACCTACACGTGGCGGGTGACGGGTGTGGGTGAGCAGATTACCCTACCGCTGCTACAGCCCGCGGACACGACCAACACGCTCTATCTCAACAACCAGTTCACCGCCTTGGCCACCAACAGCACGGGCGAACCGCTAAACTACCAGTTCGACTGGGGCGACGGCACGGCCCTGACCTGGGGCCCCAATGTGGCCTCGGGTGTTACCTACACCAACACGCATGCCTGGGCTGTCATCACGACGAATAGCACGCTTCAGGTGCGTGCGCGTTGCTTCCCGCATACCAACAACCTCACCGCTTGGTCCACGGCCCTGGTCACGATTACCAACGCCTATATCATGGGGTTGTCACCCACCCTGTTGGATTTTGGCAGTCAGGTCACCAACCAGACGACGACGCGCACCCTGACGATCAACAACGTCGGCAATGGCGCCTTCAATGTGACGTCGCTGGCCTGCCCGTCCGGGTTCGACGCCACGGCGACTGTTCCTTTTGCTCTGCTGGCAGGGGCCTCTACTTCGGTGACGCTGAGGTTTACGCCGCCGGCGTTGGGCATATATGGCGGGGTGGTGACGGTCAACACCGCGGAGTCCATGGCTGGGGTGCGCACCCTGATGGTGACCGGTTTCTGTGAGGTGGTGAGTGTGCCGGTCTGTACGAATAATTACCTGGTGGCCCATGTGAATGATCCGCAGTTGTTTGGCTTCGCGGCCACAAGCACCCTGGGGCACGCGCTCGAGTATTACTATGCCTGGGGCGATGGCGCCACCACCAACTGGACGAATAGCGCGGCCATGGCGCATGCCTGGGGCGCGACCAATGCCAATGATTACCCGGTGCTGGTGCAGGCGCGCTGCCTGGCGCACACGAATATTCTTTCGGTTTGGTCGAGCACCAATCTGGTGCGCGTCTACGCGGCCCCGCTCTTGGCCTTCAGTACGATCACCAACGGTCAGCCGTTCCAGGTGACCATGACCGCCACCGGCGCCGCGGCCGGCACAGTCTCTAACTGCGTCTTCTACTTCCTGCCGCCCTTATCTGCCTACGCGCAGCCCACCAATCTGACGTTTGCGTCCGGCAATGATTGGAAAGCGGGGATCCCACAGCTCAATTCCGGCACGATGACGTACTATTTGCAATATATGCGAGCGGGCGTGCCACTTCGTTATCCCGCCCTAACGAACCAGACCTTGGCCATCACCAATGCCTTGGATCAGTTACGCTGGATGAGCTTTGAAAGCGGGACTTGGAGCTACAATGGAGGTCAGTTTACGCATGCGGCGACGGGGTGGACCGGAACACTGGCTACTAATAGGCCGCCTTCGGAGCGGGGCGGCTCATACAGTCTGAACAATTCCACCATGAGCATCCGGTTTAATAATACGACCAATGCTTCGATTGTGTCGCCTGTTTTGCCGGCCGGTATTGGCACGATCTATTATGAGGCGGGTTTGCGGTATAAGACGATCGGGGCGATTCAGACGATTGTCGTAGAGGTCTCGATAGATGGCGGGGCCAACTGGACACTGATACAATCGTTCACGATGACGCCGACGGGAAATGGCATCGCAGATGCCGATATTCATCCGACGATTGTGCTGAATCTCCGGATGCCGGCGAAGTGTCGGATTCGTCAGCCCGCGGCGAGTGCTAGCAGTCAAAATGTGTATCTCGACAACATCATCATCTCGCCGCCGCCGACGGATGTACGGATTACCGAAGTGCTCAAGAACCCCGGCTACCCGAGCTGTAAGGATCCGGTGCGACTGCGCTGTCAGACGGCGGATTTTGCCAATCTGGTGACGGGCGCCGTGAATGCGCCGTCCGTGAATCGCCGCCTCTCGGTCTACTATAAACATGACAGTATGAACAACTTTGTGGCGACCAACATGACGGCCACGGGCGCCACGGCCTACGAAGTCGAGATCCCGACCAACGCGGTCGGCAGCATGCAGTACTACTTCCGCTGCGATTTCGATGGCTATTTCTATACGAATAGCGTGATCACCAATACAGCCACGGCTACGGCGAGCTACCCCAGCGAGCAGATTCCGCGCTCCTATCTGCCAGACGCCCGGACGGGGACGGTGCTGGCCGGTTTCACGGTTATGACGACCTACCCCGTGCCGACCACCGCCAACGCGCTCTCGTACTTGATTCGGTTTTTCCGCTCGGCACACGATCAGGTCTGGATCCAGAGCACGCCGGCGAGCGTGGCGCGCCAGATGGACCTGGTTGATGACTATATCTGGCAGGGGACCACCCTGATCACCGGCATTACCAACCTTACCTGGTATTACCAGGGCTATGACCCCTACAGTAATAATGCCACGGCGTTCGGCGCCAAGGTCTCCTGGGGCGACACCGATCAGTACTCGTACCACTACCCGCCCATGGGCGGGTATGCCGAGCTGGGTGCCAGCCAGCAAATGCAAGCGGAGCTGACTTACGACGGTCTGCTGGTCCACCGCTTCGTCTCCACCAATGCCAACTACCTGGTCCGCAAAGGGGTCTACCAGACCTTTGATCAGTGGCCGGCGCGACAAGACTACTTTGAAGACAGCCTCGGCATCCATGCCGTGCAGCTCTTCACCAACTATTTCACCTCGTGGGCGAGCGATTTCTATCCGGAGGATCCCGCCACCAATATGAATTTTTCAGAAGCAGCAGCGACCTGGTATAGCACGCGGCAGGTCATCGGCGCGTCCATTGCGTGGGGCAGTGTCAACTCGACCGCGGTGGTGGAACGGAGTGGCAATCAGGCCATGTATCTGAATAACAGCACGCTCGCACCGGGCAGCGTTTGGAATACGGAAAACCACGGGCTGACCGAAGGGGTGCATGGCTTTTCCGCCAGAGCGCGCCTGTCGCAGAACGATGGGCGCTATGCCGTCACACGGCTCGATTTGCTGTACCCCAGCGCTGCCAATGCCTATCGAATCACGAATACCCTCTACGTGGCTTCCATGTCAGCCGAGTCCCCGTACATTTCGACGCTCTTCTGCTATAGCACCGATGCTTTCAATAGCCAGTACAACGCGTACGGTTTCAAGTACTATGAGCTGCGGCTGACGCAAGAGACGGAATCAACGATGAGTATAGCCATTTACCGTTATCGGAATGATATTGGGCACAGTGATGTCAACGCTACACTGATCAAACAATGGTCCGATGTTACCGGCAGCTTGACGGGCGCCCCTATTCAGGTGGACATCGCCTGGACGAACATCGGCACTACGAATGTCTGGATCGACGGGCGGATCTATCGCTCGGATCCGGCAGCCCCACTCTTTACCTGGCCGACCAATCGGTGGCTCAATCCCCCGACGAACAGCCTGGCCGATCCGCAAGGCATTAGGGATACGACTGCCAGCCAGTGCATCACCAGCGGCGGCGGGGTGGGGTTCCTCTGCAGGGATGCGGAGCTGGAAGTGCGCGCCCTGACCGTCGCCCGGGGGACCAATCTGACGGATACGATGGTCACGACGTTTACGGACTGGTATTTGGGGCGCACCTATACCGGTCTCACCGACTGCTGGGCCATCAGCGGCGGCATGCTGCGCCGCAGCGTGCCGGTTTCGACGCTGAACATCTATACCCGTCGTGTGGGTACGGCGCATACCTCTAATCAGGACGTGGACGCTTGGACCAACTCGGCGCAATGGCAGGTCTCGTCGTTTAACTACTCGAACCTGCTCTATCAGCCAAACTATTGGGATAAAGTTTATGTCGAGGCACGCTTTGCCAGTGGCGAGCTGCCGATCGTGGTGGACGATTTGTCGCTCGGACCTTGGCGCGCCTATACCCGTGGGATGGTGCGAACTGAGGGTACTACGGTTGGTGGCACCATCTTCTGGGACTGGTCAGACGCCGGCCAGCAGTACGCCTGGGCTGGGACACAGCCCGCGACGAACTGGCTCACTTTTGAAGCGATGGTGACGGACGATGGCAGCGATCCGTATGTAGCCTTGGATGTCTCCCGCGCCAACCCCAGCCTCTCGCAAGGGGTCTGGTCGTTGATGCTGACCAATGGCCTCGGCTCCATCGCCTTTCGTGCCCGGGTAACCTCCGGTACTTCCTGCTATCGCGTGGAAGCCATGGATCCCGTTTCCCCGGAGGACTGGCTGCTCGTGGAGAGCTTCTCCAACACGGTGGCGGATGGCGTGGTCGATCGTTTTGTGCCGGTGCGCTACCCGCAAGCCACGGGGCGCATCCGCATTGTGCAACTCCCCACCGGCAGTGGCTACTACACCAACCTTGTTACGACCAACAGCACGCCCTGGCTTACGAACAGCATCTGGGTCAGCGCGTGGAGTTCGCCGGATGCCATCCTGAAGCTCGATAACCTGACCGTGCGCGACTATCCGCCGGCGGATGCCGGCACCTGGCGCGCCTACAACTGCCTGATCGCCAGCCCCACGACCAACAACCAGACCATCAGCCGTTCGTATGAAGGCCCGGCGTGGGCTGAACACCGCACCTGCTACCTCAATAACAGCCCCACGGATGGCGTGCTCTCGCCCGGCAGTTACAGGGAGTCCAACCCCTACCTCCAGTCGCCCGTGGTGGACACTGGTATCGGCCAGATCGCCTTCTGGTATCGCGCCTGGGATTCCAATGCCGTGAATGTTTCCATCCAGGGCGCTTCGTCGGAGACTGGTACCTGGAGCGTGCTCACTAACTTCACGGTGACCAGCATGAACTACGACTACTTCGACACCGGTACCACGCTGTACGACCAGAACGACACCATCCTGCGGATCTACGTGACCAATGCCATCCCGTCCACGACGACCGGGCGGCTCTGTATTGATAATGTGCTGATGGCTGAGGCGGCGCGCTCCAGCTACACCATCACGGATGTCCAGCTCTTGCCGGCTCAACCGCTCTACACCAATCAGGTTGGGGTGCAGGTTACGATTGACCGGTTCCTAATGGACCCGCAGGATACCCGCCTCTATCTCAGTTATGTGACGGGTACGAGCAACTGGGGGTATCGCAACTGGTGGGGGATGGGGAGTACGCCCACAGCCGGCGTGGTCACCGTGGAACTCACCAACAGCTCCGCCCATGTCTTTGTCTCCGCCGGTAACGCCTTCATTCCGCCCACCAATATTGATGAGGTAGTGCAGTATCTGGTCTGGGGGACCTGCGCGGGTTGGACGAACTATCCGATCTTCCAAGGGACCAACACCTACACCAACCCCACCTGGTACCACCCTGTGAACCTGAATAGCAGCTATGCCGCCCAAGGCTGGTCCCCCTATTACTACGTCTACTCCTGCCCCACCGGCAGCGTATGGGTCAATGAGATTTTCTTTAATTCGGATTATACGGGTTATGATAACGCCAATGAGTTCATCGAACTGGTCGGGCCGCGCAATGCAAAACTTGGTGGTTGGCTGCTCGAGCTGTGTTATAACAACGGTGTCACTTGGTATGATAGTTGCGCGATTTCTAGTAGTGTGACGCTGCCTAATGATGTTAATGGTTGGGGTTTCTTTGTATGGGGAGATGCAGGCGTTGCAAACGTCGATCAAGTCTTTGTCAGCCCGAAAGAAAACAACATCTTTTACGAAGGCGGCGTGAGGCTTGTGCGAAGCATGGGTGCATGGGAAGATTTAGTTTGCTGGGGGAGCGATTATTTGACGAGGCGCGATCGGCCTTATCGGTATGCGGGATACAAGGATGGCACGGATGTGCTGTATTTGGCAGGTGCGAACGGGTCCAATAAGTATTGCTTTGTGTGGAACCAATATGATGGCAGTTGCACGCCAGGGGCTGCTAATACGTGGCAGACATTTGCAAATATCTGGGTTGATGAGCAAATGGTTTGGCTGACTTCCATTATTGGTCCGCACGGTGCGCACAGTCTCCTGTCTAGCCGTGTGCAACTACCGGCCGGTGCTACGCCGACGGTCACCTACACGGCAGATCCTTGGTATCGCATCCAGTCGTTTACAACGGATAATGTGGCCAATGACGCCGCTATTAATGTGAAGCAGTTTGTCTGGGCGGTGACGAACATGCAGCGTGATTACAGTAATAGTGTGAGCTTCTATCCATTGCCAGAGGGGCTGAACACGAACGGGGCGCCGGTGTGGTGGCTCTCCGGTTTTGGCCGAACCGAGAGTGAGCCGTTTGATCTGGATGGGTATAGTCTCAGTGCGGAGTATCTGCTGAACCAGAACCCGTATGTCTCGAACGCCACGGCGCGCTTCACGGTGGAGGCACTGGCCGTGACCGGCGCCACGGTGAACGTCACGGTGCAGTTGCTGGAGAGCACCAATGCCCTGGAGTACGTTGCGCAGCCGAATATCAATGGCACGCTCTACCTGCTGGGCACCACCAACCTGAATGGCGGCAGTTGGTCGAACGTGACCTCCCAGGCACCGACCAATGTGTTTGACGCGAATGGCCGCAAGGTTTTCTCCTTCCCGGCCCAGACCAATCGGTTCTATAAGGCGTATATTCAGTAGTTCTTGGTTCTTGGTGCTTGGTTCTTGGTTGCTGGCGCCATACCCAAGAACCGTTGGGACGCGAAGTTTCCACCAGGAAGCGGTCAGTAGCCCCGGCCCGCCCCGGGCCGCGGGCGGAGTGCGGTGCTCGGCTAGTACGGGCTTTGGGTGCGCTGGGCGCGGGGGCGAGCCCCGGGCGTTCTGCCGGTGAGCGTTGGCGTGCCGTCCCCGGCGGCCTGGTGCCGCCGGCACGGGAAGATCAATGAGCGCAGCGCCAGCGGGCAGATCCAAGCCAAAGGAGCGGCGCGAGCTATGGCCGCTGCGGGCTGACCTCGCGCTCTGCTGCTGGCTTGTCCTTTTGCGTCTGCTGCAGATCTCGCCGCACCGGCGGCACAAGGCCGCCGGGGGCGGTGTGCCCTGTGAGCATGGCGCTAGCCGTAGCCCAGCCCCGGGCCGCCGGCGGAGTGCGGCGCAGTGCTTGTATGATAATGGCGGACCTGACGCGATGACGACTGACCAGGTGACGCCGGTCGTGAAAAAATCTTCAATCTTCAATCTTCAATCTTCAATTTTCTGTGCGTTGGCATCGGTCGCCAGCGCTGGTGCATCCAGAGATACTGCGCCGGATAGCGGCGGATCAGGCTCTCCAGGCGGCGCGTGAATTCCTCGGTGATGGTGCGGGCCTCGGTTTCGCGGTCGCTGCTGGCGGCGCCGGCCAGAACCGGTGGCGTGACGATCATACGGTAGCGCAGCGGGCCCAGTCGCACAAAGCAGCCGAACAGCAGCGGGTAGCCGGTAAGCAGGTGCAGGCGCGCCGGCGAGGAGTGCACCGAGGCCGGGCGGCCGAGGAACTCCATCCAGAGCCCGTTGCGTCCGGCATGCTGGTCCATGACAATGGCCAGGGCGGCCCGGCGCTCTTTCCAGATGCGCAGCAGCTCCGGCGAGAAGCCGTGCGCTTTGGGGAGAATGGTCAGATCCGTGCGAAAGTGATCTTGCACCAGGAAGCGCTGTACATACGGGTTGTTCATGGGACGCGCCAGGCCGTACATGGGGCGGAAGAGCGAGGCCCAGAACCCGGCGATCTCCCAGCACCCCAGGTGCGCGGTGGCCAGGATCACCGGCTGGTCAGGGGTCAGCAGCAGGGCCAGGTCCTCCGGCGTGGCCTCGATCTCCACATGCGCGCGCCAGTTCTGGCGGTTGATGACGCCCGGCGCCTTGATGGTTTCCAGAATGTGTCCCAGGAAGTGCCGGAACGACTGGTGGGCCACCTGCCGGGCGTCCTTGGGCGAGGCGGCGAGGCCGGTTTGTAGCAGGTTTTTGATGGCCACCCCTTTGCGGCGGCGGGAGAGCAGGAACCAGAGCGAGCCGAGCAGCGCCCCCATCTGATAGGCCTGACGGGCTGGTACCAAGCTGAGCACGAGCCAGACGCCGCGTACCGCGGCGTATTCGATGAGATAGCGAATGGTTAAGAACATGGCAAAGGGCAGGTGTTAGGTGGCAGGTGGGAGGTGGGAGGTGTTAGGTGTTAGGCATTTGACCATGAAGGGGGATGGAGGGCAAGACGTTTTGCGGGGGATGTGTGAGCATGGGCGCCTAGCACTTCCGTTGGTGCGATCGATGCAGTCAGTAGCCCCGGCCCGCCCCGGGCCGCGGGCGGAACACGGCGGTGGGCGTGTATGGGCTTGGGGTGCGCTGGGCGCGGGGGCGCGCCCGCGCTACTGTCAGGCTGCGGGAAGTAGCCCCGGCCCGCCCCGGGCCGCGGGCGGAACACGGCGGTGGACGTGTATGGGCTGTGGGTGCGCTGGGCGCGAGGGCGCGCCCGCGCTACTGTCAGGCTGCGGTCAGTAGCCCCGGCCCGCCCCGGGCCGCGGGCGGAACACGGTGCGGTGTGTGTATGGGCTTGGGGTGCGCTGGGCGCGAGGGCGCGCCCGCGCTACTGTCAGGCTGCGGTCAGTAGCCCCGGCCCGCCCCGGGCCGCGGGCGGAACACGGCGGTGGGCGTGTATGGGCTGTGGGTGCGCTGGGCGCGAGGGCGATTCCGGG
>CAIOST010000405.1 GCA_903861045.1 uncultured bacterium | reverse complement strand
TAGAGCCTTGCCGGACTTCTCGGGCCTCCGATTGTCGATCGATGCGCCTTCTTTCGGGTCAGTTCGTGCATTCGACGTGGTTTATCCGCCTCAAATGAGGCAGTCCTTCGACCCTCGCGCTGAACTCTCGCAGTTTGGGGGCCCTCTTCCCGTCTTCCATTCGCCCGCCGTTTCAGGTAAGCTGACGCCGCTTTTTTTTTTCAATGACTTAGGTGGGCAGGGTTAAAACATGAAGTACGATAAGATCCAGGTTCCGACCGGTGGCGAAAAGATCACGATGGGTGCCGACGGCAAGTTGTGTGTGCCGGATCGCCCGATCATTCCGTATGTGGAGGGTGACGGCACGGGCCCTGATATCACCAAAGCCTCCCTGATGGTCTGGGATGCCGCCGTGCGCAAGGCCTATGGCGGCAAGCGGCAGGTCAACTGGATGGAAGTCTATGCCGGCGAAAAGGCCAATGCCGTCTATGGTCCCAATACCTGGCTGCCGGCCGAGACGCTCACCGCCTGCCGCGAGCACCTGATCTCCATCAAGGGGCCGTTGACCACGCCGGTCGGCGGTGGCTTCCGTTCGATCAATGTCGCCATGCGCCAGGAGTTGGATCTCTACGTCTGCCTGCGCCCTGTGCGCTGGTTCAAAGGCGTCCCCTCGCCGGTGAAGCAGCCGGAGCTGACGGACATGGTGGTTTTCCGCGAGAACACCGAGGATATCTACGCCGGGATTGAATGGGCCGCCGGCTCTGATCAGGCGCGCAAGGTCATCTCCTTCCTCCAGCAGGAGATGGGGGTCACGAAGATCCGCTTCCCGGATAGCTCCGCCATCGGCGTCAAGCCGGTCTCCAGCGAAGGGACCCGGCGGCTGGTGCGCGCCGCCCTCCAGTACGCCATCGCCAACGATCGGCAATCTGTGACGCTGGTGCACAAGGGGAACATCATGAAGTACACGGAAGGCGGCTTCCGTGACTGGGGGTACGAACTGGCGCGCGAGGAGTTCGGCGCCCAACTGATTGATGGCGGACCGTGGTGCCGCCTGCGCAACCCTGCCACCGGCCGCGAGATCGTGGTCAAGGATTGCATCGCCGATGCCTTCCTGCAGCAGCTTCTGACGCGGCCGGCGGAGTATGATGTGATCGCCACGCTCAACCTGAACGGCGATTACATCTCGGACGCCCTGGCGGCCTGCGTCGGCGGCATCGGCATTGCGCCGGGCGGCAACATCAACTACGTCACCGGTATCGCCTGTTTTGAAGCCACGCACGGCACGGCGCCCAAGTACGCCAACCTCGATAAGGTCAACCCCGGCTCGCTCATCCTCTCCGGCGAAATGATGTTCCGCTATATGGGGTGGACCGAGGCGGCGGATAAGATTGTGGGTGCCATGGACACCGTGATTGGCCGCAAGACTGTGACGTATGATTTTGCACGCCTGATGAGCGGCGCCACCGAGGTCTCCTGCAGCGACTTCGGGCGCGCGCTGGCCGCCGCGATGTAGCGAGGGGGCCTGCGCGAGGGGCTCCCATTCAGCAATTCTCATGATGGCACTCGGCGGGTCCGGCGGCCCCGCCCTACCTGCCACAATTCGTTGATTTCACACTGTTATTGGTAGGGCGGACCCGCCGGACCCGCCGTTACAAGTCCATAATGGGAATTGCTGGGGCGCATCCCTGTTCCCCTTGCTTTGCGTGGTAGTGTTGTAGGCCGCAACTCCGGTTGCGGCCCATTCTATGGCCGGAACCGGAGTTCCGGCCTACTGAACGCAACTCTGTAATGAAACAAGGATGCGCCCGAATTGCTGGCTCCCGTTTCAACGGGCTTGCATGCCTGATAAGCCGGCTGCTAGAATACCGCCTGGTGGATGCAGACGGGCCTCGTTAGGCCGCATCTTGGCAACGTAGAGGGAGTTTGATCATGAGTAAGCTTGCAGAATGCGTGAAGTCAGCGGACTGGAAAACCGAGAAACATGTTCCCGTGATTGAATGCGCGGAGACCGTCAAGGCCGGCGAATGGTTCCCGGTCACGGTCACCATCGGCAAGGAGATTGCCCATCCCAATACCACCGAGCATCACATTGTCTGGGTGGCCGTGCATTTCCTTCCGACTGGCAGCAAGGTTTCCTACGAACTGGGTCGTTTTGAGTTTTCCGCACATGGCCAGTGCGCCACCGGGCCGAATCAGGGGCCGGTGCATACCGACAGCCTCGTAACCCTGCGGACCAAGATTACGGCCAGTGGCACGCTTTGCGCCACGTCCTACTGTAATATCCACGGTCTCTGGGAAACGGAAAAGCTGGTCACCGTGTAATTGTTTCATCGCATCAACCGGTGGGCCGTTGGCCCACGGTTGATGCGCGCTCCGGCACCAGGCTTTACCGGTAACGGTGCCATGCTGTCACCGTGACACTTCTCTGGTGCCTGCCGCCCTAATTCCAAAGAGCCACTTTGCTACATGCGCACTTTGGTCGCCAACCACGCTTCTCCAGGAAACGCCCGGCCCCGGCGTGGTACCTTCCCCGGTCGCGGACTGCTTTTCGCTGCATGGCTGGCAGCCACGGCAGCGGCCGCCACAGCCAGCGACGATTGGCGTTCCTGGGAAGCGGCGCGCGTGCGCCTCCATCAGACCCGCCTCGCCCTGCTGGAGCGCGACCACGGCTACGACCTCGACTATGCGTACCGCGTCGCCCTCGAACAAGCCGCCCTAGTCGCCGCCCAACAAGCGCTGACCAATCAGCAGCCGCCCGTGGTGGCAGCGGGGCTGCGCGTGGAAGCTTATCACAGCCTGAATGATGATGCTGTCCAGCCCTTCCTTCGCTATCTGCCACCCGGCTACACGCCGACCAGCGCGCCGCCGTTGATTGTCTTCCTGCACGGCTACAACCCCGGTATCGAGCTCATCCATGACCCCTATGTTCCGGCCGCGCTGGGGCGCCTGGCCGATGAACTCGGCGCCTGCGTGGCTGCGCCATTCGGCCGCTGCAACTCTGATTTCCAAGGGGTTGGCGAACTGGATGTCCTGCGCGTGATGGATGAGATGCGTACCCGCTTTCATACCGACCCGCAGCGCGTGGTGCTGGCGGGCCACTCCATGGGTGGTCTGGGGGCCTGGTGCATCGGGGCGCGGCACCCGGAGCGCTTCAACGGCTTGCTGGTGCTCGCCGGCCGCGGTGATTTCTATACTTGGCACCAGCTTACCCCCGCCGACCTCCCCCCCTGGCAACGGCGGTTGGTGGACGTGCAGTTCGCCGCGGCTTACGCCACGAACCTGACAACCCTCCCCGTGCTGGCCTGGCACGGACGCGAGGATGATTTGGTACCCATCCGCGAAGGTAGTGCCATCGTGAGCCTGGTGCGCCCCTTCAATCGTAACGTCACGCTCTATGCCTTTCCGCACCTGGGCCACGGCATGATCGAGGACGCTTTGCTGCACCCCAAGACCCGCACTTGGCTGCAGGAGACCCTCCAGGCGGGCCGCGCCAAAAACCGTCCCACCGGCCGGCGCGCGGGCGAAACCGGCAGCCGCCTGCAGGATGCCTTGCTGCAGCCGTTCCTCTTCGTTGGCGGCACCACCACCAATGAGGATGAGACGGCGTGCCTGCTGCAAAACCGCGCTGACGAGTGGTGCCGCTTCACCCGGAGCCAGCCGCGCCGTCAGATTGAGTCCGCCTTGGAGACCAACCTAGCCGCCGCCTGTCATCTCTTTGTGTTTGGTGAGCCGGAGACCAGCCCCTTGGTGCGAACGATCTTGGAGCGCGGCGGGGTGCAGGTCACCCCCACCAGCTTCCGCATCGCCGGCCGCACGCTGCCACGCACCGGCCATGGGCTCTGGTTCACCGGGCGCAACCCGCTCAACCCGCAACGGTTGGGGATCGTGCAGTGCGGCCGCCCCTGGGGCGAAACATTGAGCGACAACCACCGCTACGACCGCCTCCCGGATGTGATGGTCTACGGTGCCGCAGTCGACCGCTGGGGGTACAACCTCGCGGTGGCCGCCGGCTTCCTCGACGCGCAGAACCAACTGCAGTGGTACGATCCCGCCGTCACCCCGGCCATCCTGCCGCCGCGGCCACTACCGGCGGTCATGGATCAGTAGCGGGGGGGGGGCCGCGTCTTTTCGATTAAGCTGTCCCACCTTCGCGCCCTTGCGCCTTGGCGCCTTGGCGTTAGAATCACCTTAACGAATCAGGCACCCGCCCGCCGCGTGCGAGCACCTGAGTAGTGACGTCAAAGAGATGCTCAACTTACGGTTCCAGGTTCACCCGTCCCTAGGCGTCAGCAACCAAGCACCAGGCACAAAGAACCAAGAACCTTCCCTAGCACCTGCCCCTTGGGGGTTACGCCACCGATAAGATCGTATAGGTGCGCTGGGTTTGGCCGGTTTTGACCACCACGTGCTCCCCCACGCGCTTGCCGTACACGGCTTGCCCCAGCGGCGAGGAGGCGCTGAGCATGCAGATCTCTGCGCCATCGGCCTGCAGGGTCTCGCCGCCGGCCTCCGCCGCCAGAAAGATGGTCAGCGTCTTCCCATCCTGGGTTTGCAGGCGCACCAGCGCGCTCCCTTGCACCGTGCTTTCGTTGCTCAGTTCGTAGATGGGCAGCCCTTGCAAGGCGGTTAGCATACTGGTCAGCTCGCCCACGCGCATGGATAACCCCCGGGAGAGGAAGGAGGATTCCAATTGGAACGTGTCGTATTTGCTTTCGGCGCGATGCGCCTCGTTCGTGGCCGTGGCAAAGGTCTTTTTGGCCGCGTCGCTAATGGCGTCCAGCTCTGCCTGCACCTGCGCGATGAATCGTTGATGAATCTCGGTCTTGGTCATGTTGGTTCAACCCTTCGTGTTCAAGCCGCCATCCACGCAGATGGTCTGGCCGGTGATGTAGGCGGCGTCGGCGGAGCAGAGGAAGCGCACAACGCCGGCTACTTCCTCCGGCCGGCCGAAGCGGCCGAGCGGAATGGCGGCGAGTTGCTTGGCGCGGCGGGTCTCGGGCATGCCGGCAATCAGCGTCGTATCAATGATGCCGGGGGCCACGGCGTTGACCGTGATGCCGCTGGGTGCCAGCTCCCGCGCGGCACTGCGCGCCAGGCCCAGCAGGCCGGACTTGGAGGCGCTGTAGGCGGCGCGCATCAGATCACCCAGCAGAGCCGCATCGGAGGAGAGGTAGACAATGCGGCCGCGGCGCAGGCGCACCATGCCGCGGCAGACGGCCTTGGTCAGCACGAAGGCGCTGTCGAGGTTGGTGGCCATGGTGGTGCGCCACTCTTCCAGCCGCGAGAGCGCCAGCAGTTGCGTCGGGAGGATGCCGGCATTGCAGACCAGCACGGTCACCGGCCCCAGCGCGGTCTCGACCTGTTTGACCAACTCCGCGGCTTGGGCCGGGTCCGCCAGGTCGGCGCGGAACGGTTGCGCCTCGCCGCCAGCGGCCTGGATGGCCGCGACCACGGCCGCGGCCTCGGCTTCGGAGGTACGGTAGTTCACGGCCACGCGGCAGCCATCGGCAGCCAGCGCCAGGGCAATGGCCTTGCCGATGCCACGCGCAGCACCGGTCACCAGGGCCACCGGAGGAGTCGGAGGAGTCGGAGGAGTCGGAGGAGTCGGAGGCGGCGGAGGAGTCGGAGGCGTCGGAGGCGTTGTATGCGTTGTATCATTCATGAATGAGCGCCTGTATTGTAATGGTTCAGGGTTCAGGGTTCAGGGTTCAGGG
>CAIOST010000404.1 GCA_903861045.1 uncultured bacterium | reverse complement strand
GCGGCACAAGGCCGCCGGGGACGGCAGGCAGACGCTCACCGGAAGAACGCCTGAAACCGGCAATCATCTGTATGTCCGTGCATCGCGTGCTTAAGGCGCGTTCGCCAAAAGGAGAATGATTGTGCAACAGATCAGCACGGACAGTTCCAAATGGCTTCGCGGTCCCACGTTATAACCAGTTGCCCACGCGTGGATTATAGGCCAAAGGGAAGTTCAAGTTACGGGTCTAGGATAAACGAAGACCGGCACGTGATACACGCACCGGTCTTCGCATCTCCGAACCCTAGCGCCCCGACTATCCCACGCGCGGTGGTTGCGGGATGCCGCCCACCGCGCCAGGCAGGTCCTTGACCACGCTCACGGCGGTCTTGATAAAGCCGGCCACATTGGCCAGATCCGCCGGGATGATGACCGAATTGTTGGTCTTGGCCAACCGCCCGAACTCCGTGATGTACTGCTCCGCCAACCGCAGGTTGATGGCGTTGGTGCCGCCCGGTTCCATGCTGGCCTTGGAAATCTCGCGCAACCCCGTTGCGGTGGCATTGGCCACCAGCATGATCTCCTGGGCGCGCCCCTGCGCTTCGTTGATGCGCTTTTGCTTTTCACCCTCGGAGAAGGCGATCGCCTGCTGCTTTTCACCTTCGGCACGATTGATCCGCGCCTGCCGGTCACCCTCGGATTCGGCGATCAGTGCCCGCTTTTCCCGTTCCGCGCGCATCTGCTTCTCCATGGCATCGCGAATGGTCTGCGGCGGCGCGATATTCTTAACCTCGTAGCGCGTCACCTTGATGCCCCACGGCTCGGAAGCCTTGTCCACCGCATCCACAATCGCGCCATTGATCCGTTCGCGCTCCTCGAAGGTGCGGTCCAACTCCAGTTGGCCGATCGCGCTGCGCATGGTGGTCTGCGACAACTGTACCGTGGCGAACATGTAGTTGCTAATGCCATAGGAGCCGCGCACCGGATCAATGACCATCAGGTAGAGGATGCCGTCCACTTCCACGGTGATATTGTCCTTGGTGATGCACTGCTGCGGCGGAACATCGATAGCCTGTTCCTTCAGCGTATGCTTATAGGCAATCTGATCCATGAACGGCACCAACACATGCAATCCCGCCTCCAGCGTGCAATGATACTTACCCCACCGTTCCACAATAAAGGCGCTCTTCTGCGGCACCACACGGACGCACTTCATCATCGTGACAAAGGCAAAGAAAATCAGGACACCAATCACCCAACCCATTTCCATGACACCTACTCCTTTTGTTGCTGTTATGTACTCACGCCTCGCGAACCACCCAGAGCACGATACTTTCTTGTTTCACGATCCGTACGGGCGTGCCGACTTCCAGCATCTCGCTGGCTTCGGCCTGCCACTGTGCTCCGCGCAGTTCGACCTTACCCGGTTGCCCAGGCTGAATCCGCATCGTCACGACCGCCCGATGCCCGATCACCTCGCTGGCTAGACTATCGGAAACAGCCGACTTCTTCCCGACAAACACCCGCTTACACAGCCCCCGCAGGCCCACCAACAAGACGACGGCCAGGACCACAAAAATCAGACCAGCGCCCCAGACCGGCAAGGCCGGTCCCGCCAGCCAGCACACCAAGGCCACCAACAGCGCCGCCAAGCCGAAGAACAACGCCACAAAGGCGGGCGCCGAGACTTCCGCCACCAGCAACAATAACCCTACAATCAACCAGAAACCCCATTGCGGCATCATACCCACATCCCTTCGTCCACGCGTGCGTCTTGGCATCGACCCAGCACAAGGCCGTATTAAACCCGACCCGACGCTTCTGCGCAAGGGGAATCACCGGCGGAAGTCGCGCCGGGGCGCATCCCTGTTCCCCTTGCTTTGCGTTGTAGTGTGGTAGGACGCAACTCCGGTTGCGGCCCATTCCATGGCCGGAACCGGAGTTCCGGCCTACTGAACGCAACTCTGTAATGAAACAAGGGTGCGCCCGTCGCACCGCGGCGCCCGCGGCGCCATGGGCGCCATGCAAAATTTGAGGTTCTGTCTCCTGTGTCTCTTTTGCTATTGTCTCGGCATGCACCTTTTTGTACCCGGACGAATCTGTCTCTTCGGCGAACACAGTGACTGGGCGGGCGGCTATCGGCGCATCAATGCGGCGATCGAACCCGGCACAGCCATTATCACCGGCACCAACCAGGGGATCCATGCCAGCGTACGCCCACACCCGGGCAAGCTCGTCCTGCACACCACGCTGGAGGACGGCACCCGGCCACCGCCCTTTGAAGTAGCCATGGAGCCCGCGCTACTGCTGGCCGCCGCCCAAGCGGGGGGCTTCTACAGCTACGCGGCTGGCGTCGCCTATCAGGTCATGATCCACTACCGCGTACGCGGCCTGGTGATCGAAAATGACCACACCGACCTGCCCGTGAAGAAGGGGCTGAGTTCCAGTGCCGCCGTCTGCGTACTGGTGGCCCGCGCCTTCAACCGCCTTTACGATCTGAAGCTGACCGTGCGCGGCGAGATGGAACTGGCCTACCTCGGCGAAATTACCACCCCCTCCCGCTGCGGCCGCCTCGATCAGGGGTGCGCCTACGGACATCGACCGATCGTGATGCAGTTCGATGGCGACCGTATTGACGTCGAGGAACTGACCGTCGGCGGCAACATCCAGATGATCGTGGTGGATCTCAAGTCCTCCAAGAACACGCGCGAAATCCTCAACCGCCTGAACCACTGCTACCCGTTTGCCGAAAACGACCTGCAACGCAAGGTGCAGCAGTATCTGGGCCCCATCAACCGTGATCTGGTCACCCGTGCCAGCCAGGCCCTGCGGGCCGGCGATGCCGCCACGCTAGGCGCGCTCATGACCGAGGCCCAGTCGCTGTTCGACACCCACCTGCAACCAGCCTGCCCCTCGCAACTCACCGCACCCGTGCTCCACCGCCTGCTCGCCTACCCCGCCCTGCAACCGCTGCTTTACGGCGGCAAAGGCGTGGGTTCCCAAGGCGATGGCTCTGCCCAATTGATCGCGCGAAACGAAACCAGTCGCGATGCCGCCATCCAGATTATCGAAAACGAACTCGGCATGGCCTGCCTCCCGCTGGTACTGCGCTCGGGCGGCCGCGTCCGCAAAGCCGTCATCCCGGCGGCCGGGTTTGGCACCCGCCACTTCCCCGCCACCAAGGCCGTGAAGAAGGAGTTGTTCCCCGTGGTCGGGCACGACGGCCGCACGCGCCCAGCTATCCTGACAATTATTGAGGAGGCCCTGTCCTCCGGCATCGAGGAAGTCGCCGTACTTGTGCAGCCCGCCGACCGCGAGCTCTTCCAGGAAATCTTCTGTTGCCCGCCACCCATCGAGAACTACAACAAGCTCTCGCGCGCCGACCAGCAATACTGCGACTACCTGCTCGCGGTGGGGCGCCGCGTCACCTTTCTCGCGCAAGCGTCGCAGGAAGGGTTCGGCCACGCCGTGCACAGCGCCCGGGAATGGGTGGGGCAGGAACCGTTCCTGCTCATGCTCGGCGACCATCTCTACACCTCCGACGTCCCCATCGGCTGTGCGCAGCAGTTGATCCAGACCTTCGAGCGCACCAATCGTAGCGTAGTGGGGCTGCTGCCAGAACCGGCCGACCAGGTGCATCATTTCGGCTGTGCCACCGGCAACTGGTGCGAAGCCGGGCACACCCTGGACATCACGGCCTTTGTCGAAAAACCCGATGCGGCCTATGCGCGCGAGCATCTCAGTCTGGCCGGCCTGACGGACGACCACTTCCTGACGGTTTTCGGCCTCTATGTGCTCAAGCCGGAGATTTTCACCTTGCTGGACGAGAACATCCGCCGCAACCTGCGTGAACGCGGCGAGTTCCAGCTCACCAGTTGCCTCGACCTACTCCGCCGCAACGATGGCTTCCTCGGACAGATCGTGCAGGGTGCGCGCTACGACATCGGCAACCCGGCGGCCTATCTCGCCTCGCTGCAAGCCTTCAGCCGCACCCCCGTGGTGCAACCAGCCGCGGCCGACCGCGCCGATTGAGGGGCGCGCAACGGTTGATAAAAGCCAAAGAGCTGCTGATCTTACGGTTCGAGTCTGATACGCGCCCCCGAGTAGGGCTTGCCCACCGGTGCGCAGAGTTCCGCGACAGAAGGCGCTGAGAAAAAGATCGACAGCGCGAGGAGAGTCGACCGTCGCCGGAGAACGGCTGTTGTAACGCCAAGGCGCCAAGGCGCGAGGGCGCAAAGGAGAGCGTGTTGTGTCCGGCTCGGCGGGATCCTCACCCTCCCACTTTTCGACGTTCACTCCGGCGGCACAAGGCCGCTGCGCTACCACCACACACCTAGCACCTTCCCACCTCGCGCCCTTGCGCCCTTGCGCCTTGGCGTTAGAATCACCTTACCTACTCAGACACCCGCCCGTCGCGTGCGAGCACCTGAGTAGTGACGCCAAAGAGATGCTCAACGTACGATTCCAGGTTAAGTTGGCCACAAAAGTCTTTATTTGTGGCTAGCTTCCGCCCGGCGGGGGACCCGCAGCCCCATGTCTTCAGGAAAAAGACCATGGGCGCGCGCCCTATTTTCTACCGGTCAGCCGATCCACATCCAGGATCATGGCCACGGTGCCATCGCCCATGACAGCCGCGCCCTGGAAGCATTCGTTCGTGATGCCGTCCACCTGTTTGGAGACCACCTGCCGCACGCCTTCGATCTGGTCCACCAGCAGCGCCGTATAAGGCCCCTTAGCGGCTAGGATCACAAAGATGCCGCCGCTGGCGCCGTCGGCAACCTGCAGGACACGCGCCAGGCGCAAAATGCGTAATAAGTCGGCGCCATCCGCCAAGCACTCGCCCCGCCCTTGCAGGGTATGGATGTTTTCCGGCATCCATTGCACGCAGCGCGCCACGCGCGATAGGGGTACCACATAGCGGTTGCCGCCCAAGACCATGATGAAGCCGGTTAAAATCTGCGTGCTGACGGTCTTGGGAATCTGGATGGCAAACTCGGTGCCGACCCCCGCCGTGCTCTGCACGGTGATGACGCCCCCCATGGCATCCACATTGCGCCGTACCACATCCATGCCCACGCCGCGCCCTGAAATATCCGTCACCTCGCGGGCCGTGGAGACGCCGGGGAGAAAGAGCAGGTCCACGATCTCCGCCTCCGTCAGCGTCGCCCCGGGCCGGCAAATACCGAGTGCCACGGCCTTGTCTCGCAAGGCGTCACGATCCAAGCCGCGCCCGTCATCCGCCACCACCAGCCGGATGTGCGCCGCGCTCTCCGTGGCGGCGATGCGCAACCGCCCGGCCGCCGGCTTGCCAGCGGCCTGGCGTTTCTCGACTGATTCGACGCCATGATCCACGGCATTGCGCACCATGTGCATCAGCGGTGCATCCAGATTCTCGAGCAGACTCTTGTCCACCAGAATTTCGCCGCCTTCCAGCACCAGCGACACCTGCTTGTCGGCGCGTGCGGCCAGTTCACGGACCATGCGCGGAAAGCGCTGTAGCAACGTGTGCAAGGCGATCTTCCGCACGTTCATAATACTGCCCTGCAGTTGCAGCGACAGCTCGCCAAAGGACTCATTCACGCGCCGCAGCTCGGCGGCGAGTCCGGCCTGGACGGCCTGCCCCTGCATACGCAAGTAGAGATGCTCATACATCTCCCCGATCGTGACCAACCCGCCCACATGCCCCAAAAAAGCGTCGATGCTCTCCTCCGCCACCCGCATGGTGCGCGCGGCCGCCGGCTTCCCTGCGCCCGCCGCGGCCTCGCCCACTGTCTCCCGGGCGGGAGCTCGTTCGCCGGCCGGTGCCGCGCCGCCCGTCGCGGCTGGTTGTGCAGCGGCGGCCGGGACCACCAGGGACTCCCGCGCCAGGGCCTGTGCCAGATGCCGTGCCTCCTCCAGATCACCGCGTTCCAAAGCCGCCAGCAACTCCCGCCACTGGCTCTCCTTCGAAATCCGTTCCCCCTGCGCCGCCCCTACCACCGCCTGTACCAGTCGCTCAAAGGCCGGCAGATCGACAACCTCCGGCTCATCACGGCGGGTGCGATCAAACATGCCCGCCAAGGCGTCCACCCCTCGCAGGAGCATGCCAATCATGCCCGGTGTGGCGGTCAACGCGCCTTTGCGCAGCAGATCCAGCAACGTCTCCAGCTCATGCGCCAAGGCCTTGACCTTGAGCATGCCGAAATAGGCGGAATTACCCTTGATGGAGTGCACCGGACGGAAGATCGCCTGCACCAGTTCCAACCTGCCGGGCGCCTGCTCCAACTGTCCCAGCAGGCCGGACACCTGCGCCAACCCCTCCAGCGATTCGTCAATGAACCCGGTGCGCAAACTCGGATCAAACCCTTCATCCAGTTCGCTCATGACACGTGCCCCTCCCCAGCCGCCGACATCCCCTGCAGCTCGCGGAAGATCTGATTCCAGCGCTCCAGCCCTTGGAAGGCATGCTCCACGGCCTGTTCCAGTTGCGCCAGCTCCGTGAGGGGCTTGAAAATGCAGGTGTCCGCCTGATTCCGCATACAGGCCAGCGCATTCTCCAACGTGACCTGCCCCGTGATCATAATGACCCGGATCATGGGGTACTGGCGGCGGATCTCCCGCAGGAGGCTCACACCGTCCATGACCGGCATCATGATGTCGCTGATGACCACATCTACCCGCCGCTGTGCCAGGATCTCCAGGGCCTCCGCACCCTGCGAAGCCGTGACCACCGCATAGCCCAGGACGCGAAAATGCCGTTCCAGCATACGGCGAATCTCGGCTTCATCGTCCACCACCAGCAACTGTTTTTTCATAATGGATACCTCACGGTGCCGGCGCTTGCGCCCCACCGTCAACGACCGGCAAAGTGAACTCAAAGCTGGCCCCACCGCCGGCCTGATTATACCCACGCAGCACGCCGCCATGCTCTTCAATAATGCCACGGGAGATCGGCAGCCCCAGCCCCGTGCCCTTATCCGCCTGCTTCGTGGTGAAGAACGGATCGAACATCCGGTCGAGTACGGCGGCTGGCAGACCGGGACCGGAATCGTACACCGCCACGCGTATGCACGGCGGCTCATAGAAGGCCCGGATCTGTAGCGTGCCCTGCCCCTGCGCTTCCATGGCATCCGCCGCATTGACGAGCAGATTGACGAGCACCTGCTCGATCTGCTGCACGTTCCCGACCGCGCGCGGCAACGCCTCACTCACCTCGAGCGACACCGTAATCTGGTGCTTGAGCCGGTTCTGGCATAGGCGCAGCGCGGCCCCGCAGGCCTCCGCCACGGAAAAGGGCGCCTTCGAACCTTGCTCCTGCCGGGCAAACCGCTTCAGCCCCTGCACAATGGTCGTGATCCGGACCACGCCGTTGCGAATGTCGGCCATCATCTCCGGAAACTCCTGACGGGCCATGGCCAGCATGGGGTCCTCTGCGCCGACGCCCGTCTTGGCCAGCATAGCCACGATGCGCCCCCAGACACGTTCCATGGTCTGCACATTCCCGGCAATAAAGGTGGCAGGGTTATTGATCTCATGGGCGATTCCGGCGGCCAGCACCCCCAGCGTAACCATGCGATCAGCATGCACCAACTGCTTGGCGCGCTCCTCCGCCAGCCGTTCCATATTCGCCGCATAGCTGGCAATACGCGCCTCGTGCCGCAAGGCGCGCGCGGCCGCCCGGATACGCTGTAGCAGCTGTTGCATGTCCACCGGCTTGATCAAATAGTCGTCCGCCCCTGCCTCGAAGCCGGTCTGGACATCCGCCGCGCTGCCGCGGCCGGTCTGCAGCACCACGTAGGTATACTCAGCGCCTTCCTGCGCACGAATCTTCCGACAGAGCTCCAACCCGCTGAAACCAGGCATCTGCCAATCCAGGATCACCATGTGCGGGGCATCCGGTTGACACATGGTCTGCCAAGCGGCGCTGCCATCGGCAGCTTCCACCACTTCATGGCCGGCCTTCTTCAGCACCGTGGTCAGCAGGCAGCGTGAGACCAAATCATCGTCGGCCACAAGAATGCGCATCCGTACTCCTCCCTATCCCGGCTTCCCGGCTGGCACCGCCATCCATACCGGCTCACCCGGCCGCATTCAACAGCGCATGGACCCGGTCCTGCACGACCGTCTTCCGTTCCAGCAAAACCGTCAGCATCTCGGCATTCAACCCCAGCAACTCCAGCAATCCCTCCGGCAATTCCGGCGTCATGGCCCACGGCATGGGCGGCGTGCCGCCGGCATGCGCCAGATGATTGGCGAGCATGACCACCCCCTTGGTCTTGTCCTGCATCGTCGCCGTCGCATGATGATGATGCACCAGTTGCGAGATCGCCACCGGTAGCTGCCACTTGACACACAGCGTCGCACCGACAAAAGCATGCGTGGTCCCGAGATCCCGTTGCTCCACCACGTGCAGCGGCAGACGCAAAGCCCGGCACTGCTCCAGCACACCCTGGTAGCGCTCTGTGGCAAACTGACAGAGAATCACAATCCCCAGGTCATGCAGCAACGCGCCAATCACCGCCGACTGGGCCATCCAGAGCTTGCGAAACTCAATGATCTCCGCCGACCAAACCGAGGCCGCCAGCGCATGTGCCCACAAGTCGCGCGACTCCACCAGCCCGGGAATCCCCTTGGCATACAGACCAGAAGCCGCCATGGCGCTGACCAAACCGCGGACCCGTCGCAACCCAATCAGCACCAGGGATTCGCGAATGGTCTCAATCCGACGGTTATAGCCGACCGCCGCACTGTTCACCACACGTAACGTTTTGGCCGTCAAGGCCTGATCCCGTAGCACCACCGCTTCAATTTCCGGCGCTGACGTGCTGGGGTCATCCAGCACGCGCAGCGTATCCGCCAGCATGGCCGGAATCGAGGGCAGTTCACGAATATTCAAGACCAACCGGTCTACCGCGATAGCTGCTTGCGCGCTATTCATGACGCTCCTGCTTCGGGATGGCCGTCGGCTTGATGAGACAAACGGTGCCGGATCGCTTGCAACAAGGCGGTAATCTGCTCTTCCAGTTCGGACAGTCGTATAGGCAGGGAGGCGGCATCCTCCGCCTGACCCGCCTCTTCCACGACCGCCGCTGCCAGGCGCGCAGCCTCGCCGCCCACCGTGGCCGTGGCACCCTTGATCAGATGCGCCTGTCGCATCACATCGGCAAGCTTACCAGCCGCCAGCATCGCCCGCAAGCGCTGCATCTGCAGGGGGATGTCTTTCGTAAAGGCCGCCAGAATGGGTTCTGCCAGCGCTGCATCCCCCATCAGACGCTCCAAGAGCGCGGTCTGATTCCAAACCAGCGGGGTGGCGGGGACGGGTATCCGTGGCGCCGCAGACCGAGACTCCGCCGGACGTTGCGCATCCTGTGCCACCAGCGTATCCGTCCCGACTGGCAGCCACTTTTCCAACAACTCCGCCAGCGCCCTCGGATTCACCGGTTTAGCGAGATAGTCGTCCATCCCGGCCGCGAGGCACTTCTGTCGATCCTCGGCCATGGCATTGGCGGTCATGGCAATCACCGGAATCTGGTGATTACGCACGGTTGATTGCTGATCGCGGATCTGGCGGGTGGCTTCATACCCGTCCATTTCCGGCATCTGGCAATCCATCAGCACCAGATCGTACGGCCGCGAACCCAAGGCTTGCAGCGCCTCTTTGCCATTGCTCACCACATCTGCCGCGAACCCCAGCAGCCGCAGCATTTGCAAGGCCACCTGCTGATTGGTCAGATTGTCCTCCACCACCAGAATTCGCCCCGGGCGCCCTGCCAAGCGTTCCGCCGCCGTCTGCCACGTCGGCGCGTCCCGCGCGCCCACCGGCACGGCCGCTGACACCACCGGCCGGCTCAATAGCTTACGGAGCACGGCCTTCACATCCTTACGTCGCAATGGCTTGCTCAGACAAGCATCAAACCCGGCGCCGACCACCGCACGGGCTTCGCCGGAGCTGCCCAAGGGGGCATACGCCACCAGACGCAGGTCCGACAGACCCCGCGCGGCCCGGAGGGTGCGCCCCAGCGCAACGCCGCCCGCCTCCGACGCCGCTACCGCCACCAGCACACCGGCAAAGGGATCCTGCGCCCTGAGCGCCTGCTGGAGCATCTCCACCGCGGCCGCGCCATCACCAACGGCCATGACACGCAAGCCCCAAGCCTGCAGCCAGGCATACAGCATCGCCCGGGCCGTGGCATTCTCATCCATCACCAGCACACGACGTCCGGCGCCATGCGGGGGGAACGGTTCCTCCGGCAGCGCCGCTTCCGCCGACCGACCCAGACGAACCGTCACCCAGAACTCAGCCCCGACCCCCTCTTGACTGACCACGCCAATCATGCCGCCCATCAGCTCCGCCAGTTGCTTGGAGATGGCCAACCCCAAGCCGCTCCCCCCATACTTGCGCGTGGTGGATGCATCCACCTGACTGAACTGCTGGAACAGTAACGCCTGCTTATCCGCCGCAATGCCAATCCCCGTGTCGCGCACGGCCAGGCGCAACGTGACGTCCGTTGCAGACTCCGACGCCAGCGAGGCCCGTATGACCACCTCCCCCTGCGTCGTAAACTTGATGGCATTGACGGCGAAGTTCATGACAATCTGGCGAATCCGACACGGATCCCCCTGCACCAGCAACGGCACGCACGGGTCGATCTGGCAAAGCAGTTCCAGCCCCTGCTGCTGCGCCCGCAGGGCCAGCGCCGCCTGTACATCCTCTAGCAACTCCTCCAAATCAAATGCCAACACCTCCAATTGCAACTTACCCGCCTCAATCTTGGAATAGTCCAGGATATCATTCAGCAGGCTGAGCAGCGACTCCGCGCTGGTCTTAACAATCTCGGCAAACCGTCGCTGCTCCTCCGACAAAGCGGTATCCAAAAGCAAGCCGCTCATGCCGATCACGCCATTCAGCGGCGTGCGGATTTCATGGCTCATGTTAGCCAGGAAGTTGCTCTTGGCCAGGCTGGCCGTTTCCGCTTGGGTGGCGAGCGCCTGGGCTTGCAGCGTGGACGCTGCGAGCCGCTGATTGGCGACCGACAGCGCTGCATCCGCGCGTTTACGCGCCGTAATGTCGCGCCACGCCGCGAGCAGGACGATCCGACCCAGAAACGGTATTTTGGAAATGGCAACCTCAACCGGAAAATCCGACCCGTCCAGCCGCCGCTGCAGCCACTCAAACGTATACCCCTCCTGCCGTAAGGCTTGCTTGATATGTACCTGCGCCGCCAACGCCGAGAGCTGCCCATCCGGCTGCACCGCGGGCGACAATTGATCGGGCGTCATCCCGATGACCTGGTCGCGTGTGCCGCGCAGCATGACTTCCGCGGCGCGATTGCAGTCTACGACTACCCCATCAGACAAAAGCACATACGCATCAGGCGAATCAGTGAACAAGACGCGATGCCGCTCCTCGCTTTCGCGCAAGCTCGCGGTGCGCTTGGCAACCAAGCGTTCGAGTTGCGCGCGGCGCTGCAGCAGCAGCCCTAGTACCAGGCCTAACGCCGCAGTGAGCAGCACCCCCACCAGCGCGGCTATCCACCCCACCCGCCGCGGATGCAAAAGCAGGAAATCCCTTTCCGCGTGCACCGCCACGGCCAACGTTTTGCCGAAGATCATGATGGGGCGCGTCAGAGTATACTCCGGCGAAACCGGTTGCTCGCGATCACAGGTGGTGGCTAGCCGCTCGGACGTGCCATCGCCGCGCAGGAAGCGCATTTCCAGATGCGCACCGCCAGACTGTCCAGCAAGCTCCAGGAAAGGCTCCATACGCAGCTCAGCTAGCGCAAAGCCACGCAGACTGTTAGTCGCGGTTCTTTCAAAGACCGGTCGCACGACCAGCAACCCTTTCTGGTTCCCCGTCTCCGGCACCAGCGTCACCGGATCGCTGGCGGTTGGCATTCGGCTTTGCAGCGCGGCTGCCAGCGCGGCCCGGCACAGCGGTTCCGAACCGAGATCGTACCCGACGGCCGGCGCATTGCCGGCCAGCGGCGCCACACACCCCACAGGATAATAGACCTCCCGGCCTTGGGCGGGGGTGCGCGCCCCATGCGCATCCTTCTGCCAGATCGCGAACTCTTTACCGCCCGCCGTGCGCACCGCCGCCTCGAAGCTCGCCGTATCCGCAGCTGGCACGGCCGGTATCCATGCCCAGGCCTGGATCGCGCGATTCCGCGTCAGATAGGCCGCATATCCCTCAAAATCGTCTACGGCGGCATGCCCCGGATCCTCAAGGTATTTGGCCAAACCTTCCAGTTCCGTATCGCGCAGAATGCGAAAAGCATTTTCAACGGCCATCGTCTGCGCCAGTGCGATCTGCGTGAACGTATCGCGATTAACCAGCCGTTCGTGCTGATCGGTTTTCCAGGCGCCAAACACCGTCAGGGCCCCCCCCGTGGCCACTACCAGCCAGAGTTCCGCCTGGCGCACCCCCCACGTCGCCCGCTCACCCTGTCGTGCACGCACGCGCAACAGCGCCCACCCCACCAGCACAATGGCCAGCAGCGCCAGCGTGAGCAGCGCGGCAGGCAAGGCCGCGAGGGCCAAGTCCCGATACCAGACGCGGGCATCCACATCCATGCCCAAGACCGCTAGCGTGGCCCCCTCTTGGCGATACGCGCCCGCAGGGAGCGGCATAAAGGCCGACACCCAAGTACCCCAGCGGTCAGTAAACGGACCGACGAACTGCGCACTACCCTGACTGAACGCGCGGCGGCACAGCTCCGGGACCTCGGTATAAACCTGCCCGGCAGGCGAACAATCCTTGGACGCAGCCGGCTCATTATCCACGTAGAAGAAGATGGCGCCGTCCGCCTGGCGCCCCAGCAAATAGATAAACCGGCATTTTTGATCCGCGCTCTGCCAGGCGGCCAACTGCGCTTTCAAGCGCAAATATTCGACCTGATCCAAGTCCGCCGCGGTGCCGGTCAACGTCTGGATCCGCGCGACATCCACGGCCTGTGCCACCAGGCGGGCCTTCTGCTGCAACTCCTCGCGCTGCGCCTGCACGGCGTCCTGGACATCCGAGTAGATGGCGAGGCCACCTGCGACCACCAGCAGTAAAACCGCGCCAGCGGCTTTCCATGGCGGCGCGAAACGAGCCAATAGGTTGATAGTCATAGTGGCGCGCGACAGGCAGTATCGCTACAGGAAAATATCTCATCTTCCACGCCTGCATACAAGCGCTGAAACCATCGCACCCACCGGGAGCTAGCCATCCCGCCACTCCCCATCATACAACTGGGCGCGCACATGCTCATCCGGTTCCTCGATGTGCATCCCGATGTTAATCAGGATGCCGACCGCAATGAAAGCCGTTAACAGATTCGAGCCGCCATAGCTGATGAATGGCAGGGCCAACCCCTTGGTCGGCAGGCAGTCCGTCACCACGCCAATATTAAAGCAGGCCTGAAAGACCATCAGCACGGTCAAGCCGAACGCCATCAAGCGCCCCAGGCGATCCGGCGCGCGCGTCGCAATCAATAACCCGCAAATCAGGATCACGCCAAACGCCAGCAGAATCCCCAGCGTAGCCGGCATCCCCCATTCCTCTCCCGCAATGGCATAAATAAAGTCCGTGTGCGCCTCGGGGAGATAATAGTGTTTCTGCATGCTGTTGTTCAGGCCCACGCCCCACTCGCCGCCGTTAATAAACGCCAGGACGGACTGTTCCACCTGATGTTTCTTGTCCGAGGTGGCCACATCCTGCAACACCTGCGCCACACTCTTGTCCAGTAAACCGGCCAGTTTCTCTGTGATCCAGGAGGTTTGGCCGCACAGCTTTACCACATACACCATCATGCGTTCGCTGCGCACCTTGTCATGCAGCAGCATCCCCAGAAAACCCAGGCACCCCAGAAAACCAGCCCCAAGCACATAGATCCAGCGTGTGCCCGCCACGAACAGGATCCCCGCGCCCACCACCGCCGTGACCAGCGTCGCGCCAAAGTCCGGTTCCTTGAGCAACAAACCAAGAAAGATCGCCAGCCCCCCCATCGGCAGGAGAAAACCCTTCCAGAACGTGCGCACGCGCCAGCCGATCGAGGACATCCAGACCGAGAGCAGCAGCACCGTGGCTACTTTGGCCAACTCGCTGGGCTGGAAGCGCACAGCCCCATACCCCACCCACCGGCTGCTCCCATGCGACCGAATGCCAAGACCAGGCACAAAGACGGCTATCAGCCCCGCAAGCGCGACGACCAGCAGCCCGATCAGCAACCAGCGGTGGCGCGCCCAAAGATGATAGTCGAACCGCGCCGCCATAAACCCCAGCGCCACGGCCAACACCATCCAAATCACTTGGCGTGTTATAAAATAGTGCGAGTCGCCATAGTTATTGGCGGCTCGCACGGAACTGGCCGAAGCCACGAAGATTAGTCCCATCCCCGCCAACGCAGCTACGCACGTTACTAACGCGACGATTACCTTGCGCATGGCGGGGGGGCACTACTTCCTGCAACGAATTAAGGTGTCGGGGAGGCCACCGCCGGGATCTTCACAACCTGCCCGGCCTGCAAGTCCGCCGACGTCAGGTTATTCAGCGCCTTCAACTCCGCCGGGCTCACGCCCCAACGAATGGCGACCGCATACACATCTTCGCCTTCCTTAACCGTATAGGTCTTGGGCTCCACCTTGGCCACCGGCGCGGCCGCTGCTGCGCCCGGCGCCGCGGCAGCCCCTGGCGCGGCCGGCGTGCTGCCAGCCGCTGGCACCGCTTCCACCGGCGGAGGTGGAATCGCACCCGCATCCATAGGCGTCGCCACGGCCGCCGGCGCCG
>CAIOST010000403.1 GCA_903861045.1 uncultured bacterium | reverse complement strand
TCCTGAAGACCTGGTTCTGTGGACTCCCCGCCGGGCGGAATCTAGCCACAAAAAGCACAAAAGACACAAAAGAAAGCGGGTTTTTGTGATTTATGTGCCTTTTGTGGCCAACATGAATGGTCTGCACCGATCCTGCCCGTGTCCAAATTCTCTGCCAACCATCACCTCGCCACTGCTAGCATACACAAAAGCGGCTTCTGCGGTTACCACCAAGCCCTTGCTACAGCCAGCCTGCGTTAGGTGGCGCTTCAGGAAAAGACCATGCCGCAAGCTGGCCAGGCCCAGCAAAAGCACTGGCAGGATCCCCGGCCAGCCGCTAGTATTGCCTATTTGCGTTATTTTAGGAAAGACCGACAATGGCCATTACTACTTTTGCCCGCCATGCCCTGGGTGACACCCTGGCAATCTACCTGCTGAATGATGCCAACCAGCGGCTGGGGCTGATCCTGGTGCCAGCCGCCAAGGAGCACGAACGGGTCACACGGCGCGAATCGGAGTCCGTGGACAGCCTGGTACAGATCAAAGTGGTGGGCGACGTCCAGGCCGGCGGGTTTAGTGGCGGTCGCACGATGCGTGCCAGTGGCACGCTCGATCACCTGCGTTTCCAAACGCAGCGCGTGGAACAGCAAGGCGCAGATACCGTCGTGATCAGTGAGTTGGTCGGCCGCGACGGGCTGGTGCTTGAACATTGCCTGCGCCACACCCGTGGCCAGCAGGCCTTCTCGATCACCACCTCTGTCACGAACCGCGGCACAACCACCATGACCCTGGAGCATCTCTCGTCCGCCTCGCTTATGGGCATCACCCCCTTTGCCAGCGATGATGCGGCGGGCCGCCTGCGCGTCCACCGGCTGCGCACCTCCTGGTCGAACGAAGGGAAACTGGAAACGCGCAGCGTGGAAGCCCTTGATTTGGAACGTTCCTGGTCTGGACACGGCGTGCGCGCCGAGCGCTTCGGCCAGATTGGCTCCATGCCGGTCAAGACCTGGCATCCGCTGGCCGCGATCGAAGACACCGAGGCTGGTGTCACCTGGGCCCTGCAGGTTTGCTGGGGCGGTTCCTGGCAGATCGAACTCTTCCGTCAGGGCGACGCCTTGGCGCTCAGTGGCGGCCTGGCGGACCGCGAGTTCGGTCACTGGCTGAAGCAGTTGGCGCCTGGCGCTACCTTCCAAGGGCCGGAGTGTCGTGTGACGGCGGTGGCAGGTGGTTTTGATGAAGCGTGCGATCGACTCACGGCGCGCATGCTCCCTGCGCTCGCCGCCAGCCCCGCGGTCGAGGCTGACCTGCCGATCATTTTCAACGAATGGTGCACCACCTGGGGCGACCCGTCGCATGACAAACTCCTGGCCATTGCCAACCGGCTGCAGGGCACCCCGGTGCGCTATCTGGTCATCGATGCCGGCTGGTATAAGGAAGAAGGGGTCAACTGGGGGTGCGGCCATGGCGACTGGGTTCCCAGCCAGAAGCTTTTTCCCGACGGCCTGCAGGCGACGGCGGATGCCATTCGCGCACGCGGCCTGATCCCGGGGCTCTGGTTTGAAATGGAGACGGTCGGCTGGGATAGCCGGGCCCGCCAGGACCCGGAACTGCTCCTGCACCGGGATGGCCATCCGCTCTGCGTGGGCGGCCGATTCTTCCTTGATTTGCGCAAAGCCGAAATCCAGGAGCGCCTGGCCCGCCTGGTCATCGGCCAACTGCGTGCATGCAACTTTGGCTACCTGAAGGTGGACTACAACGAAACCATTGGCATCGGATGCGACGGCGCCGAATCACAGGGCGAGGGGCTGCGTCAGGTGATCGAGGGGTCCAACCGGTTTTGGCAACGCATCCGCCGCGAACTGCCGGAGTTGGTGCTCGAAATGTGCGCCTCAGGCGGCCACCGGCTGGAACCCTCGCTGCTAGCCCTGGCAGACATGGGTTCCTTCTCGGATGCGCACGAGACCCGGGAGATCCCCCTCATCGCGGCCAACCTGCTGCGCGTGCTCCCCCCGCGCCAGAGTCAGATCTGGGCCGTGCTGCACCCGCAGGACGACCTACGCCGCCTGCGTTATTCGCTGGCAGCCACCTTTTTGGGGCGCATGTGCCTCTCGGGGGAGATCACCGAGCTCTCGGCGTCACAATGGGCGCTGGTCCAGGAAGCGATGCAACTCTATCGTACGGCCGCGCCCGTGATTGCGGCCGGCACCAGCCGCCGCTGCGGCACCCACGACGGCAGCGCCGCTGCCGGTCATCGCCATCCGCGTGGCTGGCAGGGTGTGCTGCGCGTAGCCGAAAACGGCCGGCAAGCGCTGGCCGTGGTGCATAGCTTTGCCCCGGACTTCCCCGCCCTGGCGACCATGGCGCTACCCGGCGAAGGCTGGCAGATCACCGGGCTGCTGACCGATGCCGCGGCCGTACCGCACGTGGTTGGCAACACCGTAACCATCCCCCTAGCCGCCCCTTGGACCGGCACCGTGGTTTTGCTCGCCAAGTGATAAACGAGCGGCCGTTCCTGAGGGCTACCGCGCGATCGCCAGCAACCGCCCGCCGGTACCCGCGACGGTGTAGGCGACGTGGCGGGCGATGACCAGTTCGGGATGGGCGCGCCGCTGTAGGTGCTGTTGTCAGTGAGGGTGAGCGGGGCGGCGCCCGCTTTCGTGAGACTCACGGCATTTCTGATGACGCCGGGAACGTGGTATCGAGGCCTGCGGAACCGTAGGCATGAAATGAAGCGAAACAATCAGAGAAAACGGGTGAGAAGACGCGTAACAACTGAACGCTTCATGGGTAGCGTACCTCGTTCAATTGACAAGCCATTGCTTTTTGTTCGGCCACACTCTGCACCGGCCATCATTGGCCAATATCATGCTGGAAACGTTCTGGCATGCGCCAAACTTACTCGATGTACCGTTGCCCGTGTAGCCAGAAAAGCAGGTCGCGCATCCACGGATGATTTGTGCCGATCAACCCGGTGCCGTGGTCGCCGAACTGATAGATGTGGAGTTCGTGGGGCACGCGGTCTTGTTGCAGCGCGGCGGCAAACCAGAGGCTGTGGTCCATAGGCACCACCTTGTCCTCGCCCGTGTGCCAGACGAAACACGGCGGCAGGCCGGGTCGTACCTGCAACTCGCTCGATGTCTTGCGGATGAGTTCCTCGTCGGGCGCTATGCCGATGAGATTCTTACGTGATTCGGCGTGCGGCTTGGTGACCATGCTGATGACGGGGTAGCAGAGGATCGCCAGATCAGGCCGCGCACTCACGCGCGCGTCGTTGTCCGTTGCTGGGACTTCGCCGTCCTCAGGCCGCGTGAGCAAGGTCGACACCAGATGTCCGCCGGCGGAGAACCCCATCACGCCGATGCGGTTCACCGCAATCTGCCACTGCGCGGCATGCTTGCGAACATAGCGCATCGCCTGCACCGCATCTTGCAACTGAGCGGGATACCGATAGCCTGAACTGCCGAGCCGGTAACGCAGAACAAAGACGGTGACGCCCTGCTCATTGAGCCAGCGGGCGAACGGCTCGCCCTGTCCCGCGAAAATTTCGGCGTAGCTGCCGCCGGGGATGAGCACCATCGCCGCGCCGTTGGCCTTGGTCGGCAGATGCGGCGTGAGCGTGGGGATGTCTTTCGCTGTCTGGCCGAGCGCACCGGGAGCGCCCTGCGGCCAGAGCGCGATCGGCGGCTCTCCCGCGTGTAGCGCGGGAAGAAACAAGTGCGCGCAGATGACGCAGAAAAGCACGAGCGCGATCGGCGGCGCTCCCGCGTGCCGCGCGGGGGCGTGTTCGGTATGAGGTGTCAGGGTATTCATGATGGATAAGAAATCGCTATTCGGCTAGCCCCGGTCGGCTATCACGGGCCGAAAGCAGGCCGGCCACGGTCTGGCGCCGCGCAGGCACGCAGAGGAGTCTGCCAGAAGCGGGCAGAAACATCAAGTAACCGCAAAACGGCCACGCGCTGCGGTTTGACGTTCGGTCCCCAGTCACTGACTCCGCTTCCCAGCCGGGGAAGCCGTGCGTGGGGACGTCGCCATCCAGAAAGGCGCGGAAGTCGCGCGCGATATGAAACCAGCACCGCGACTTTTCGCTTTGTTTTGCCGAAACCGACCGCAACTTCGCCATCCACCACTACCACACAAACGGCGCCTTGGTTATCTACGCGACGCTCGCTGGCATCGGCGGCAATGCCCTCACCAAGGCCGGTACCGACCGCCTGTGCCTGAGCGGGGTCAACACCTATGCCGGCGATACGCTGGTCGAGGGCGCATCCTTGTTTCATTACAGAGTTGCGTTCAGTAGGCCGGAACTCCGGTTCCGGCCATGGAATGGTCGCAACCGGAGTTGCGGCCTACAACACTACAACGCTAAGCAAGGGGAACAAGGATGCGCCCGCTGGTCGAGCTATGACGGTTCCGCGCTCGACAGCGATTGGGTGGATTTGGCATAGTGCCAACGTTCTTGTGGTAAATCAATGGCGGGAGCAGGGACTATGGCGGACGAGAAGAAGGACGAAAAGAAGGCGGATCGGTGGACCCAGTGGGTGGCGCTCTCCATGGCGATCATGGCGGTGGGCGCCGGCGTGTTGACGCTCTACATGGGGAAGTACTCCTCGCGCGCCATCATTACACAGGGAAAGATCACCAACCAGTGGGGGTATTTCCAGGCCAAGAGCATCAAACAGCACATGTGCGAACTGCATAAGCAGCAACTGGATATAGCCGTGGCGGAGCGCAGTGCAACCTGGAGTGCCGAGACGCGCACCGCCTTTGAGCGTGCGACGGCTGCCGCGGCCAAGGAGGTTAGCCGCTACAGCCAGGAGAAGGCCGAGATTAAGGCCGAGGCTGAGGGGTTGGAGCAGACGCGTGATGATGCCCAGCAGCGCGGCGGCAAGCTCAGCTATGCCCTGATCCTGGCGCAGATCGCCATTATGCTCTCCAGTGTGACGCTCATCACGAAGAAGCGGCCGCTCTGGTACCTGGGGCTGGCGATGTTCGCCGTGGCAGGTGTGCTAGTCGCCATGGCCTTCGGACTGCTGTAATCGATTCCACGCTTGACGCCTCGCAGCGTCTGGCGGACACTGCTCCTCGCGTATCCGCAGTGGCCGTGCACAAGGCGCGGGGCCGGGGGACGCACAGGAGTATTTGCCATGATCCGGGTTAATGAGAATTACGCCAAGCTGCAGTCTTCTTACCTTTTCTCCGAAATCGCCAAGCGCGTCAAAACGTATCAGGAGGCCAACCCGGACCAGCGCGTGATCCGGCTCGGCATTGGGGATGTCACGCAGCCGCTGCCGGCGGCGTGTATTGCCGCCCTGCACCAGGCGGTGGACGAGCTGGCCAGCGCTGCCACCTTCCGCGGCTACGGGCCGGAGCAGGGGTACGATTTCCTGCGCGAGACCATTGCGGCCAATGACTACCGCGCGCGCGGCGCGGCGATTGACGCTAGCGAGGTGTTTGTCAGCGATGGCGCCAAGTGCGACACCGCCAACATCCAGGAGATCTTCGGCGCCAAGCTGCGCATTGCCGTGCCTGATCCGGTCTATCCCGTGTATGTGGACACCAATGTCATGGCCGGCCGGACCGGTCGCTGCCGCGGCGGACGGTACAGTGGCCTGACCTATCTCCCCTGTACGGCGGAGAACGGCTATGTGCCGGA
>CAIOST010000402.1 GCA_903861045.1 uncultured bacterium | reverse complement strand
TAATTTCGACGCCTCGCGCTTTAACTCTCGCAGAACGGGGCATCCCTATTCCCCTTGCTTTGCGTTGTAGTGTTGTAGGCCGCAACTCCGGTTGCGGCCCATTCCATGGCCGGAACCGGAGTTCCGGCCTACTGAACGCAACTCTATAATGAAACAAGGATGCGCCCCCCGACTGGGTCACCTTGACGTTTATCTGCGCTTCTGTCATGCTTCTTCCATGATGTCGCTTCGTCAGGCCGGCTTCGGCATACACGCGGCCCGTGCGGGCGGGTGCGGGCCGAAAACCGTTTCCTTGCCAATCACTAGCCACCGGTTTGCCCGAATTTGTGTGGGCCTCTGCGCGGCCGCAGCGCTGGGGCTGGTGGGCGGGGGCGTGTGGTTCTATCACGGCCAGCAGATCAGTTTTCGGCAGGAAGCGGAACGCCACTTGCAGACCATCGCGCGGCTGAAGGCGCATGAGATCACCCTCTGGCGGGCGGAAAGGCTGGGCGATGCGGTCGTGCTCATGAGCAGCGAATTCTTCGAGGAGGCGGTCGGCAGGTGGATGAAGACACCGGAGGCTGCCACGGCCGAGAAGATCCTGCGGCGTTTTCGCGCGACGGCGAACAGCTACCATTATCGCGACGTGCTGCTGGCGGACACCAATGGCCAGGTGCGCCTAAGCCTCAGCGGCTATCGGGGGCCCCTGTCCGGGGCGATGATGCCGGACGTGGCCGCCGCGTTACGCACGCGGCAGGCTGTGCTCACCGATTTGCATGTGGGTCCGGAAGGTCCGAAGGCGCACATGGAAGCCATTGCGCCGCTGTTTGCGCAATCGGCCGGGGCGGCGGAAGCGGTTGGACTCGTTATCCTGCAAAGCGAAGCTGACGAGTATCTATATCCGCTGATTGCCTCCTGGCCGGTGCCCAGCCCCACAGCGGAGACCCTGCTGGTGCGGCGGGATGGCAAGGACGTGCTGTTTCTCAATGACCTGCGCCATCGGCGCAACGCCGCGTTGCACCTGCGCATTCCCCTCAGCCGGATCAACGTGCCGTCCGTCATGGCCATCCTGGGCAGGCGAGGTCTGGTGGAGGGGCTGGACTATCGTGGCGTGCCGGTGGTATCGATCCTGGAGGCGATTCCCGGGTCGTCATGGCATCTGGTCGCCAAGATGGACACGGCGGAAATCTTCGGTCCCCTGCGCGCGCGCGCCTGGACGATCGGCGCAGTGGTGCTGCTCCTGATCGTGATCATGGCGCTGGCGCTGGTGTTCCTGCGCCATCGACTGGCCGCCGCCGAGGCGTTGCGCGTGCGCGAGGAGAACCTGGCCGTGACCCTCCGTTGCATCGGCGACGGGGTGCTGGCGACGGATGCGCAGGGCCGGATCACACGCCTGAACCTGGTGGCGGAGCGCCTCACCGGCTGGACCGTGGCCGAGGCCATGGGCCGCCCGGTGGCGGAGGTCTTTCGCATTATGAATGAGGAAACGCGCCAACCGACGACGATCCCGGTGGAAGAGGTGCTGGCCAGCGGTGAGGTGCGGGGGTTGGCCAACCACACGGTGCTGATCGCCCGCGACGGCACCGAGCGGCCCATTGACGACAGCGTAGCGCCGCTGCGCAGGGGGGCGGACCAACTGATGGGCGTGGTGTTGGTCTTCCGCGATGCGACGGCGCGCCGACGGGCCGATCAGGCCATCCGCCGTGCGAACGAATCGCTCGAACGGCGCGTGCAGGAGCGCACTGCCGCAGTCGCCGAAGGCCTGCAACGCCTGGCGCTGGCCACCGAGTCCGCCCACCTGGGCATCTGGGACTGGGACATCGTGAACAACCGGATGACCTGGGATGACTGGATGTTTCGCCTGTACGGCATCGCCGAAAAGCCGACATCCTATGGGGTGGAGATCTGGGAGCACGGGCTGCATCCGGACGATAAGGCGTCTGCCTGGGAGGCCAGCCAGACGGCCCTGCGCGGGGAGAAACCGTACGACACCGAGTTCCGGGTGCAGTATGCCGACGGCACCGTGAAGACGCTTAAGTCCAATGGCGTCGTGTTGCGGGATGCCGGCGGCCAGCCGCTGCGCATGATTGGCGTTAATTACGATGTCACAGAGCAACGCCAGGCAGAGGAGACCATCCGGCGCACCCTGGTAGAGAAGGAGGCGCTGCTGCGGGAAGTGCATCACCGGGTCAAGAACAACCTGCAGATCGTGAGCAGCCTGATCAGTCTGCAGATGCGGCACCTTGAGGATCCGCGCGCCTTGGCCGCCCTGCGCGACACGGATATCCGCATCCGCTCCATGGCCGTGCTGCACGAGAATCTCTACCAGTCGGAGGGGATGGACCGTGTCCGGTGCGGCGACTACTTCCGGCACCTGGCTGTGCAGCTTACGGCACTGTTTGATATTGCGTCCCGCGGCATTGCCCTGCAGATCGAGGTGCGGCCGGCCGAGCTTACCTTGTCGCTGGACAAGGCTGTCCCCTGCGGACTGCTCGTCACGGAGCTGATCACCAATGCCATCAAGCACGCCTTTCCGGCTGGGCGCCGCGGGACCGTGAACGTGGCGTTCACCCGCGACGACTCCGGCCGGCTCCGGTTGCGCGTGAGGGACGACGGCGTTGGCCTGCCGGAGCATACCGGCCCGGCGGGGCAGCCGTCGCTGGGCATGCAGTTGGTGGCCGGCTTTGCCCAACAAATCCGGGCTACGATGGAGATCCGGCGCGCGCCTGGAACCTGTTTTGATTTGCGATTCGATGCGGAGGAACCGTGATGCAACCGATACGCGTGCTGATCGTGGAGGATGAGTACATTGTGGCCAGCGACCTGACGCACCGGTTGACGGCGCAGGGGTACGTCGTGGTCGGCCATGCCGATAACGGGCTAGACGCCCTGTCCATGGCCCGGAACCTAGCCCCGGACATGGTGCTGATGGATGTCCGGATTGCCGGGGCCACGGACGGCATCGATACCGCCATCGAAATGCGCCGGCACCAGGATGTGCCGGTGATCTTTCTCACCGCTTTCGGCGAGCAGAGCATCCTCGATCGGGCCAAGCAGGCGCAACCGTATGGGTACATCCTGAAACCCTTTGACGACCGCGAGCTGCGCGTCGTGATCGAAATGGCCCTCAGCAAATATCGTGGCGATCAGCAGTTGAAGCTGGCGAACGCGCGGCTGGAGGCGTTGTGGAGTGCCGTCACGGTGGCCGAGAGCGAAGCGGGCAACCTGCCGGGCCGTGTGCTGGCAGCGCTGGGCCCCATGACCCGCAGCAGCTACGCCTTCTACGGTTGCCTCAACGAGGATGAATCCATGATGACCATCCATGCCTGGTCAGGCGAGGCCATGCAGGATTGTGCCATGGCGGATAAGCCGCAGACGATGGCCGTCCGCGACGCCGGCGTGTGGGCCGAGGCCGTGCGGCGGCGCGAGCCGTTGATTCTCAACGACTATGCCGCGGCGCATCCGGCCAAGAAAGGGTTGCCCCGCGGACATGTGTCCCTGACCCGCCTGCTGGTGGTGCCGATGCTACGGGAGGGGCGTGTCGTGGCGTTGGCCGCCATGGCCAACCGGCGGGATGATTATGAGACCGAAGACGTGCGGCAGGTGCTGGCGTTCCTGGGCAGCATCCAGATGGTGCTCGACAACCGGCGGACCCATGAGGCCCTGAGGGAGAGCGAGTACTTCTTCAAAGAATCGCAGCGGGCGGCGTTCATCGGGTCATACAAGATCGACTTCACCACCGGCTTGTGGGCGTCCTCGGAAGTGCTGGATCAGATCTTTGGCATTAACCGCAACCACCGCCGGACGGTGGCTGGCTGGCTGGATATCGTGCACCCCGATGACCGCGATGAAATGGACCGGTACTTGCGGGAAGAGGTGATCGGCAAGCGACTGCCGTTCAGCATGGAATACCGGATCATCCGCAAGAGCGATGGGGCGGTGCGCTGGGTGAACGGGCTGGGGACCGTGACCATCAGCGATGCCGGCATCATGCTCTCGATGATCGGGACCATCCAAGACATCACCGAGCGCAAGCAGGCGGCGGAGGAGCAGCGGCGGATGGAGCAGAACATCGGTAACTTGCAGAAGCTGGAGTCGCTCGGCATGCTGGCGGGGGGCATTGCGCACGACTTCAACAACCTGCTGGGAGGCGTTTTCGGGGGGGTCGAGCTGGCGCTCGACACCACGCAGGATCCCGAGGTGCGCGCATTGCTGGGGCGGGCCATGGGGGTTATGGATGCGGCGCGGGGCCTGACAAGGCAGTTGCTGACGTTTGCGAAGGGCGGGGCGCCCACGCTGGCGCCCACACCGTTGTTTCCGCTGGTGCAGGATACCACGCTGCTGGCGCTGAGCGGGAGCCGGTGCCAGGCGCGTTTCGAGGTGGCGGATGATCTGAAGAGCTGCGACTGCGATAAAACGCAGATCAATCAGGTCGTGATGAACCTGGTGATCAACGCGGACCAGGCCATGCCGACGGGGGGGACGCTGACCGTGACGGCGGTGAACGTGACGCTGGATGGGCGTTCCGGTCCGGCGGTGCCGGCGGGGGCCTATGTGCGGCTGAGTTTTCGCGACGAGGGGGTGGGGGTTCCGCCGGCGCTCCTGTCGAGGATCTTCGACCCCTTCTTTACGACCAAGCAAAAGGGGAGCGGTCTGGGGCTGGCGATGGTCCATTCGATCATCAGCAGGCACGGCGGAACCGTGGAGGTGGAATCGACGCAGGGCCAGGGGACGACGTTTCACGTGTACCTGCCGATCGCGACCCGGGCAGACACGGCGGCGGCCGTGCCGGCGATGCCGCAGCAGGGGGCGCCCCAGAGCGGCGGCACGGTGTTGATCATGGACGACGAAAAGTACATGCGCGATGGCGTGATGACGGTCCTGCGGAGCATGGGATACACGACGATCGAGGAGACGAACGGGGCGGAGGCGCTAAGCCAGCTCCGGGCGGCGCTGGCGCGCAAGGAACGGCTGGTGGCGGCGTTGCTGGATTTGACCATACCCGGGGGCATGGGCGGCGCGGAAGCGGCCATCGAGATACGCAAGCTGGATCCGGGGCTGCCGCTGATTGCCGCGAGCGGGTATTCGGATGATCCGGTGATTGCCCGGCCGGCGGAACACGGGTTTGCGGGTAGCCTGGAAAAACCGTGGCGCAAAGCGGATCTGGCCGCCGCCCTGGCGCGCGTGGCACGGCAGGCGTGAAGGGGCGACGAAGGCTGTCCGACCGCGTGGCCCGAAGCGCAGGGCTCCGGCGCGTGGGGTGGGCGGAAGGTAGATCCGTAGCTTGAACGCTCAGGTGTCGGGGTTCAGGCGGCCTTCCGCGAGTTGCCCGCAGGCCGCGCCGATGTCTGTGCCCAGCGAATGGCGCCGTGTGGTCTCGAATCCTGCCGCCTTGAGGCGCGCCAGAAATTCCTGGATACGCGTTTCTGACGAACCCCGCAGCGGCTGGTGGTCAGCGTCGCTACCCTCGATCGCGTTGTAGGGAATCAGGTTCACATGCACACGCAACCGCTGTAGCCACGCGATCAGCGCCTCCTCGTCGGCTGCCGTGTCTGTGAGGCCGTCCAGCATCAGGACTTCGATCATCACCGGCCGGTCCTGTAGGGCGTTGACGTCACGGATGGCCTGCCGCAGTTCCGGCAGCGGCCAGTGGCGGGCCAGGGGCATCAAATCGTCGCGGATGGCCTGCCGGGCGCTGTGCAGGCTGATTGCGAACCCCACGCGCGGGAAGCGGGTGGCCAACCGACGCAGGGCATCCGGGATGCCGAGTGTGGAGACCAGCAGGTGCCGGTCGGAGAGGTGGAGTCCGTGTTTGCTGCGCAATTGGTCTAGGGCGGTGCCAACGGCCTCCTCGTTACGCAGCGGTTCCCCCATGCCCATGAAGACCACATTGCGCAGTTGGCGCCCCTCAGCGGCCAGTAGTTCGCCAGCCCAGATGGCCTGGTCCAGGATCTCGGCGCTGGATAAGCTGCGCCCGCCCTGGATCCGTCCGGTGGCACAGAAGCGGCAGCCGCCAGCGCACCCCGTCTGAGCGGAGACACAGAGTGACGAACGGCCGCTCTGGATGCGCAGGATGACGCTTTCGATCGTCTGCCCGTCGGCTGTACGGAATAAGAGCTTGGTGGCGCCGTCGCGCTGTGAATCGCGCCGGCGCTCCAGCGTGAGTTCATGGCAGCGCACGGCCGCGGCAAAGGCCGCACGCTCGGTAGCCGGGACGGCTGCCAGAGCTTGGTTTGCTCCCAGGAAGGCGCGGCAGAGCGCCGCCTGCACGCGGCGGATCACGCGCGGGTCCAGTCGTAGCGTTTTGCGCAGCGCTTCCACGCCGGGCGGATCATGGATCGTAATCGTGCTCGCGGCAATCGGCATGGCGCGCACTATCCCAAAAGTGCGGCGATCCTGCACGCAAATTGTGCTGCCTCCCGCCGCGCCGGGTGCGATTTTAGATAGTGGAAAGTGAAAGGTGAGATTCACCACGAAGAGCACGAAGACCACGAAGAAGTTGGGAAATTGTGCGTGTATCCTACAACATCCGGCCCTGCCTTGTTGTCTTCACGCGGGAGACACGAGCCGTAACCTGTCCGAGACATAAAGGCCCTGCCTGTCGGCTCCATGATTCCTCAGTATGCCAACAATATTGACAACTTCGTGCCCTTCGTGCTCTTCGTGGTGAGAACGAATGCTTTCGCTTCTCCACTAACTTGAACCACACCCCGCCGCGCCTGCCTGCCAGCGTGGCCAACCACGCGCCCCGCAGTCAGTAGCCCCGGCCCGCCCTCGGGCCGCGGGCCGCGTGTCACCTGTCCAGCGCCCGCCCTCGCCCCTCATCGACCGAACGCGTCGTCCGTAATCGTCGACCGTGCGCGTCCACCGGCAGCGGCCACAGTTGAGCCCTGTCCGCGTATAGTCGGCAGGTCTTAATCTCGGTCTTTGTATCGCCTCGCCCGCTACCCCCGAGCACCGGCCGCGCGCTTGCTTAGGGCGCAGTGCGCCCCGCTGTCAGTAGCCCCGGCCCGCCCCCGGGCCGCGGGCCGCGTGTCGCCTATCCAGCGCTACGCTCGGACCGCCCCGGCGGGCTCGACCCGCAGTCAGTAGCCCCGGCCCGCCCCCGGGCCGCGGGCCGCGTGTCGCAGGACACGTCTCGCGACGGCAGAACCCGGTGGACGACTACGGCGACGACTACGGATAACGAGGAGAATTCTGAATTCGTCCACCGTAGGCGTCGCCGTAGTCTTCCACCGACCTACACCACCTGAGTAATTACGTCCAGGGATATTTGTGTGTAAAGGCCAGGGCTCGGCCCGCCGTACGGCAGAGTTCTGTGGCCAGCCGCGCACCCAACGCAAAAGGTCAGCGCGCGAGAAACAGCCAGCCGGCCGCACCCTCGCTCCGCCGCCGGCACTTCGCTGGTTCCGCCCCGCCCACACCGAGGGGTTTCCCCAGGGGTCGTCTTTAGACAATAGACATATTGACCAATTTAGCCCCAATGTTGTATGTTATCGGCATGGCAAGGCAATTACGGCATTATGTGGCGGGTGGGTGGTATCACATCACCGCGCGTGGGTTGGGGCGGCGTCGGATCTTTCAGGACGATCGCGACCGTAAGCACTTTGTTGAATTGCTTGGCGAAATGGTGCAGCGGTACGGAATTGTTTTGCATGCCTATG
>CAIOST010000401.1 GCA_903861045.1 uncultured bacterium | reverse complement strand
CCACCTGCCACCTCTGCCGCTCCGGCGGGTCCGGCGGCCCCGCCCTACCACCTACCACCTGCCAGTGGCTCCGGCAACCTCCAAAGGAAACGTACGAAGTTCCGTTGGGCGTTGGTTGTTGGATGTTGAGCGTTGGGCGTTGAAAATATCAGTGGCTCCGGCGGGTCCGGCGGCCCCGCCCTTGTCTGTCACGTAGCCCAGTGGTCCACCTGCCACCCCCGTGCCGGTCCCTTCCCAAATTCGCTACGGTCGACTGCGAGGCCGAAGAGACGAAGAAGAAAGATTAAGTAAGGCTGGCGCATCATACTTTGTCTTTATTCTTCATCTTTCTACCTCGTCTTTCGCACTCTTCCATTTTCAAATCTTCGATCTTCAATCTTCAATCTTCAATCTTCAATTCCCCCTACTCTACCTGCACCCGGTAGAACCGACACCCGACACCCGACACGTTATCCGTGTGCACATTCACCGGCGGGGTGGCGGGGAGGTGCGTGGCCAGGTTGGTGAAGCCCACCACCAGCAGGTTCGTCGCCGCCTGCACGGTGTACCAGTGGTCCGAGACGCTCTGCCACCGCACCACATACTCTCCTGGCGCGGCGGGGTTGTTCGTCAGGGCGTAGAGCACCAGACAGGAGGCGGCGTTGGTCGGATCCGTGCCAGCCCCATACTCCTGTGCGTTGCTCAAACCGTCGTGATCCGGATCGGCCGTGGCACCGCTGGTGGCGAGGTTGTTCAAGTCGGCAAGGTTGAAATAGAGGCGCTGCCACTGCTCATACGCCGTCCAGATGCTGGCCGTGGCATAGCGCAGGATCACGATGCCGGAACCGCCCGCCACGCCGTCCTGTGCGGCCATGAGATTCCCTCCCGCGTTGACACTGCCACCGCCGCCACCACCGCCACCACCCAGACCGTCCGTGCCTTTCACCGGCAAATAGATGTGGCCATTTTGTGGGTATACGCCGCCCGCGCCACCGCCGCCCGCACCACCGGCAGCGACCGGACAAGCTGCGTCACTCCTGGGGCCGCCGCCACCGCCACCGCCATAGGTGACACTGACGCCCGTGATCGAGGATGCGCTGCCATCGCCCCCCTTGCCGCCACCCGCGCCGGTGGCCGACGCCCCATTCGCACTCATCCCGGCGCCGCCACCACCGATGATCGGCCAACTACCGCTGCTCCACCCGTTGCCACCATTTTTGCCGCCGTCGCTCCCCGTGCCGCCATTCCAACCGGTATTGCCTGGTGCCCACCCCCCAGACCCACCGCCACCATTGCCGCAGTTGGCGCCCGCGCCACCCCCACCCGCACCGCCGCCCGAGGCGGAGACCGTATAAAAACTGGAGGTGGCGCCGTTCGCCGACTGCCCCCCGCCGCCCCCTACAGTGACGGCATACGTGCCGGCAACTACCTGCAGAAATCCTGTTTTTACGATGCCGCCGCCACCGCCGCCACCGCCACCACCACCGTTGCCACCACCACCGCCGCCACCGACGATGAGATATTCCAGTGTCACCGGGCTCCCGACCGCCAGGCTCCAAACTGTACGCGGTGCGCTCCCCGAAAAGATGTGAACGGTGTAGTTGGTACCGTTCGCCACGTAGTTGGTCATGACGCCGCCCGTGATGGCCTGGCCATCCGCCGCATCGCTGGCAATGACCAGGAGGCACAGCACCACCGGCGAATCGCCCACCGAGCCCACGCTGTCCGTGGCCCGTGCGGTCAGCGTGTACTGGCCGGCCGGGACATTGGACCAGACGCAGCTGTAAGGTGCCGCCGTGGCGGCGCCAATCTTCGTGCCATCACAGAAAAATTCAACCTGCCTGATATTCGTGACGGTAGACGCGGCTGTGGCGGTGAGCGTCAGATTCGTGCCGGCCTTAACCACCTGGCGCTCCAGCTCCACCAGCGCGCAGGTCGGCGGCGTCCACGCCAGCACCGTCACGCTCAGCTCCTGATAGCTACGGGCCAGCCACTCGTCCATCACTTCGGCGCGGACCGAATAGGTGCCGGGGCTCGTGAAGACATGCGCCTGATTGGTCCAGGTGGCGCACTGGGTATCGTTGGTAACATAGGTGGGGTTATTCCGGCCATAGTCATAGCCGGTCATGAACCACTCAACCTGATGTTTGAAGTCCACGTAGGGGCTATTCGTGGCGTCGGCATCCGGATCGCTCACGGCGATCGTGAACGTGACCGGCTGGCCAACGTACACCGTGGTGCAATTTTTGGTGAAGGCCTCCACGCGGGGCAGGGCGTTGGCGGGCGCTGCCATAGCCTTTATGGAAAGGTCGCCGTAGAAAATGGTCCGGTCGTTGTACATCGAATCGAATGCGTAGTATTGCAGCGCTGCGGCACCCATGGCT
>CAIOST010000400.1 GCA_903861045.1 uncultured bacterium | reverse complement strand
TTACGCTCGGCGGGGAGTCCGCATAACCATGTCTTCAGGAAATGACCATGCCCTCCCGGGATCGCAGGAAACTGCTTGTTTCCGTGGTTTTCTCATTCATCCAAGCATCCACCCCCCCCAATCTTCCGCAGTTCAGGGCGCCGGCCCCCTGGCCCCAATCCCGGCGCTGCTGCACTTTTGGCGTGACATTTAGGGGAAAAATGTCAGACTACGCCCCCTTGTTTCAACCACTTAATAGGGACTTGTGACGCATGACCAAGCAGAAGACCGCGAAGACAACTCCTACGGATTCCCGTTTGCGCATCACGGACACGACCTTGCGCGATGCCCATCAGTCGTTGTGGGCCACCCGCATGCGTACGGATGACATCCTGCAAATCTTGGAAACCATTGATAACGCCGGGTATTACTCGCTGGAATGCTGGGGCGGGGCCACGTTTGACGTCTGTTTGCGGTTCCTGCGGGAGAATCCGTGGGAACGCCTGCGTCAGATCAAGGCTATTGCCAAGAAGACGCCGTTACAAATGCTGTTGCGCGGGCAGAATATCCTTGGATACCGTAACTATCCGGACGATGTGCTCTACCGCTTTATCTCGCTGGCCTGTGAGAACGGCATGGACATCTTCCGGGTCTTTGATGCGTTGAATGATACCCGCAACCTGGAACAGGCGTTGGCGGCCGTCAAGAAGTGCGGCGGTCATGCCCAGGGGACGATCTGTTACACCTCGAGCCCGGTGCACACGGTCGAAAAATACGTGCAGATCGGCAAGGAACAGGAGTCCATGGGGGCCGATTCGATCTGCATCAAGGACATGGCTGGCATTCTGACCCCGGCCGGGGCGCGGGAGCTGGTGGGCGCGTTGACCCAGAACCTCAAAATTCCCATTCAACTGCATTGCCACATGACCAGCGGTATGGCCGTGACGACCTATTTTGAGGGTGTCAAGGCGGGTGCGGGTGCGGTGGACTGCTGCGTGGCGACCATGTCGGGCTATTCCTCGCAGCCGGCGGTTGAGACCATTCTGGCCGTTTTTGAAGATGCCGGATATCAGACCGGTGTTGACCATCACGCCGTTGAGAAGATCAATAACTACTGTGTGGCGCTGAAGCCGAAGCGCGAGCCCTCGCATGGCACACTGGAAGTGGTAGATGTGGATGTACTTGTGCATCATATTCCGGGGGGCATGATTTCCAACCTGCGTTCCCAGTTGCAACAGCAAGGGGCGTTGGATCGCCTACCGGAGGTACTCGCAGAGTTGCCGCGCGCGCGCAAGGATCTCGGCTATCCGCCGTTGGTTACGCCCACCAGCCAGATTGTGGGCGTACAGTCGGTCATGAATGTGTTGGCCGGGGAGCGCTACGGCATGGTGCCGCAGGAAACGAAGGACTATGTCAAAGGGTTCTATGGCCGGTCACCGGCGCCGATTGACCCGGAAATTGCCAAGAAGATTCTGGATGGTGAGCAGCCGATCACCTGCCGTCCGGCCGATCTACTGTCGCCGCGCCTGCCAGCGGCGGCCAAGGAGCTGGATCCCAAGCTGATCCAAGGGGAAGAGGATATTCTTTCGTATTGCCTCTTCCCGGAGGTGGCGCTGGGGTACTTCAAATGGCGCGCCATGGCACCGGCGGATCGGCCGGCCATTCCCGCCGATCAGGAGCAGGCGCCAAAGAAGGCGGCAACCAAGGATGTGCCGGTCGCGGCCGCACTGAGCGTGTCGGCGGAGTCGGAGATGGCCCGGTTTGCCGAGATTGGGCGACTGGTGGCGAGTCTGGCAGGGAAACTCGGCGTGTGCGGAACGGGAGCCATCACGTTGCCGGCAGTGGCAGAACTGCCGGTCGCGGCGCCTGTGGCGGCTACGGCAGCGCTTGCGGCCACTGCAGCGCCTGCGGTGGTAACAGGGCCGACCATCAATGCCCCCTTGAACGGCACGTTCTATCGCTCGTCGGCGCCTGGCAAGCCGAACCTGATGGAAGAGGGGGGAGCCGTTAAAGCGGGCGAGGCTGTCTGCATTGTGGAAGCCATGAAATTGTTCAATCAGATCAAATCGGATAAGGCCTGCAAGGTGGTGCGCTTCCTTGTGCAGCACGGCGACCATGTCGCGAAGGGGCAGCCGATGGCCGCTATCGAACTCCTGTAGGTGGGCGGACGGTTGGGAGACCGGTATCGTTCTGTGAAAGGCGCGACCTAGCTTCGAGAAGCAGTCGCGCCTTTCTTTTTTTTTGCCGCTTGTGGACGCCTGCAGCATGACCTATTCTATAGCCCATTTCGGAAAGCACATGGCCTGGAGAAGAGAATTCAGATGAAGCAGATTGGCATTGGATTACTAGGTTTCGGGACGGTCGGTGCGGGCGTGGTGGCTGGATTGCACCGCAATCGCGAACTGCTGTCGCATCGTTTAGGGGTAGAGTTGGTCGTCCGGCGGATTGCGGATGTTGATCTGGAGCGCGACCGGGGCGTGCCAGTGGACCGCGCAATCCTGACGCGGGATGCGCGGGCCGTGATCCAAGATCCCACCGTGGACATTGTGGTAGAACTGATTGGCGGCACGGGGATTGCCCGTGCACTGGTGTCGGAAGCCCTGCAGGCCGGCAAGCCGGTGGTCACGGCTAACAAAAAGTTGCTGGCCGAATATGGCGAAGAGCTCTTCGGGCTGGCAGAGCAGGGGCAGGTGGATCTGGCCTTCGGCGCAAGCGTGGGCGGGGGGATCCCGATCATCCGGGTTTTGCGGGAAGGGTTGATCGGTAATCAGGTGCAACGAATCCTAGGGATTCTGAATGGCACCTGTAACTACATTCTTTCACGCATGGAGTCGGAAGGGGCGGCCTTTGACGTGGTCCTGCGTGCCGCGCAGGAGGCCGGCTATGCTGAAACGGATCCGGCATTGGACATTGACGGGTTTGATACCGCCCACAAGGCTGTGATCCTATCTTCGCTGGCGTACGGGTTTCATGTGCCGCTCTCCGCCGTGACGGTCGAGGGGATCCGCGGGCTCTCCGGCATGGATGTGCAGTATGCGCGCGAACTGGGCTATCGCATCAAGCTGCTGGCGGTTATCCGCCGCGATGGGGATGAGATTGAAGTGCGGGTGCACCCGACCCTGGTACCGATGGGACACATGCTCGCTTCGGTGAATCAGGTGTTCAACGCCGTGATGGTGCAGTGCGATCTTACAGGCGATACGCTCTATTACGGGCGGGGCGCCGGGCGCGATCCTACCGCCAGCACGGTGATTGGCGACCTGGCCGATGTGGCGCAAGGACTGGTTTCCCGACAGCCGCGGCACCGGCGCGGGGTGCCGCGGGCCAACCAGACGCTGCGGGTGCGTCCGCTGGCAGAGATCACCAGCCGCTATTATGTGCGGTTGATGGTGCTCGACAAGCCGGGTTCGCTCGGGATCTTCACGGCGATCCTGGGTCGACACGGCGTCAGCATCTCGGCCGTCACGCAACGCGCCGTGCTGCAGGAGGGCGGGCATGTGCCCGTGGTGGTCCTGACGCATGCCGCGCGTGAGGCGGAACTGCATGCGGCCCTGGCGGAAATTCAGGCGGCGGGTGTACTGGGGGAAGCCCCTACACGCTTGCGGATCCTCGATTGACCCCGCGCGTTTCCTGGAACACGAGAATCGTCTTCAACCCACAAGGAATAATCCATGCTCAAGGTATGTAAATTCGGTGGCTCATCGCTGGCCGATGGCAGCCAGGTCAAGAAAGTGTGCGACATTGTGCTGGCCGATCCGGACCGCCGGGTGGTGGTGGTTTCCGCGCCGGGCAAGCGTAACAAACAGGACACCAAGGTCACGGATCTGCTGATTGAATGCGCCAATCTGGCGCTGGCCGGCAAGGAAACCGAGCCTGTGCTACAGGAGCTGGTGGGGCGTTTTGTGGAGATTCAGCAGTCGCTGGGGTTGGAGCGCGGCGTGGTGGCGGAGATCGAAGCGGACCTGCGTCGACGGCTGGCAGGACGACGCGATCATGCCGGCATGTTCCTGGATGCCATGAAAGCCGCTGGCGAGGACAACAGCGCCAAGATTGTGGCGGCTGCGTTTCGCGCCCGCGGCGTGGCGGCTGAGTACATGGACCCGCGTGATGCCGGCATGCTGTTGACGGATGAATTCGGCAATGCCCAGTTGCTGGATGAATCCTACCAGCAGCTCGAACGCGCGCTGCGCGATCGCCAGGCGCTGGTGATCTTCCCCGGGTTTTTCGGCTATACGCGTAGCGGCGCCGTGGCGACCTTCCCGCGCGGCGGCTCAGACATCACCGGGGCGATCCTGGCCGCCGCGGTCAAGGCCGACGTTTACGAGAACTTCACGGATGTGGATTCCGTCTATGCCGTGGATCCGCGTATCGTGCCGAACGTGCGCCACGCCATTGATGTGATGACTTTCCGGGAGATGCGCGAACTCTCCTATGCCGGGTTTGGCGTTTTCCACGACGAAGCCGTGCTGCCGGCCATCCGGGCCGGCGTGCCGATCAACATCCGCAATACCAACCGGCCGGAACAGCCTGGCTCCATGGTGGTGCCCAAGCGCGACGTGCAACCGGGCGAGTGCGCGGTAGTGGGGATCGCCAGCGATACGGGGTTCGTTAACGTCTACGTGGATAAGTACCTGATGAATCGCGAGGTCGGCTTCTGCCGGCGCCTGCTGCAGATTCTGGAGGAAGAGGGCGTTTCGATCGAGCATATGCCGTCCGGCATTGACAACGTCTCGGTCGTGATTCGCGAATCACGTTTTGATGCCGCCCGGGAACAACGCGTGGTGGAACGCATCCGGGCGGAGTTCAAACCGGACAACATCCTGGTCGAGCGCGGTCATGCGCTGGTCATGGTGGTGGGCGAGGGGATGCATTACACGGTGGGCATGGCCGCACGTGCCACCCGGGCGCTGGCGGAGGCCGGGGTCAACATCGAGATGATTAATCAGGGCGCCTCGGAAATCAGCATCATGTTTGGTGTCAAGGCAGCGGACCGCGAACGCGCCGTGCAGTGCCTGTACCAGGCGTTTTTTGGATGATGCACCATGGATAAACACTACGATCCGAAAGCCGTCGAAGCCAAGTGGTACGCCTGGTGGGAGGCGCAAGGGTTCTTTCATGCGGAGGCGGCACGCGACGGTGAGCCGTATTGCGTGATGATCCCGCCGCCGAATGTGACGGGCATCCTGCATATGGGGCACGCCCTCAATAGTACGGTGCAAGACATCCTGGTGCGCTGGCGGCGCATGGAGGGGCGCAATACCCTCTGGCTACCGGGCACGGATCATGCCGGTATTGCGACGCAGAATGTAGTGGAAAAGGCCCTGCGCAAGGAAGGGAAAAGTCGGCGCGATCTGGGTCGCGAGGCGTTTCTTCAGAAGGTCTGGGAGTGGCGCAAGGAATATGGCGGCACCATTGTGCGTCAACTCCGCCAGCTTGGTGCCAGTTGCGACTGGCCGCGCGAACGCTTTACCATGGATGAAGGTCTGAGCGAATCCGTGGCAGAAGTTTTCTGCCGTCTGTATAACGAAGGTCTGATCTACCGCGGCAACTACATCGTCAATTGGTGCCCGCGTTGTCATACCGCTCTGTCGGACGAGGAGAGCGAGCATCAGGAGACACAGGGGAACCTCTGGCACATCCGGTACCCCGTCTCGGATGGCAGTTATCTGACCGTGGCCACCACCCGCCCGGAGACCATGCTGGGCGATACGGCTGTGGCCGTCAACCCCAAGGATGAGCGCTATACGCACCTGCATGGCTGCACCGTGACGCTCCCGCTGCTCGGGCGCACGTTACGCGTGGTGGCGGATGATTATGTGGATCGGGCCTTTGGCACGGGGGTGGTCAAGATCACACCGGCCCACGATCCGAACGATTTCCAGGTGGCGCAGCGTCACGACTTGCCGTCCGTGAATGTCATGCATGGCGATGGCACCATGAACGAGGCGGCCGGTCCGTACGCGGGGATGGATCGCTTTGCCTGTCGCAAGCAGCTCGTGGCTGATCTCGAAGCCCAAGGGTTGCTAGTGAAGGTGGAACCTCACCTGCACGCGGTGGGGCATTGCTACCGCTGCGATACCGTGGTGGAACCACGCCTCTCCTTGCAATGGTTTGTGCGGATGAAGCCGTTGGCCGACGCGGCCATCGAGGCCGTGCGCAGCGGGCAGGTGCAGTTCACGCCGAAACGCTGGGAGAAGGTCTACCTGGATTGGACGGAGAACATCCGCGACTGGTGCATCTCGCGCCAGATCTGGTGGGGCCACCGCATTCCGGTGTACTGGTGCGGTGACTGTCGACACGAATGGGCGGCCAAACAGGCGCCTACGGCCTGCCCCAAATGCAGCGCCACGGCCATCACCCAGGACGAGGATGTGCTGGATACGTGGTTCTCTTCCTGGCTCTGGCCATTCAGCACGCTGGGGTGGCCGCACGACAATGCCGACCTGCAGAAGTATTACCCCACGCATGATCTGGTCACCGCCTCAGAAATCATTTTCTTCTGGGTGGCACGCATGATCATGGCCGGTTGCAAGTTCATGGGGCAACCGCCGTTCCGGCATGTCTACATTCACGGCACGGTCCGTGATGACCAGGGCCGGAAAATGAGCAAGAGTCTCGGTAACTCCATTGACCCGCTAGATATTATTGCGCAATACAGTGCGGACTCCCTGCGCTTCAGCCTGATGATGATCACGGCTACCGGCCAGGATGTCCAAGTCAACATGGATAAGTTCGAGATCGGGCGCAATTTCGGCACCAAGATCTGGAATGCGGCGCGCTTCTTGCTTCTGCACATGGAGAAGACCACCGGGCTCGACTGGCGCGCGCTGGCGACGACGGCGCCGCAACTCGATCCGGCGCATCTGACGGATGATGACCGGCATCTGCTAGCTACGTGCGACGAAACCGTGCGCAACATGACGGCCCAACTGGAACAGTTCCGCTTCCAGGATGGCGCCCGCCTGCTCTACGACTTTATCTGGAGCAGCTTCTGTGACTGGTATGTGGAATATGCCAAGGACGATCTGTACGGCGAGGACCTCGCGCGTCGCGAGCAGGTGTTGCGCCTGATGACGCATGTCTTCGCCTCTTCCTTGAAGTTGTTACACCCATACATGCCGTTTCTCACGGAAGAGCTCTGGCATACCATGGGATATGCCACCGCCGAGGAAACCATCCTGCTGGCGCCCTGGCCTCGGCCGCTGACCCCGTCCATGACCGCAGCCTGGGGGCTCAGCGAGTCCGTGACGGCGTATGTGGATGCCAAGCATGAACTGATTGGGGCCGGGCGATCACTGCGCGCCGAGTACGGTATCCCGCCGGCCAAGCAGATCCGCTATGTGGTGCATACGCTGGAGGCTGGCACCGCCGAACGGTTTGCCCGTGACCAACGGTCGTTGCAGGCACTACTGCGCGCCGAAACCATTGAGATTGTGGCAGGCGGCGAAGCCCAAGGAATGCCAGGGGCCATCGGCAAACTCGGCACGATCTATTTGCCACTGAGCGGCTTAATTGATGTACGCGCGGAAATGACGCGCATCCAGGGGGAGTTAACCAAAACGCGTGGTTTCCTTAACGGGATCGAAGCGAAGCTTGCGAATGATGGGTTTGTGGCCAAGGCCCCACCGCAGGTGGTGGAACAGCAGCGCGCCAAACGCAGCGAACTGACCGAAACCATGGCACGTTTGGAACGGTTAGCTAAGACCTTGTCCGAACTGGCGCCATGAGGCAGAACCTACGCAGGAATCGCCATGTCTGATAGCCAGCAAGCACGGATCCACGGTTCGCCCGGTGAGGGGGCACGCATGGCGGGCATTGGTCGTGCAGGCTGGCCGTTATTGGTGGCACTTTTTTGTGCCGGCTATGTGGCAGGGGCGGTCTCAGGGATACATCTATCAGGATGGCTAGCCGGCTTGATTCTGTTGCTGGTTGGCGTATTGTTGCTGTTGGGCACGTATGCCTGTTGTGCGCGGGTGGCCGCTTTCTTTAAGGGGGCGGCCGGGGAGGAGCAGGTGGCGCGGGTATTGGGCAATCTGCCCGCTGGCTTCGAGGTGTTTCATTCGCTAGAGCTAGGCGGCGGTGTGCTGATGTGGCGGCAGGGCGATCTCGATCACCTGGTCGTGGGCCCCACGGGGGCTTTTGCGATCGAAACCAAGAACTGGCAGGGGCGCGTGACGCTAACCGATGAGGGTTTGCTGCTCGATGGCCGGCGTCCGCGTCGGGCGCCGTTGGCGCAAGTGCGCCAGGCCGTGGCGGCGTTACAACTGCGGTTGGGGCGCGCGGGCGTCTATCATGTGCCAATCGTACCGGTCGTCTGTTTCGCCAGTGACCGCTTTACCGCGCCGCCGCAAATGGTCGCGGATGCCATCGTCTGCAACCGCGCGGATCTACAGGCCATCCTGACCAAGCCCCCCAGTCGTGCCGTCGCACCGGCGGATGTGGCGGGACTGGTCCGCGCCTTGACCGACAGCCGCCCCGCCTGACCGTACGGCGGCGGATTAATCCGGCGGCTTTAGTGTGTCTGGACCGGTCGTCTGAGGGCGGTGAGGCGACGCACGACGATTACCTGCGTGATGAGCGTGGCCAGCACCAGTCCCGTGGCCACCAGGAATGGCAGGGCAAAACCGTACGCATCGGCCAGTCGGCCGCCGATCAACGGACCGATAAAGCACGACACCCCGATGATGGTTTCGTTGACGGCCACATATTTACCGGCCTGTTCGGTCCGGACCAGCGCATGAAAGACCAGGTAGAAACAGAACGCCCCGGAATAGAGGCCGAATAGCGCCGCGCCGGTCACGAGCAGCGCCAGATGCTCGCCATAGGCCAGGCATAGCAGGCCCATGATGCCCGGCACGGTGAACGCCACGGCGGGTAGGGGACGGTACATCCAGCAGCGACTGCGGACCAGGGCCAAGCCTGTCAAGGCCTGCACCAGATAGATGGCAAACAGAATCAGCCCAAGGGCACCATCTGCCATGTGTAAATCGGCCACCGCGCGCGCATTGAAGACGGTGCGATTAAGGGAGAGGGCGATAAAGCCGGTGGCGGCCACCAGCCAACCAAGCCAAACCAGATTGGGGCAGCCGGCATAGCAGACGGCCGTGCGGGGCTCGGTTGGCGGCTTAGGTGCCGCGACCTGCTGCGCAGGCGCGCGGAAGGCCCGCGCCAGGATGGCGGATAAACCCAAAGTAATCCCGGCGCCCGTGAGAAAGGCGATGCGCCAGCCAGTCGCCACCGTAGTGTACTGCATGATCAGTCCGGAGACGAGTGGGCCAAAGGCAAAGCCTAAGCTCCAGGCAAAGGTATACATCCCCACCGAATACGGTAGTGAACGTCCCGTGGCTGCGTTACATTCCCGCATAAAAAGTTGAAAGGCGATAAAGAAGAGTGCGCTGGCCAAGCCTGTTACGCCTACGAGCGTGAGCAGGATCGCATACTGGGCGGCGAGCGCCATGCCGAGACTGGCTACAGAAAATAGCAGACAGCCAGCTAAGGCCAGGTGCCGGGCATTCCGGGCAGAGACCCACCGGCCGATAAACGGACAGGACGCGATATAGACGCCGCTCCAGACCGCCAGAATGGCAGCGGACTGGGTGGCATCCCCACCCAAGCGCGCCACGCGAATCGTGCCGACAAATAGCACCAGCGATAAGGCGGTGTCCATCAAGGCCGGCAAAAGGTAGAGCAACAGCGCCTGCTGCCGTGGTGTGCGCAAGGCTAATTCGGTGGATACAGGGCGTGCATACATAGGTGCTACTGCGATTGATATTACTACGTGTGCGGCGGCCGTGGTAGCGCTTTATCACGCGCCCCAACACTTGCCGGGTGCGCGAACTTTTTCTGCTGGCTTTGCGTTCTCATAACTGAGAGAATGCACTCGAAAGAAATGGATATTCGAGTACGTTCGCGGTTCCAGACTAGCGGGGGGCGTCTTATGAAGCAACTACTGAAATGGCGTGGCTGGGTTCGGTCCGCAAGTTTCATCGGCCTCACGAGTCTGTTGTGCCTATGGAGTGGGCAGGCGCAGGCGGCCGCGGTGAGCGCTCAGCAGGCGGAGACGCTGGTAAACAAGTGGCTAGCGGCCGATAACGATCCGATGGATGCCAAGCTCTCCTCGACGATCGGGGAGGTGATGCTCTACCCCGGCGACGGCCTGACCAATGCCTTTTATGTGGTCTCCATGCAACCTGAAGGGTACGTCATCGTGGCGGCCGATGATCGGGCGGGCAGTGTCCTGGCCTTCTCAGTAAAAGGCGCGTTCGACCCCTCCCCGGATAGCCCGCTCTATCGCATGTTGCAGCGCGATGTGCCCGTGCGCGTTGCCAATGCCCAGATTCAGGCGGTGCAAGCGACTCGAGTACCCCAGGCGGCCAAGGGGGTGCCAAGCGCCAAATCCACAACAACCGCGTCTCCGGTGACGAGCCTCGCCGTGGATCATCCTTTGCCGGCTAAGGATGAAATCTGCCGTGTGCGCGTTGCGCCCCTGCTGCAAAGTCACTGGGCGCAAGGGTACGCGTCCAGCACCGAGCCGATTTTCAATTACTACACCCCGAGCAATGCCGCCGCCGGTAACGTGGCGATGTGTCTGGCGCAGATTATCCGCCATCACCGGTATCAGCCCGCCGGCGGCGTGGGCGTTAAGCCGTATCTGGCCTCTGTCAACGAGACACCAACCTGGCTGCATACCCGCGGTGGTGACGGAAAAGGCGGTCAGTACATCTGGGATGACATGGTGGACGATCCGTTGGCGACCACTTTGACGCTGGCCCAGCGGCAGGCCATCGGTTCGTTGTGCGCCGATGTCGGCATCTCGCTAACCGAAGCCGATTATGATGTCCGGCATGGGACGGAAGATCGAGTTTGGTTCGCAAGTGATCTCAGGAAGGTCTTTGGATATGCCCAAGGGGGGGTCGTTGGACTCTATGATGGAAAAGATCCTCTTTGGAATGGTGATGAGCTACTGGGGGAGTGGGCGGGGCCCACGAATAACGCGTTTCGCATGATCAATGCCAACTTGGATGCCGGTCTCCCCGTGATGCTCGTGCTGGAGCCGGAGAACCCGAAAAAGGATGATATGGCCGTGGATTGCGACGGATACGGCTATTCGCGAACGGAGGAGCTTGGGCCATGGATGTTCCACCACCTGAACATGTCGGGTGGAAGCAAAAGCGAGGACATCTGGTACACGCTGCCCATCGTCCCGGCCGGGATCGGATTCACCAACATTTTCGGGATCATCTACAACATCATGCCGACCAACGTCGGTGAGGTAGTCAGTGGGCGGGTCGTTGATCAAAGCGGGATCTCCATGCCCGGTGTCACCATGCAGATCACGGACGGAGGGGCGTACACCAAAACCACGCGGACGGGCGTCAAGGGGATCTACTCCTTCATCGTTCCGGCTAATAAAACCTATACCATTTCTGTTTTTCCTCCAGTGGGTTCGAGTTCCACGCCGTCCCATCGGGATGTCACCGTCGGGGAGTCCGTGAACGGCGGCTTGTGCGGTAATGTTTGGGGCCAGAATTTTGAGGTTCCCTCCCATTTGATCATGGGACAGATCCTTAAGGACGGTAAGCCAATGGGCGGGGCGCAGGTTGACTTCAGTAGTTTCCTGACCGTTACGACCGACAACGACGGTTGGTTTCTCCAGCCGGTACCCAACCACTGGTTCGGCAATCTGGTGCCATGGCTGTCGATCGGCGGGTCCTTTGATCCCTCGTCTAACATCCTCGTGGACGTCACTGCTGACATCACGAATTTGGTTTTCAACTGGACCGCCCCCACCATGTGCGCGATAGCCGGCACCGTTTTTGACGAGTATGGCTCGCCCATCAGCAATGCTGAGCTCTCGTTCTCAGGCTCCGGTCTAAATATGAGTGTGACGACCTTAGACACCGGCGATTATCTAGGCTTTGTTCCCATTGGTTGGTCAGGATCAATGACGGTTTCTCATCCGGACGGCGGGGTGTTCTACTATTGGCAGGACGATGTGCCGATTTATACGAACGTTGTGAACTACTCGAATTTGGTAGCCGATACGTTCCAAAGTTTCTTCTGGATTGAACCCACTATTAGTGCCGTTTCCGGGCGGGTTACCCACCAGGTAACCGGCAAACCGGTGGCTGGTGTTGTGCTGACCAGTTGTGGAAACAGTTTTGAGACCACGACGGATGCGAACGGTGCTTACACCTTTACGGTTCCATATAAATGGTCCGGAACGATTACTGCATCACATCCGCGTGGCGGTTCGTTCCGGCCGTCCGCTTCGCGCTCCTACAGTTCCGTGAATACCTATATCAGCGGAGCGAATTACCAGTGGATGCCACCACCTCCCACGCTGAACGGCCTTGTGGTGCGCGCGGACGCCCCGTATGGGCCCGTGGTCGGTGCCACCATAACCGTTACCTTTGACGTCGGAGGGACCCCCCAATCCGTAAAAACCAAGGATGACGGTAGTTATTCCTTGGAACTGCCTTATCTCTGGAAGGGAACCATCACGCCATCACATGCCGCGGGTGGATTCTTTAATCCGACGAGCGACGTCGCACGGGTCAGTTCGTTACTGGAGGATCCGCTCGTTCAGAACTTCAGCTGGACGCCACCGTTGCAGGCCATCACCGGACGCATCACGCGGGCCGGGTCTACCACCCCCGTCTCCGGCGCCACGGTGCTGTTTGTCAGCCAGATCTACATCGCCGGCACCTATGGATCTCCGTACACGCCGCTCGTTAATGGCGGAACGGATATGCCCGTCCAGACTGACACCAACGGCGTCTACAGCCTGGTAGTCCCTTACGGCTGGACCGGTGTGCTCATCGCCTCCCACCCGCGCGGCGGCGGCTTTGCCCCCATCACGCATACCTGGTTCAACATGAGTGCAATGGCCATTAACTGCCTCGTGACCAATTTCAACCTGAACATCGCGGACCTCACGGCCTTTAACTTCTTCTGGACCCCGCCCCAGCCGTCCATCTGCGGGCATGTCTACCGCGGAGACGGGGATTACGGCACAGTAGGCGGTGTGACCATTGCCTTCGACGGCGGCTATTCGGTCATCACGGCGGATGATGGCAGCTATTCTAATTCATTGCCTTTTGGCTGGAGCGGCAGCGCGACGCCCTCACATCCGGCGGGAGGTGCCTTTGATCCGACCAACATGCCGTTCCTAGACACAACCGCGAGCGATCAAGTGACGCAAAACTATCGCTGGTATCCGCCGATGCAGAGCATTTCGGGGTGCATTACGCGCGTGGATAACGGGTTGCCGGTGGCAGGGGTGTCCGTGACTTTCTCCAACGCGACCGGATTGTCTGCGGTTCCCGTCATTAATCGCGGCGCCAGTGTTACGGTTACGACGGACTCCAACGGCCTGTATGGGTTGATTGTACCGTATGGCTGGTCTGGTTCGAGCACGCCGACACACCCCTATGGGGGCGCTTTTATTCCAGCGCAATACGCGATCATTGCGTTGTCCGGTAGTCGCTATGGCGATAACTTTACCTGGTCGCCGCCGCCGCCGGCGGTGGCTGGACGGGTCATTCGCTCCGACACGGGGGCTGGCGTGGCCGGGTTGACCCTGATCTTCTCCAATGCGGCCGCATTGGTCACGGCTGGTGCCACGAATCCGCTAGCGGTTGTAACGACTGATGCGTCTGGCTATTACCGTGTCGGCGTCGGGTTTGCCTGGAGCGGCACCATCACCCCCCGTCTTACGGGCGAGGCAGAGATCGATGTTGTGCCAGGATATCGCGCGTTTACCAATGTCTTGGAAGACGTGGTGGCGACGAACCTGACGCAATTTGTCTATACGCCATTTCTCCAGATACTGGGTGGCGAGGATGGCACGTTGGATTTCGGCAAGGTCATGGTCAGCAAGTCTCTGACCCGTTCGGTCGTGATTATAAATAACAGCCGGAATGCGTGTAAGGTAATGGGGGCCCTGCCGCCCGACTATTTCCAAGTCACGCCGAGTGTTTACACCTTGAATCCGGGCGCGACCAAGGTGCTGCAGGTGATTTTCCGACCGCCAGCTGCCGTGCTCTTTACCGGTGCGGTGCTTTGGGCTACGCAGCCACAACCGCTGAGTGGTTTCCCCAGCATTCAGGTACGCGGTGTCGGCCAGCAACTCCCGGATGTGCTGCAGGGTAATGGTGATTTGGATTTTGGCACGCTGTTTGTTGGACAGCGCGCCAGCCGCACGTTTACGTTGACCAATGGCGCCCAACAGGCGTTGCAGATCAGTGGGCGATGGGCTAATGGTACGGATTTCTCGGTCAAAGGACTCCCCGTTACGCTAGCTGCGGGTAAGTCAGCCGCGTTTACGATCGGCTTTGCGCCGCGTACGTCCAAAAATTATGGGGGGGCCATGCTGACGTTGACGGCCAAGGGTTTGCCACAAACGGTCAGCTTGAGTCCACGGTCGACGGTTATTTCAGATGTGTCAGGGACGTGGACCGCCCTGTTGAATAAGAAAAACTACACGTTATATGTAACACAGAATGTCGCCACCGTGGACGGGAAGCTGGTATGTGCACAAAACCTGTCCGTTAACGACCAGTATCTGGCCGGTTTCATTTTGGGATCGCTCACTGGGAAACTATGGGCGACCGAGGGGGCCGTGGGGCAGCTCGCCCTGACGCCTGCCGGCAAAACGCTTACCGGTAAGATCACGCGCCATGCGGTGGGGACGAATCTTGTGATTAAATTCACGCGCGTTAGTTCAACCGTACCGAACAGCGTTGATTTTGACCATCGGCCCGCGTTTTTGATGCGGTCGCCCAGTCTCATGTCATGGGCGGGTAAGCAAACGGACACAAGCGATGCGCTGCGTATCCTGCTATTGAACGTGGCGCCTGCGGCGCAGTTCCCCGACGACGAGGATCTTGCGGCCGTGGTCATTCAGCATGGCAAGGCCGTGGTGGTTTCGCCCGCGCAGGAGCGCGACCCGCAGTGCGCGCTGATAGAAACAGAACTCGAGATGGTAGGGGAAGATAGCAACACTAATGGCGTCCCGGACTTCCTGGAGGCCGCAATAGGGACCCCCTTGCAGGAAGGCATGCAGTTGCTGCAGGTGCGTAAGCAGGGCGCCTATGCCATCCCCGGAGCCGTGTATGATGGCACCCGCGTGGAGGGTGAAGCGACGCGGCTTGATTTACTGCCTGCCACGTGGACTTTGCGAGCGTTACAACCGTGAGGCGCCCCGAACAAATCCCCGCACCGGGTTCACAGGTGTTGGCCTGCGCCGGCGATGTGCTGGAAATCACGCTGCGACAGGATGAACATCGTCCGGGCGAAGCCTGCTTCCGCACCAATTTGGGGCTGGCAGCCATGCACCGACGGGAGATCATCGAGCACACGGAAGGGGACATTCCCCCGCTGGCACGCGATTGGCACGACATTGCCCTGCGCCCTCAAGGGCATGGGGTTTATCACGCATGCATCCCGCTGCTCGATGTCGGCTGGTTCTCCGGCAAGGCCTGTTTCTTCCCGCATGGCAGTCGGGTGCCGGAATGGCCGGATGGCGATAATGTGATCATTAAGGTTGCACCGGCGCATACGGCGTGCGGGAATACGGTTTACACCGCGTTTGTGCGCCAGTTCGGGCCGTCCATACAGCAGGAGCAGCGGGACGTCGCTTGTCATGCTTTGGAAGCGCAACTGGACGCACGCGGCTATACGGTGATCCCCCCTTCCGGGACCTTTCGGGACCTGATCCGGCGCTTGGATGTTATTTTGGGCGAGATGCGCTTCCGCATTCTTCAGCTCCTGCCGATACATCCGGTGCCGACCACCTTTGCGCGCATGGGACGGTTTGGCTGTCCCTTTGCCGGCACGGATTTTATGGCCGTGGATCCGGCGCTGGCTGAATTTGACAAGCAGGCGACGCCGCTGGATCAGTTTCATGAACTGGTGGATGCCGTGCATGCGCGCGGCGCCCGTATTTTTCTAGATATGCCCGCCAATCATACCGGCTGGGCCTCCACCGTACAAAACCATCATCCGGAATGGTTCCGGCGGAGTGCCGACGGCACCTTTGTATCGCCGGGTGCTTGGGGGGTGACATGGGCAGACCTCGTGGAGCTGGATTACCAGTTCCCCGAATTACGCGCGTTTATGGCAGATGTATTTCTCTACTGGGTGCGACAAGGGGTGGATGGGTTCCGTTGCGACGCGGGCTATATGATCCCGGCCGAAACCTGGACCTATCTGGTGGCACGCGTACGGGCGGAGTTTCCCGACACCGTATTCCTGCTCGAAGGACTGGGCGGCCGTGTCGAGGTTACCGAGCAACTCATAGCGCAATCCAACTTGGACTGGGCCTATTCGGAGCTGTTCCAGATCTACGATCGTGGCGCCTGTGATCACTATCTTCCTGCCGCACTAGCCTTAAGTGCGCGGACCGGCCCGTTGATCCATTTTGCGGAAACCCATGATAACAGCCGGTTGGCCGCCCATGGCGAAGGGTATGCGCGCATGCGTACCGCCCTCGCGGCGCTCCTTTCCCAGCAGGGGGCTTTTGGGATTGCTAACGGCGTGGAATGGTTTGCTACCGAAAAAATTGATGTGCACGAGGCCTCTGCCCTGAATTGGCATGCTCCACGCAATCAGATTCAAGAGTTGGCGCGGCTGAATGCCCTGCTGGAACAGCATCCCGCCTTTGCGGCAGGCGCGCGCGTCCGACTGATCCAGGAAGGGGAGGGGAACGCCCTGGCCGTTTTGCGTTCGTTTACGTCAGCCGCGGGCGCGAAGGCGGCCTTGCTGGCGCTCGTCAATCTCGATGCCCAGCATCACCAACCCGTGCGCTGGCCCAAGTCCTGTTTTAACGCGGCACGTGCCTGGGATTTGCTTTCCGGTGCCGAGCTCGCGCTCAATACGTCGCTCCTGTTGACACCCGGGCAGACGTTGTGCCTGACCGACAACCCCGCTGATCTGACGGCGCTGGCGCTGACGGCGCGCCAACACACCCGCGAGCCCGAAAGCATTGTCCATCGCCGCCGGAACCTCCATGCCATGCGGGTTCGGCATTGGTTAACGGGCAGTTATACGATGGAGCGCGCCGGGGAGGCGGAAAAGCTGGGTGACGCCCTGATGCAGGATCCGCTCTCTTTCTGTGCCATGCTGGATGGCGGCGCCATGCCGCGCGTCACCACCTGGCAATGGCCGGAAGACACCCGACGGCAGGTTTGTGTGCCCCCCGGGCATCTGCTGCTGGTGCGGGCGGCACATCCGTTCCGGGCCCGTCTTCAGGAGAAAGAGCGGGTGGTGGCCGTCGAAGAGAGCCACCCCCTGTCAGACAAGGGACACGTGGCCTTGCTACCGGTGCCCCACGCAACTTGTGAGCATGTCTGGTACACCTTGGAAATCCGCGTGTTCGCGCCGGATGGCATCGCTACCGCGACTGCCAGTATCATCGCGCTCACACCTGGCACGAGTGCGCATGTCGTCACTCAGTTACGCGGCACAGATGTGCGGCGGCATCACCAGCGCTATGCCGTGTTGAGCAATGGGCGCGGCGCCACCGCGCAAGTACACGCCCGATGGGGCGAGATCCGCAGTCAGTACGACACGTTGCTGGCTGTCAATACGGACGCGCATGTGCCGGTGGACCGACACCTTTTCTTCACGCGCTGTCGGGCCTGGTTGCGACATAACGACTATTCGCACGCCATCGATGCCACCTGTCTGGAGCGGTTTGAGGCCGATCCTGGCGGCCGGTTTGCCAGTTGGCAGTTCCATGTGCCCACGGGGGGAGGGTGCTGGGCTGTGCTGGTTTTCCGTCTCTGCATGTCACGCGGACACAACCGGATTCGCCTGCAAATCGCCCGTCTGCCCGCCAACAACGGCTTGGCCGATGGTAGTGCGGTAACGGTTGTGCTGCGCCCTGACATCGAGTGGCGCAGCTTTCATGAAAAAACCAAGGCCTTTGCCGGACCCGAAAAGCGGTGGCCAGTTGCCATACAAGCGGAGCCACACGGTTTTGCCTTTCGTCCGGTGGCGGGAGAGGTCTGTTCCATCCGAGCCCGGCCTGGAAAATTCCATCATGAAGCCGAGTGGAGTTATATGGTGGGGCACCCGGATGATGCCGTGCGCGGCTTGGATGGCTCCTCCGATCTGTTCAGTCCCGGTTGGTTCCAACTTGATTTGCGTGGCGGTGAACATGCGGTGGTCACGGCGGAGCGCGAAGATCCCTGGCAAGTACCGGAGTGCGAAAGTACGGACGCAGCACCGTCGGACGGGCCGTCCCCCGCCGGCGAAATTTCCCTGCCGGATGCGCTGCGCCACGCCTTGGACGTCTTTGTGGTCAAGCGCGATGAGTTACTGACGGTACTGGCCGGGTATCCCTGGTTTCTGGATTGGGGCCGCGACACACTCATCGTACTGCGGGGCCTCATAGCCGGCGGTCGTGCCGCAGACGCCCATCGGATTCTACAGGAGTTTGCGCGCTTCGAGCAGCAGGGCACCCTGCCGAATATGATTCGCGGCAAGGACAATTCCAACCGCGACACTTCGGATGCACCGCTTTGGCTGGGGGTAGCCACAGCCGATCTGATGCGGACACCCGGGTATGCGCAGGTACTCGATACGCCCTGCGGCGCGCGCACGTTGCGCGAAGTGCTCGTTTCCATTGCGAGCCATTATTGCAGTGGTACGCCCAACGGCATCCGGATGGATCGCGACAGCGCCCTGATCTATAGTCCGCCTCATTTCACATGGATGGATACCAATTACCCGGCCGCCACGCCGCGCGAAGGCTATCCCGTAGAGATTCAGGCGCTCTGGATTGCCTTTCTCGACCTGCTCGCGCAGCACGTGGATGGCAGTTGGCAGAAGTTGGCCGCGCAGGCACGTCACTCCCTGGCGCAACTCTTCTGGTTGCCGCAGGAAGAGTGGCTGGCTGATCATTTGCGGGCCGGCCCCGGCGTGCCGGCCGCGCAAGCCGTAGCCGATGATGCGCTGCGACCGAATCAATTGCTGGCCCTGACGCTGGGCGCCTACGAGGGTGAGCCCGCACGCGCGGCGCGTATCTTGCAGGCCTGTGAATCGCTCCTAGTGCCGGGTGGTATTCGCAGTCTCGCGGATCGTCCGGTCCGGCAGCCACTGCCGGTCATCCGCGATGGGGTATTGCTCAACGACCCGCATCATCCTTATCGCGGCAGGTACACGGGAGATGAAGACACCAGCCGGAAAACCGCGTATCACAATGGTACGGCTTGGACGTGGCAGTTTCCGCTGTATGCGGAAGCACTGGTCCAATTGTACGGCTCGGAAGCCCGCGCTACCGCCTTGGCGATCCTTGGGTCTGCTACCATCCCGGCCAATACCGGTTGTCTGGCGCAAATTCCCGAAATCATGGATGGCGATGCGCCGCATGCCTGGCGCGGCTGCGGGGCGCAAGCCTGGGGCGTTTCCGAACTGCTGCGGGTTTGGCATAACCTGATGGCACCATCGTCCTAGCCCCGTTTATTATGATGCCTAGCACCGTTGAAACAGCTCCCGCCGTGCCACCGGGCTTCACCTGTCAGCGCTGCGGACATTGCTGTCTTGGCCCCGGTGACGTGCGCCTGCGCGCCGGCGAGGTCGAAGCCATCGCGGCCTGGTTGGGTTTGACCGTGTCGGACTTCACCGACGCCTTCACACGCTTAACCACGGATCGTCAGGCGATTACCCTGACGGAGCGCCCCGACGGCGCCTGTATTTTTCTGCAACCTGATAACAGCTGCCGCATTCAGGCGGCCAAGCCGCAGCAATGTTGTGCGTTTCCGTACTTGTGGCGGACCGCCAGACTTGCGAACATGTGTGCGGGATGGAAACTACATGAATATGGAAATTGATTGTGCTCGTATTCGTACGCTGCTAGCTCAGGACACGGAGAAAGTCTGGCGGCCGGCCGAGATCGCTACTGCCCTGCAGTTTCGTGGCAAGCAAAACAAGCAATTGGCGGGCAGCTTGCGCCGTATGGTGCTCGATGGCGAGATTGTGGAACTCCGCCCGGGCGTGTTCGGCTTAGGTAAGTCCGCCGACTTGGTCACCGGCTCATTACGTATGATCCGTTCCGGGGCCGGGCTGGTGTTAGACAACGCCACCGGCACCACGGTCTGGATTGGCTCCGATGATCTCGGCACCGCCCTGCCTGACGATACCGTGACCATTCGCATCGACCCTGCCACGGTCGGTCAGGAACCGCGCGGTAAGGTGATTCGGATTGTCGCGCGCTCGCCGCGTGATATCGTTGGCACGCTTTCCACCACCGGCAAATTCTTATGCGTGGTGCCGCTAAACCCGGTCTATCGTTTCGACTTTTATGTGCCGGATGCCAAAGGTGCCAACCACGGTGATCGCGTGGTCCTGCGCTTCACCAATTGGGCCAACCGCCATGTCGCCCCCGAAGGCGAGATCGTCGATATCATCGGTCCGGCGGATCAACCCTCCCTTGATACCGAAGTTGTAATACGGCAGTTTGATCTACCCTTGGAATTTCCGGCCGAGGTTTTACAGGAAGCGGAGGCGGTGGCGGCACGGGCGCAACGCCCTGGTCCCCGCGATGATCTACGCAGCGAATATATCATCACGATCGATCCCGTGCGGGCGCGTGACTTTGATGACGCCATCTCGTTGACTACCGATGCCCAGGGCCGACGCATCCTGGGGGTGCATATTGCCGATGTGAGCCATTTTATCCGACCGGATAGCGCCTTGGATAAAGAGGCACAGGCACGCGGCACCAGTGTCTACCTGGTGGATAAGGTGATCCCCATGCTGCCCGAACAGCTCTCGAATGGCGAATGCAGCCTGCGACCGAACGAAGATCGGCTGACGTTTTCCGCCTTTATGACGTTTGATGAGAGTGGCCGTATGGTGGCCAGGCGCTTCGCCCGCACGTTGATCCATTCCCGCCAGCGCCTGACCTATGAGCAGGCCATGGACATCATGATGCAGCGCGTTCCCACCGGCTTGGAGACGGTGCCGGAGGCAACGCGTGAGCTGCTGGCCCGTGTGCGGGAACTGGCGCGTCAGTTACGCCAGCGCCGCTTTGCGCATGCCGCACTGGATCTGGAAGTGCCGGAAAGCGAAGTGCTGATCGGCCCGGATGGGCGCATGACCGGCATCCGCGCCGTCGCGCATGATGAGTCGCACCAGTTGATTGAAGAGTGCATGGTCGCTGCCAATGAGGCCGTCGCTACCGAGCTGGAGTCCCGCGGCATCCGTATTTTAGCGCGCCTGCATGAACCGCCGGGAGAGGATAAACTAGAAGAACTGCGCGCCAATCTGGCGCATTTAGGCGTCAAATCCGGCGATCTTTCGGATCCGCGCCGACTGGCACAGTTCCTGGCGGAGAGCGCCGACCATCCGCTCGCTACCCATCTGCATACCATGATCCTGCGCAGCATGAAGCGGGCCATCTATTCCGCCGAAGCGTCCGGCCATTTTGGTCTGGCCAAAGAGCACTATGCGCATTTTACCTCCCCGATCCGTCGCTATCCCGATCTGGTTCTGCACCGTCAGTTGGCCGGTTGGTTAGCTGGTGAAAAGGGTGGGGGCGGGGTCATGCCGTTGGAATACCTGAAACGGACGGCTGCGCATTGCACTGCACGCGAGCAACTGGCTGATGATGCATCCAGGGCTCTGATTGAAATCAAGAAATTCCGTTTTTTGCAGCAGCAGCTCGATGATCAGAAACCCGTGGTGTATGATGCGGTTATCAGCAAAATCGCTAACTTTGGCATGTTTGTAGATGTGCAAGGGGTGCAAGTCACCGGCATGGTGCACATTTCCATGATCTCGGCCAACTTTGTCCGGCATGATAGCGCCAACCAGTCCTTGAGTGTGGAGAACATGGTTTTCCGCGTCGGCACCAAAGTGAAGGTGTATGTGGTGCGGGTGGATTTCAATCAGCGCCGGGCTGATTTTGCCGTGGTACGTGGCTCGGCCGCTAATGCCGAAAACACCCGGTTGGCCCAACGTTATTCCTACGGGCCTGCGTCCGCCAAAGGCAAAGAGCGTAAGGGCGCAGCGGCTAAGTCAGGACCAGAGCGACGGGCCGCAGCGGCACGAGGCCGGGGGCGTGCCGACAAGTCGGACCGCGGCAAGCGTACCAGTCGCAAGACCCGCTAAGCAGTTTTTTCCCTAACGATTACCGTGGCAATGGTTTACGAGATGGTTTTCCGTACGCCGCGTCACGTCGCATAATATATGTTATGTAAAGTATTGCGGGGTAGGGACCGGACCCAATTCAAACCGAGCGCGCCGAGCAGCTTACACCGCGCACATGCTGCGCAAGGCTTGCACGCGCGCCTCGATTTCGGCCGCGGTCAGGCGTTCAAGACGTTCCGTGCTGAAGGCTTCCACGCCAAAGGAAGCCACGACGCTACCGTGCAGGAGCGCACGCCGCAGCAACCCTTCGTCGATCCGCTCCGCCCGGGTGTTGGCCAGAAACCCCATGAACGCGCCTGCAAAACAGTCGCCGGCGCCCGTCGGATCTTCCACCTGCTCCACGGGGAAAGCCGGTATCAGTGAGATGCCCGCTGCCGAGCAAAGCATGGCGCCGTGTTCGCCCTTCTTGATCACCACGTATTGCGGCCCCATGGCCAGCACCGCCCGCGCACATTCCAGCAGGTTATGCCGCCCGGTAAGCAACCGCGCTTCCGCATCATTCAGCGTCAGCAGGTTGGCGCGCCGGATCACCTGCTCCAGCTCCGGCCGCGCAATGCGTATCCAGAGATCCATGGTGTCCACCACGACAAACGGCTGACCGCGCACCTGATCCAGGACATGCAGTTGCAGCGCGGGGCCGATGTTGCCCAGCAGCACGAAGGGCGCCTCCTGAAACGCTTCCGGCAGTTCTGGCGAGAAGTCAGCAAAAACGCCCAATTGGGTGTCCAAGGTGCGACGGTTAATGAAATCCGCCTCATAAACACCGGACCACCGGAACGTGGGTCCCTGGCGCGTCTGCAGGCCGGCCAAATCGATGCCAAAGCGCTGGTAACGCTCCAGAAACGCAGTGGGAAAATCACTCCCCACCACGCCCACGGCGCCCGTTCTGGTAAAGAAGGAAGCCGCCGCACAGGCATAGGTCACAGACCCGCCCAGCAGTTCGCCGCGCTGCGCGGCGGGCGTCTCAATCGCATCAATCCCAATCGAACCGATAATCCACAAGCGCACCTTTGACATGTCTCAACTCTCCTGGATGTTTATCCCTTAATGCCGTTTACTTATGCAACCGTTCGCGCACGTGCCAAACCAGGGCATCCAGCGCCACCTGGTAACTATAACCGCCGAAACCCAGCACCACCCCCACGCACACGCTGGACAGATAACTGTGATGCCGGAACTCTTCCCTTGTGTGCACATTGGACAGATGCACCTCCACACACGGCAGACCGCAGGCCGCAATGGCATCGCGGATGGCGATACTGGTGTGCGTGTAGGCGCCGGCATTCAGCAAAAGTCCTTCCGCCTGCCCGCGACTTTGTCCGATATACCGCACCAACTCCCCTTCGATGTCGCTCTGAAACGTCTCCACGCTCACCCCCAGCGCCGCGCCCCGACGGCCAACGGCCGCCATGATATCGTCCAGGGTCTCGTTGCCGTAGATGCCCGGTTCCCGTTTACCCAGCAGCGCCAGATTGGGTCCATTCACCACACGGATCTTCACGTTTCGTCTCCTCGTTCGCTTTTGCCACTGGGCGCATTGTACTCGAAGCGCAGGCAGCATTTCAACCGGCCACAACAGCCGTTGATGGCCGCCGGATTGATCGGGATATCCTGCGCCTTGGCCATGCGGATGTTGACGGCGCGGAATTGATGCAGCCACGTCGCACAGCAAAGCGCCCGCCCGCAGGTACCAAAACCGCCCAGCATGGCGGTCTCTTCCCGCACGCCGGCATGCCAAACCTCAATGCGCGTCTGCAATTCCCGCTGCAACTTGCCAACCACCTGTCGGCAATCGATGTGATCGGGCGCACTGAACAACAGTCGCAACCGATCCCGCCCCATGGCATAATGGGCCGATAATGGTTTGATAAATAGCCCGTGCTCTTGCAGCAACGTCACAAACCGTTGCAGCGCCTGCTCGGCTAGTTTTTCGTTCTCAGCCAGCCGGGCCAAATCCGCGGGGGTGGCCGCACGCTTTATGCGCGGCAGCGGCGCCCCCCCCTGCACCTTCGTCTGTGCGTCTGCCGCGCCACAGGCATCTCCCAGGCAGGTGCCAATGTCCAACCCCCACGCCATCTCGGCCAGAAATTTGTCACCACGCTGCGGCAACGCCATGCCGTCCGGCAGCATCACCGCCACGCAATCGCGTCCCGCAAAGGATAATCGTATATTAGCAGCCATAGCGGCCTCATCCCGGCGTAGGCCGGGCGGTCGCGGTCAGCGCCGCCACACCACTGACAAACCGGTCCATCCAATAAGCCAAGACCGTCTCTTCCGACAAGCTGCGCTCCAACTGCCGGTTGAGCTCCTCGGCCCCATCCACATTGGCCATGGCCTGGGCCAGCGTCAGCTTCGACGCGCGCTCCGCGAGCAAAGTGCGATAGTCTCGATAATATACCTGCTCCTCGCTCCCCCCGGCGCGTAACAGCAGCAGATCCCGGTACCAATACAACCAGGCCCGCAGCAGATCCGTACGCATCTCCCGGTAGCGGGCGCTGATACGCGCTTTAATGACATCGCCATCCTCGTCCAGCAGGCCCGCCTCCGCCTTGACCTCCACCTTAACTTCGGCTTCCGCTGCATCTTTGATCCCTGCCAGGATATCCGACATACGCGCCGCCAGCCCCATGGCCGGCAGCGGTCCCGGTGGCGTAGCCGCGCTCAAACAGGCCAGCAACTGGGTGCGCCAAGGCTCTGCCAGCACGACGGCCGCGTCGAGTTCCATGCGCTGGCAGCGCGAAATGATGGTCGGCATGATCTCCTGGGGCGCATCCGTCAATAACAGGAATAAGGTACGCGGCGGCGGTTCTTCCAGCGTTTTCAGGAAAATGTTGGCGGCCGCATCGGTTAACCGGTCGGCGCCCGCGATGACGCCCACTTTCCAGCCCCCGGCCAGCGACGTCTGCGCAATTTCAGCCAGCAGCTTTTCCCGCATGGCATCCGCACTGATCACACGCGATTTCTTCTCCGGTTGCAGCCAGAAAAGGTCGGCCAGCGTCCGCTCCCGTGCCTGCTGGCAGGTATGGCAGGTGCCGCAGGGGCCCTGTGCTTGCGGGCAGAATAGCAGTTGTAGAATACGCTGGGCCAGTTCGCCGCCCACGCCGCGCGTCGGGCCGGCGATTAGATAGGCATGCGCGAGCCGGGCGCGGGCATGCGCTTGGCGGATCAGTTCAAAGGCGTCATCAACCTGCATATTCGCTGGCACCAAATCGTTGTTGTACCAGACGCCAGATTTCCGCGCTGGTTTGTTCGAGCGACGCTAAACTGTTCAGAACCTGAAAGCGGGCCGGTTCGGCGGCCGCGAGTTCCAGATAGCCGGCGCGTAACCGTTCGTGAAACTCGCGCGCGGCCCGTTCAATCCGGTCGCTCTGGGCGGCGCGCGCCGCCAGGCGTCGGAAACTCTCCTCTACCGGCACATCCAGCAGGATGGTCAAGTCAGGCGCCAGGCCACCTGTCGCAAACCGGTTCATCGCGCGTAGTTCATCCAGGGCAAAGCCACGCCCGTACCCCTGATAGGCCAGGGTCGAATCCGTAAAACGGTCGCAAAGCACCCAGGTCCCCTGCTCCAGCGCCGGCCGGATTACCTGCGCCACAATCTGTGCGCGGCTGGCGCAAAATAGCAGCGTCTCGGTGCGGGGATTCATCTCGGCATCCGAGCTATCGTGCTGCAACAGTTGGCGGATGGCTTCACCGGTGCGCGTGCCGCCGGGCTCGCGCGTCAGCAGCAGCGGCCTACCGGACGCCCGCACCCGTTCGGCCAGCCGTTGAATCTGTGTCGTCTTGCCGCACCCTTCCGGGCCTTCCAAGGTAATGAATGCGCCACGCTTCACAGTTTTTTCACCTTTTGGCCATCTTTGCCGTCGCGGACTTCCCAGCCCAAGCGGGCCAATTCATCGCGCAGGCGGTCAGACTCTGGCCAGTTACGATTCTGCCGGGCGGTTTGCCGGGACGCCAGCGCACGTGCCACTTCCTCCGGGAGCACCGTATCCTTAGTACGTCCCATGGCGAGAATGCCCAGCACGCGATCCCAGTCCGTCAGCAGGGCCTGCAAGGATGCCGCCGCGGCGGGCGCGAGCGCGCCATTTTGCATGGCGCTGTTGCCCTCCCGCACCAGGGCAAACAGGGCCGCCAGCGCCTCCGGCACATTGAGATCATCAAATAAAGCGGCATCAAACTGTTGCTGACAGGTGCCGGCCCAGGCCGGCAAACCGCTGCCCGCTTGAGCCCCGGCAGCGGTCTCTGCCAAGCGGTCGGCGAACTCATCCAAGCGCGCCAGCGACGCGCGTGCGGCTTCCACCGCATCAAACGTAAAGTTCAAGGCCTGCCGGTAGTGCCCGTTGATCAGCACATAGCGCAACTCGCGTCCGGCGTATTTCTTACCCAGTAGATCGCGCAGGGTGAAGAAGTTACCTAGCGATTTAGACATCTTCTCGCCGTTGACGCGCAAGTGCGCGCAGTGCATCCAGACCCGTACAAACGGATTACCTGTGGCCCCCTCGGTCTGGGCAAGCTCGTTCTCGTGATGCGGGAACAAGTTGTCAATGCCCCCCGTGTGAATATCAAAGGTCTCGCCGAGGTATTTCATGGCCATGGCAGAACATTCGATATGCCAACCCGGACGTCCCCTGCCCCACGGCGAATCCCAGACCACGTCGCCGTCGTTCGCGTCCCAGGCTTTCCAAAGCGCAAAGTCGCCGACGCTCTCCTTTTCGTATTCGTCTTGCGCCACGCGTGCGCCGGCCCGCAGACCGGACATGTCCAGATGCGCCAGTTTGCCGTAGGCCGGAAAGGCCGATACCTTGAAGTAGACCGAGCCATCCTCGGAGGCATAGGCCAGCCCCTTGTCGAACAGCCGCTGAATCAAGGCGATCATTTCCGGCACATGCTCCGTGGCCGCCGGATAATGTTCGGCCGGTTCAATCCCCAGCGTGCGCAGATCCGCGAAAAAAGCCTCGATGAACGGTTGCGTAAAGGTCTTCAGCGGCACGCCGGCCTGCAAAGAGCCGCGGATGGTCTTGTCGTCCACATCCGTCAGGTTCATGACCTGCTGCACCTGGTAGCCGGCATAGCGCAGCGTGCGGCGCAGGATGTCCTCAAACATATAGGCGCGGAAATTGCCGATATGCGCAAAATTATAGACCGTCGGGCCGCAGGTGTAGAGTCCCACCGGTTGGCCGTCTATGGCGCGGAACGCTTCCTTGCTGCGCGAAAGCGAATTATGAAACTGCAAGACGGGTCGTACTGGTGCGGTATTAGTAGTCATGTTGGTTTTTCAGGAACTACGGTGGCCACGGCCATGGCGCTGATCCCTTCGCGTCGGCCGATGGCACCGAGCCCTTCGTTCGTCGTGGCTTTGACGGATACCTGTTGGATCTCCACACGCAGCGCTTCGGCCAGACAGGCCCGCATGCCGGGGATGTGCGGGGCCAGGCGCGGGGCCTCCGCCAGCACGGTGGCATCCACGTTCCCGACCAGCCAACCTTGGCTATGGAGGCGCGCCACCACCTGCCGCAGTAGCGCGATGCTGTTGGCATCCTTCCAGCGCGCCTCACTGGGGGGAAAGTGCTGGCCAATATCGCCATCGGCAATAGCGCCCAGCAACGCATCCATCACGGCATGCGTCAGCACATCCGCATCGGAGTGGCCCAGCAGCCCGCGTTCATGCGCAATTGCCACACCACCCATGATTAGCGGCCTGCCCGCCACCAGCACGTGCGTGTCAAAACCGATCCCTGTCCGTGTCATCCCTTGAAAATACCCGATGCTACCGCGGCGGACAACGACAAAGGCGGTTGGGAAGGTCGGAAATCGTGAGTGCCGTGCGGACGGGGGCTTGTTCTATGGCGCGCCCTCGAGCTCGGCGGTATCGAAGATGCCGTGGGTGGCTGCCAAGGCGTGCAACGCTGCGGGGCCGCAGCTTCCTATAGCGTAGGGCAACGGTGGCTGTTGCTGCGCCGCGAGTTGTTGCAGCGCAGGGGTAAAGATATCCCAGGCCGCCGCCAGTTCGTCACTGCGGATAAAAAGGCTACGATCGCCACGGATCACGTCCAGCAGCAGGTTTTCATAGGCGTCGGCGATACGTTGCGTGGGGTATTTTTCGCGGTAGCTCAGGTCGAGCTCCGTGCTGCCCAACTGCATGCCAACCCCGGGCACCTTGCTGATAATCCGCAGGGCCAGTTTTTCAGCGGGTTGTACGCGAATCAGCAGCTCATTGGTTACCGCGTGACAGGGAATGTCGGCGGTGACGCCATCGAATAGCGTGGCGTCATTACGAAAATGAATGCGTACTTCGGTGCGCGCCGTGCAGAGCCCTTTGCCGGCGGTCAGGAGAAAGGGGACCCCCTGCCAGCGGGGCGTAGCCACACGTACGACAGCGGCCGCATAGGTCGGGGTGATGGAGGAGACCGGCACACCTTCTTCCTGCAAATAGCCACGCTGCGCCGCACCGGTCGCCGCCACATACTGCCCTACCACCAAATCATCGCGCTCCAGCGGGACGATCGCCCGTAACACCGCCACCTTTTGATCCCGAATGGCATCGGCCGCCAAACTGGCCGGTGGCTCCATGGCGATCAGCGACAGCATCTGCATCAGGTGGTTCTGCATCACATCGCGGAGGATGCCGTACTGGTCAAAGTAGCCGGCCCGGCCGGCCACCCCCTGCTTTTCGCTCCAGGCAATATGCACGTGACTGATGCATGTGCGTTGCCAGACCGGCTCGAAAAAGGAATTCGCAAAGCGCAGAACCAGCAGGTTTTGCACCATTTCCTTGCCGAGATAATGGTCAATGCGAAAGAGCTGCTCCTCATCGCAGACTGCGGCCAGCGCTGCGGCCAGTTCAGCATAACTGGCGCGATCACGGCCAAACGGTTTCTCGATCACCAAGCGCGTCCAGGGCGTAGCCGCCCCGCGCGGTAGAAAGCCGCTGGTAGCCATGGCGCGCACGGCCCCGCCAAAGACAAACGGCGGCACCGCCAGATAGATGAGACGATTGGCGCGGTGGCCCCCTTCCGCGTGCAGCAACTGCGCCGCCGCCGCCGTATAACCGGCGGCATCCTCGTATTCACAGCGGATATAATGGCAACGCTGCAGAAATTCGCCGGCCTGCAACGAGCAGGACCCCGCCTCGATTTCCTCACAGCGCAGCCCTTCCGCCAGCTTCTGCCGGAAGGCCTCAGCCGTCAAGGCCGTGCGCGCTAAGCCGACAAACCGCACATCGGCCGGCAGGTGGCCGCGGGCAAAGCAAGCGAAGAGCGCCGGAAAGAGCTTCCGTCGGGCTAGATCACCCGTGGCACCAACCACGATAATCGTCAGGGATGTCGACATGTTCACCACCAGGTTAAGTTTGCGTTAAGCCAACGGCGACTGGGCGCCAAGGCGGACCGCGCGGTCATGCAACTCCACAATGATGGGGGCATCGAAATAGTCGTACTCGTCTGGGGTCTTCCCTTGGGTGACGACGATCTCAAACGCTCGCCGGGCGCGACGTTCGGCCTCGTAGTGGGCTTCAGAAACGGATCGGTCGGAACTTCCCCAGGCTTCCATCACATACTGGATACCTTCGGTATTCTTCCCCTCGTACCTTCCTTTTGCCCAGAACATCGGAATCTTCATGCCCTGCGTCCTCTCCACATACGCCACTTAGACCGTATGGTACCACGGCTGTGCCAGACTGGCAATTGTCCAACCTCAGGCCGCATGGCCGGGGGTGCGATTTTAGTTAGTGGGGAAGCGAAAGCATCCGTTTCCACCACGAAGAGCACGAAGGGCACGAAGTTGGTTTCTTTTGTTGCAAAATCTGCAAGTACAGAGCTGGCAGGCATGGCCTCTGATACACGGACGGCGCACGGTTCGTGTCTCCCGCGTGAAGACACAAGGAAGGATTCGAACGCACTAGGAAATCGCACAATGTGCCGACTTCTTCGTGGTCTTCGTGCTCTCGTCCTGTAACTTGAATTGGGGAAGAAGGCTTGTCTCACATCTAACTCGTTGTGATTGTTGTGGTAGCGAACCGCCAAAAACGCCAAGTACGCCAAGGATAATGCGGGAGAAGGAACTTTGTCGCGAGCCTTGTCGCGAGCTTTGTCGACAAAGCTCCCGACAAAGCTCGCGACAAAGATGGAGGAGCGATTCTCATAGGTAGTTACCTCAGTGTTTCCTCGCGGCGCAGCCGCGCGCGGGCTTCGTGGTGAATCTCTCCTTTCTCCTCCCACTAACTAGAATCGCACCCCATGGCCGGACGTACGCGCGCGGCCACGCCCCATGGCCAGACGCAGCGCGCCCCAGAGCAGCAGGAAACCCGGCAGCACAGGCCAGAAGGAGAGCAACGCCAGCGCCGCCGGTGGACGCCGCACATCAAAGGACAGTTGCAGCGTGCCCCCCAACTGGCTCTGCATGGCGCGATAGAAACTCATCTCCCGACCATGGGTAGGCATGGCCACATGAATAGCCGTGGCCTGCCCGGCAGCAGCCGCTTGCTGGTCCACAATCTTGCCCGCCACCAGGTCGAGCCCCTTGCGGTCTTGCTGCGTCAATTGCTCTTCCACCTTGGTCACAAACTGTTGGGAGAAGTTGCCCGCGTTGAAGCCGGTCTGTGTCTGTGGCGCGGCCTCATCAAAGATGTTGTTATCCATGCGTAGCGCCTCACGCCGGTTCACCAACCCCATCTTAACCTGCTGCTGGACCACATTGCGGAACTGCACCCGGGCATCTTCGTTCAACGTTTGCTCGGCCTGAGAGGCATTTACCGCTACTTGCAAGGCTTTCTGCGCCTCCACCCGTTGCCCGCTGTTCAGCAGGGCATCAATGCTCTTCAGGTTGCGCGTCGCCAAATCCAGGTTGCCTTGATTATACGCGCTGTTGCGCGTCTCGTAATCGACCTTGGAGAACATCCTGATCTCGCCAGCGGCCACCGTGTCGAAATCACCTTTCAACAGATGATAGCGGTACTCCGGCGGCACATAGAGGGTCCAGCGAATGTCGCGCAATGGCAACCCCGGGAAGCGCGGTGCCTGCAACGCCACGTGCCCGCGCAGCCCATCGGTGAGGCGATCGGCGAAGACGATGGCCACGGTGGTCAGCGCACCCGCCGCCAGTTGCTCCAGCGGTACACTCACGGTGCCATTGTCGCGCGCCACCGCCACTTCGCCGCCATTGACCGAAGCCGACCAGACTTCGCTCAAGGTGGAGGGTAATTCGATCTTGAGGAACCGCAGGTCCCCTACACGCAAGCTCAGCGTCGCCTGCGTCAAGAGCTTGCCACTGCTCGAGATCACAGTCACCAAGCTGGCGGCCTCCACGCTGGCGGGCAGCACCTGGGCCGCACTATGGCGTACCACCGAGAGATCCAGGCGGTATTTCGGCTGCATGGCGCGATAGCAAAGGATCGCGGCCGAAAGATCGCCCGCGCCAAAACTGTCCGGCAGACTGCGCGCATCTTCAACCTTCAGGCCATCCAGCGCCCCGCGCGCCTGTACCTGCACGCGCCCACCACCGGTGACCACCAGCCACGATCCCTGCCGGGAGGCGCCCAATACTTCAAACGGTTGGATCGTGACACCACCGCTGGCTGGATCGTACGGCTCCTGATAGAGGCAAGTGAGCGCATACGCATCCTCCACCTTGCCATGCAACTCCACCTGCCACACCCGCCCGGTTTCGCCCGCATCCGGTGCGAGCGGACTAACCCGCGCAATGTTACGACCAGAGACCGACAGCGTCGCTTCTTTGACCGGCACCCGTACGTAGAATACTTTGACACCCGCATTTTCAATGCGATAGCGCAGGTGTACGCGATGCTGCAGCAACCCTTCCGCCAACTCTACCCGGTGCAACATTTCTGGCTTGATCACTGGCGCCTGGACCTGCGTGCTAAGCGTCAACTGCCAGAGCGGCCGTAAAATATCAAAGGTAAGTGCCGCCGGTGTAACTTTATCCCCATCCGGCTTGCGTACGCTGACACCCTGTTGTTCATCAACCGAGAGTTTTACCCCACGTTCCGCCGATACCGCCATGCGGCCGTTATGTCGTGCCGCATCCTGGACGCTTACACGTGGCACGTCGATCCGTTCGGAAATGCCGCGTAACTGCCGCGCCAAGACCAGGTTTAGCGTGGTGCTGCCCAGGACGCGGCGGTTCAAGAAGATTTCCACCCCCTGTCCGGTGCGACGGCTATCGTCCCAGTGGCTGATATCCTTTCCGCTCAGCGATTCAATGTCGTAGCCCTCTGGCAGGCGCAGTTTCACGGTAAAGACACCCGCCTTGGCCACCGTCAGCTCCAGCGTGGTACTCAAAACATTGCGCTCATCGCCGATGCTGAAGGAACCGGCTTCCACGACGCGAATCTCGGGCTGCACGGCCTCGGCGCGCACCTGAACCTTGACCGCCGCCGGATCGTCATACCGGAAGGCCCGCCGGACGGGTTCCTGGGTCTGCTGCGCCACAACCCGCGCACTATCGGCAAAATCGGCGGTGTTGATGGCGAGGGCGCCCGCATTCTCCTGCAAGCGCAACAGAATGGTTTCCGGTGCCGCTAAGGCTAACCGGCCGCGCTGGCGCTGCACACCCTGTACCGCGGGCACGCCCAGCACCGCCTGATAAGGTAGCCCTTCGCACGGCACTTGCATGCCTATGGCCAGCGTAAAATCGGCGCTGGCGGGACGCGCCAGAATGGCCTGGAGCATATGCGTGGCCGGATCCAGACTCCAACTGGCCAGATTGGGCGCCTGCACAGCCGTCACGCTGATCCCTTCCGGCAGACCCAGTCGCAATTCGCGTATTTCGCCCTGTACCACCTTATAGTTGGCCCGCACCGCCAGATCCACCACGCCTGAGCGGATCGTGGCCAGGGTGTCCACGTCGCACGACACCACGGATTCTTCCCGTCGCGCATCCCGGGCGCGTGGTTTCCAAGCAAAGGCCGCCTGCCCGCTGCAGGCGATGGCGCCACTGGCGATGGTCACACTACCCGTCGGTGCGATCGTCAGATTAGCGGCCCCGGGTACTAAAATCTCCAAGTCAACGGCCGGCACGGTAAGCTCAAAGCGGTTCAACAGCGTATCGGGCACGGGCAAAGCCAGCCGCCAATAGCCATTGTACTCTGCCACCCGTTCACTGGTTTGAATTTCTACGACATGTTGCCCGGCCTGCTCGACGCGCAGCACGTACCCCTGCGGTGTGGTTTCAAGCCCCAGCTTGGCCGACGACCCCTTGAAATCCGTCACCACGCTGTCGGCACCAAAGAGCTGAAAGCGCCCGGCCTGACCGCCGCTGAACGCCATACGCCATTTGACACTGGCCGTGCGCTCCGCATGCGCATCAAGTGGGGCGGCAACCATCGAAAGATCCAGTCGATCGAGCTTTAGTCGCGGCAGGTTGACAGCCTCCGCGCCATGTACCCAGGATATTAGACCACTACCCAACACCCCCATCAGCATCAGCAGACCCAGGCGCGCCGACCCCGTCTGCCCAGGCTTGTTGGCGGGGGGCTCGGGCTCCATGGGGGCGAGCTCTGCGCCCTGTTGCGCTTCGGCCTCCAGGCGGCGTTTGCGCCGTTGGATCCAACCAACCATGACCCGGATCAAGCCTACGCCGAGTGCCAGTGGCAGAATGAGATAACAGCCTTGCGTCACAATCGCCACACCGGGCACGGTCTGTATGCCGGCTATCGCCAGCACCACGAGCGCCAAGGCTAGCCAGAAGGGCCGACGGCGCCACCCCGCTATGCCCAACAGCAACAGGCCGGCGACCCCGCCGTAGAGCAGGATGCGAGGCGAGCCGCCCGCCATCCACTCTGGCACCATGGATACGTCCACTCGCAACGGCGCATCCCCGGCTAGATTGGCTGTGCGGTAGAAACGACAGGTCTGATGGCG
>CAIOST010000399.1 GCA_903861045.1 uncultured bacterium | reverse complement strand
GGCACTTTCGCTGGTACAGTTGCTTGCGCACGTTCGCGTTTCACGAGGAACTTCGAGATTCTGCGGTTCGAAATTCGTCAATTTGCGGTTCGACGGGGCAATTTTATCGCGTTTATGGCCGTGGTATTTGTCCAGCAGAACTTGTGTGTAAAGGCCAGGGCTCGACCAGCCGGACGGCAGAGTTCTGCGGGTAGCCGCGCAAACAGAGAGAAGGATTCGCGCGCGGGGAACCGCCGCCAGCGCCCGCCCTCGCGCTCGTCGACCGTACGCTTCGACCGGAATGTATCCACAGAGAAGGGCGCGAGGGGGAGTGGGATGGTGGTACGGTTGAACGGTCCGACCGTTATACAGCCTTGGCGAGATCGTGTCGGCTGAACCCCAGCGTAAATAGGCCGCGCAGAATCAGATCGATCGACACGGTGGGGTCGCCGGCTTCGATCTTGGCAACACGGCTCTGGCTGGTCTTCATGCGGGCTGCCAGCGTGGTCTGCGTCATGTGTTGTTTTTGGCGAGTTGCCCGCAGAACCTTGGTGAGGGCCAGCTTCGTTTCAATGAACGCCATGTCAGTCGGGGAGAGGTCGAGGAACTCTTGCACGGTTCCCGACTGCCAGCCCGCCGCTTCCAGCTGTTTGCGTTTCTTCGTATCCATGTTACTCTCCTGCGGCTTCGTCGTAGCGACGGAGCCGCTGCCGACAAAGCCGGATGACGGCATCCGGGGTTTGCGGCGTCTTCTTCTCGAACACATCGGTAACAATGACGGCGTCCGGGTCCAACCGGTACACGACCCGCATCAATAGCTTGCTCATGCGTTGAGACAATAAAGTGTCAAATATGACATCGGTGTCAATGAAGTTGGTGGTGGCCCAGCGGTTCCAAATAGGGGCGGCCGACCGGCCGCCCCTATTCGGAACCGCTGGGCAGATGCGCCAGCAGTAGCCCCGGGCGGGGGGGATGTAGTATTCTTCCTACCTGGCGTAGCGCCTGCGGCCCGACGTGCGGAGCGTTGCGCCAAGGGGAGCGGCTTATGAATGTTGTTGGTGGTCATACGGCCCGTTTGTCGGCCGCCTTCGCGTCCGGTGTTGTTCCCGGGCGGATCGTGGTCACCGGGCTGGGGGCGGTGACGCCGCTGGGGCTTACCGTGGCGGAGACCTGGCGCGGCCTGCTGGCTGGCGCGGATGCCATCACGCCGCTGGAGCTCTTTGATCTGGGCGGCATGAACTGCACACAGGCCGGGCAGATCCGCGCCTTCACGCCGCTGCCGGCGCTGACGGCCGCAGGGGTGCGCGATCGCGCCAGCGGGTTCGCCGCGGCCGCCTGCCTGGAAGCGTTGACCCAGGCGGGGTGGTTGCCAGTCGGTGGCACCGCTGCCGCCACGCTCCCCATCGCCCTGGTCACGGCCACCAACTTCGGCGCGTTGGACCATGGGGAAACGGCTTTGGTCGGCGAGGCGCCTACCGCCACAGCGGCGGGCGATCTCACAGCCGGTGTGACCGCCGAGCGCATCGCGGCCGCGCTGGGTCTGACCGGGCCACGCGCCACGATCACGCTCTCCTGTGCGGCCGGGGCCGCGGCCTTGGCGTATGGCGCCGGGCTCATCCGCCACGGCCGCGCCGAGCGCGTGCTGGTGGTGGGGTACGACGCGCTTTCGCGCTTTGCCTGGAGCGGCCTCTGCGCCTTGCGCACCATGGCCAAGGATTGCGTGCGTCCCTTTGACCTTAACCGCAGCGGCACCATCTTTTCCGAGGGCGCCGCCGCGCTGCTGCTGGAGCGCGAGGACGCCTGCCACGCCCGGCAGGGGACAGCATTGGCAGAGTTGCTGGGATGGGGGACCAACAATAACGGCTTCCACATCACAGCGCCGGCACCGCGTGGCGCCGGTTCCGCCCAGGCCATGCGCCAGGCCCTCGCCCGCGCCAACTTACCTGCCGAGGCCATTGACCATATCAATGCCCATGGCACCGGCACCAAGCCCAACGACACCACCGAGTCGCAGGCCATGGCCGATGTGTTCGGCACCCACCTGCCACGCATACCTGTGACCTCCATCAAGTCCTCGCTGGGGCACATGCTAGGCGCGGCCGGGGCGATCGAGGCCATCGCGTCGATTCTCAGTCTGCGCGATGGGATCATCCCCCCCACCACGCACTTCACGACGCCGGACCCGGAATGCGCCGTGAACCTGGTGGCCAATCAGTCGCGGGCTGCCAGGCTGCAGGTGGTCCTTTCTAACTCGGCCGGCATCGGCGGCTGCAATGCGGCCGTGATTTTTGGAAAGGTGGTCTAGCATGCACGACCCGATCGTGATTACGGGCATCGGTATCCTTTCGCCATTGGGTATTGGCGCGGCGGAAAGTGCCGCGGCGTTGCGGGAAGGGGAGTCCGCGGTGCTGCCGTGTAGCCGCTTTGCGCCGCCGCCCGGTTATGCGCCGCTCTGTGGCGAAGTCCCGCCCTTCCGGGTGGAGGAGTATCTGCTGGCGCCCAAGGCGTATCTCGACCGGAATAGCGAACTGCTCCTGGCGGCCACGGGGATGGCGCTGCGGCAGGCCGGGGTGGACGTCGCCCGGCTCGTGCCGGAACGCGCCGGTATCCTGGTGGGCACGGCTTGGGCCGGGCAGGATACCATGGCGGCCTTCTTTGCGGATTACGTGCAGAAGGGGCCGCGCCTGGTAAAGCCGTTCCTCTTTCCGCACACCTACTTCAATACCGCCATCAGCCTGGCGGCGATGGAGTGGTCATTGCGCGGGGTGCATCAATCGTTTGCTTCCGGCCGGTTGGCCGCCGGGCAGGCGCTGGTCGAAGCATGCGATTTGCTGGCCGATGACGAGGCGGAGCTGATCCTGGCTGGTGGTTGCGAAGCGCTGGGGCCTGCGCTCTTCCGCACGTTGGCGGCGCAGGGGTTGTTGCGGCCAAAGGGGGATGAGGCGGCGCCCGGGCTCGTGCCGGGCGAAGCGGGCGTGATGCTGGTGTTGGAACGGCAGGCGCACGCACGCGCGCGCGGCGCGACGGTGCTGGCGACGGTGCTGGGGACGGGTTTATCGAGGGGCACGGGTACAGGGCTCGATGCTCTGGCCGACGCCGGCGGGTCCGGCGGCCCCGCCCTACCGGCCGGGCATGCTGACGGGCAGGTGATGGCGACGGACGGCCCGGGCCGGATGGCCGCGAGCGCGATCTGGTGTGCGCTGCAACAGGCGGGGATGGCGCCGCAAGCGGTGGCCGGTGTGTGCGTCTCGGCCAATGGTGACGCGGCGGTGGCAGCGGCGGAAAACGCGGCGCTGCAGCAAGTTTTTGGTACGCGCCTGCTGGCGCGTCTGGCACCTGCCACGCTTTGCGGCGATACGCAGGGGGCCTGTACCGCGCTGCAGGCGGCGTTGGTGGTCCTCCAGTCCGCTGGCGCGCCAGTGCTGGTACTGACCACGGAAGCGGACGGCTCGTCCGTGGCTTTGCTGCTGCGAGCGCCGTGACCAGAATTGTGGAAGATTGGGGGGCTGGCTGCTTGGAAGGATGGGGAAGACAAGGGTGGAGAGAAGGTTGTGCATGGGCTGGCGCGCCCCGGTGGGCTTGCCCTGCGCGTGCCCCATAAAATCGTACATAGCAACTACCTCGCCGCCTTCTTCGGCTATCCAGCGCATGGCGCATGCTGCCGACAGTAGCCCCGGCCCGCCCCGGGCCGCGGGCAGCGCGATCCAAGGTGGCTATGATCAGGACACAGATCATAACAAGGATCGCGACGAAGATAGCACCGCAAACGGGTCCGCTTGCCGCGCTCCATATTATTGTTCAGCCCGCCCAGGATAGCCATCCGCCCTCGGCCCGGGGGCGGGCCGGGGATACTGGCAGCAGCCTACGACCAACTGCGCGAGCGCCACAGAGCAGCGGCCCCCGTCTCAGATCAGGCGTCGGCTGGCGCATCCGGGTTTATGATTTTCTATCCTTGGGATTTCAGAATTGTTTCGAAATTCGTGATTCGGCATTCGAGTTTCCGCCCAGTACATGCCTCTGTCAAGTTTTATGGGGCACGCGCAGGCGCCACCCTTACACGCTACCCTTACACGCTACCCTTACACGGCACGCTTACTCGACTCCCTTACACGCTAGTCCCTCTCCGAGCAAGCGGGTCGTGTAAGTGAACCGTGTAAGTGTGGCCGTGTAAGTGTTGCGGCCCCCTTCAGCCGCCCCGCGCCAGCTCATCCAGCGGACTGAAGGCGTGGCCGCGCTGGTTGAAAGAGCACTTTCATTACTCGGTGGCGACCGCGCAGAACTACCTGGCGGTTGCCAGGCTGGGCCAAAAAAACGAAAACGTTTTCGTTTTTTGCGCTGGAACCCACCGTTCTGGACGACGGATAGGACGTACAAGCTGCATTTTCGAGCATTGGGCGGGACACCTCAGGGTCGGATAACGGCGGTTATGTAAACTATTTGGGCTGGGGGGGAGTGGCTCAGAGGGGGCGTCGAAGCTTGTTTTTGATGGTGGCGTTGCTTTTCGACCCCAAAAGTCGTACCATGAGATCGGTTTTTGGATCGGGAAGTGATAGCCGGGTAGCGGGGCGGGCTTGGATGAGCCTGCCCGGTGAACCGAGGGTCGCCGGATGTGTCCGCGAGGGCTATAACGTGCCGTCAGGCGTATGATTCCGAGTAGACGGGGGCATCATGGATATCGTCACCACCCCAGTCTTCGATCAGCGCTCC
>CAIOST010000398.1 GCA_903861045.1 uncultured bacterium | reverse complement strand
CGAGAGGATGGCCATGGTCATTTTTGCGTACTACCGGTGCGCGTCTGCCAGCCGTCCCCGGTGGCCTTGTGCCGCCGGAACGGGAAGATCAGAGAGAGCCGCGCAGCAGCGCGAAGATCAATGAAAAAGGAGCGGCGCGAGATATGGCCGCGGCGGCGTGACCTCGCGCCTTTTCTTTTGCTGGTCCATTTTCGCGGCCTCCTGGCTGTCGCAGAACTTTGCTGCCGGTGGGCAAGCCCACCGGGGAGCGGTCGCACGCGGCTTTAGGAGGCCTAGCGCAGATCTTTGCTGCCGGTTGGCAAGCCCACCGGGGAGCGATCGTGCTGGCTGCCGGCGGGTTTGCGCTTGTCTACCGGCGTTTTTTCAACGCCCAACATCCAACAACCAACGCCCAACGCCCAACGGAACTTCGTGCAAACTATTGCGGGGGCTGCCGCCTTGGATGTTGGGCGTTGGGCGTTGGTTGTTGGGCGTTGCATTCACGCGTGTCCGGCTCGGCGGGAGCCTCGCCCTCCCGGCGAGAGGATTGTCACCTGAACCCTGAACCCTGCGCCCTGAACCCTGACCTGCCCCGCGCCCCATTGCCGTTTGATTCTTCGTTAGGCTCTGTGCCATAATTACCCCTACGTAGTCCTACGTGCAGGCCACAGGAGATACAGCGATGCAGCGGATTCCCAAGATCGGGCGGCAGATGGTGCAATTTCTCGCGGTGGCGGCTCTAGTGGCGCTGGTGGCGCCGGCGGCGGTAGCCGAAGAGGTGATTAGCGGCCCGCCGGACAGCGTCGCGTTCGGCACGCTGGTCACCAACCTCCCCAACGGCAAGCTCGTGATCACCGATCCGGGCTTTAACAGCAGCCGCGGCGCGGTCTATCTCTATGCCACCAACGACCTGGTCAACCCGCTCAGCACCATCATGGGTAGCGTTACCAATGACCGGGTCGGTGCGGGCGGCATTACCGTGCTGGCCAATGGCAACTATCTGATCCATAGTCCCTATTGGTCGACGAATCGCGGTGCGGTCACCTGGGTCAATGCCACTAATGGCCTGTTGGCGGACGGCGCGGTGGGTGGCGTGGTGGCGGCTACTAACTCGCTGGTGGGGGCCACGACGAATATCGCGGGACAGACAGCCACGGGTAAGCAGGGGGACCTGGTTGGCTACAAATGTACAGGCGTGGATAGTTATACGAAAATGGTGACCGCACTCCCCAATGGGCACTATGTGGTGGCTAGCCCGAACTTCGGGCGCTACTTGGCTAATGACAAGGTTCGCGGCGCGGTCACATGGTGCGATGGAACCAAGGGCGCGACCGGGGTGGTCTCGACGGTCAATTCGCTGGTGGGCAAGGCTACCTCTTCATACGAGGATAAGGTTGGCTATGGGGGGATCGTCGTGCTCAACAACGCGGAGTGCGACTATGTCGTGCAAAGTCCCTTTTGGTATTTAGGAACAAAGTCTGGCCTTGGTGCGGCCACGTGGTGTCGCGGGACGAACGCCTTCCCGATTGGCGTTGTGACCAACAGCAACTCCCTGGTGGGGACGAACAGCTCCGATTATGTCGGCCTCTACGTCACGGCGCTGTCGAATGGTCACTATGTGGTGGCAAGTCCTAATTGGAAGAATGGAAATCAGGCTAACGCCGGTGCGGTCACCTGGTGCGACGGAACCGCTGGGCGGACCGGGGCGGTCTCGACGGCTAACTCGCTGGTGGGTACGAATCAATATGATTATGTCGGCTTTTACGTCACGGCGCTGGCGAATGGCCACTATGTGGTGGCAAGTCCTAATTGGAAGAACGGAGCTCAGGCTAACGCCGGTGCGGTAACCTGGTGCGACGGAACCGTTGGGCGGACCGGGGCGGTCTCGACGGCTAACTCGCTGGTGGGTGCGAACGGCAGTGATCAGGTCGGCCGCTACGTCACGGCGCTGTCGAATGGCCACTATGTGGTGGCAAGTCCTAATTGGAAGAATGGAACTCAGGCTAACGCCGGTGCGGTCACCTGGTGCAACGGCACGACCGGGCTGGGCGGGGTGGTCTCGGTGGACAACTCGCTGGTGGGGAGCACGGCGGGTGATCAGGTTGGCTACGGTGTCTGTGTCCTGCCCAACGGCAACTATGTGGTGGCCAGCCCTTATTGGGACACCGACGTGTTGGCCGATCTCGGCGCGGTGACGTGGTGCAACGGTACCACCGGACGGTTCGGAACGGTTTCGACGAACAATTCACTGGTGGGGAGCACGGCGAGTGATCAGGTTGGCTACGGCGTCTGCGCCCTGTCCAACGGCAACTATGTGGTGGCTAGCCCTTACTGGGATAACCGCGATGCAACCGATGCCGGCGCGGTGACCTGGGGTAATGGCACCCAAGGTGTGATCGGCGCGGTTTCGCCGAACAATTCCCTGGTGGGGAACAGTACGAATGATGCGGTTGGCTCCCGCGGCGTCTGCGCCCTGGCCACCGGCAACTATGTGGTGGCGAGCCCATCGTGGACGTCGATATACGACGAGAACATTGGCGTTTGGTACGGCCTCGGCGCGGTGACCTGGGGCAACGGCACCCTGGGCGTGACCGGCGTGGTCTCGGACGCCAATTCGCTGGTCGGCACACATGCGTATGATCAAGTCGGCTCCGACGGCGTTTGCGCGCTGGCCAACGGCAACTATGTGGTGGCCAGCCCTGTGTGGACGCCGAGCTATGACGCAGCTAATTATACGTGGATTGGTCTCGGCGCGGTGACCTGGGGCGACGGCAACCAAGGCGTGGCCGGCGAGGTTTCCGCGGCCAATTCGCTGGTGGGCAGCACGGCAAATGATTTGCAGGGCCCGTTTGATAATAATCAGGGCGTCTACCTCAGCGCGGTTGCCGCCCAGCCGGATGGCAACTATCTGGTGGTCTGTCCATCGTGGGACGATGCGGACGCCGTAATTGTGGATGCCGGCGCGGTGACACCGGCGTATGGGGTGCGCGGCGCCAAAGGGCTGATTAGCGCGTTGAACAGTGTGCGGGGCGCGACGGCGAATCAGGGCGCAAGCCTCGTGGTGGTGTACGATGCCAGCCATGCGCGGGTTTTGGTGGGCGAACCGGGCAGGAATCGGGTTACCCTGCGGAGTGTGCCGGTGGCGGCGGCAATGGATCCTCCCGGTTTCTTGAACGCGGCGGTCACGGCGGTCTTGACTAACGGCGCGACGTGCCACGGCATGCTGGTCAGTACCGGCGGCGCGGCTACGGCGGTCGGTTTGCTCTGGGGGACGCGCAACGGCGGGCAGGAGCTCGCGGCCTGGGACCACACGAATTGGTTCAATAGCGGCGCCGTGAACCCCGCCTGGACGAACGACACACCAGTACCAACCTGACGGACCTGGTCGATGGCATTTTGCCCAACCAGACCTACTACTACACCTGGCTGGCCAGCAATGCGGGCGGTACGGCTACCTTGCCTACGGCCAGGTTCTTCCTCACCGGCGAAGTGACGGTGAACGCGACTGATACGGAAGCGCAATACCCGGGAAATACGGCTACGTTCCGCATCAGTCGCCCCGGCAACTGCACCAACGAGGCTATCACCGTCTCCTTCGGGCTCTCTGGCAGCGCGGTGCACGGTACGGACTATGCCACCATAGCGACCAACGTGACGCTGGCGGCCGGTGCCACGTACGCCGACGTGGTCATCACGCCCTACTACGATACGAACACGGCCAGCGAAGCGGTGGTGTTGACCTTGGGCGCCGGCAATGGGGTCTACCCCTACGGCGCGCTGGCCAACGCCGCGGCCGTGGCAATCGTGCCCTATGCGCATACAGCCGGAGCGATCACGACGGTGCAGGCGGGTAACTGGACCAACCCGGCGACGTGGGGCGGTGCCCTGCCGGGCCGCGGCGACGATGTGACGATCACGCATCACGTGACGCTGGATGTCAGCCTGCCGTTTGCCTTCAGCTGCGTCTCCAACAGCGCCAGCGCGACGTTGACGTTCCAAGGGACGAACACCATCCTGCGCGCCACCACGCTGCTGGTCGGTGGCACGCTCACGCATGACCCACAGAGCGCTGCGAGTTCCCCTTGGACGCCTGACAACCGGATCTGGCTCCAGTGCGCCAACCTGACCGTGCTGGCGGGCGGGAAGATCGATGCCAAGGGCAAGGGGTATGCGGGGGGCATCAGCGCCAGTGACGCAGGGCGCGGGTTGGGGGGCGGGGCGTCTGCCACACGCTTTCCATCCGGCGCGGCCCATGGAGGGCGCGGGTTTGGAAAAATTCCGGACATCGCGGTCGCCTATGGTTCGGTCACGCAGCCCGAGACGCCCGGTAGTGGGGGCGGCGGCGCGGCCACGGGGGCCGGCGGGGCCGGCGGTGGCTGGGTGACGATCGAAGCGACGGAAATCGTGAATGTGGCTGCGGGTGGCCTGATTGACGTCAGCGGTGACGCGGGCGCCTCCACCAACAGCGCTGGTGGGGCGGGCGGGAGTGTCTGCATCCATTGTGACACGATCCAAGGGGATGGCGATGTGCGCGCTGCCGGCGGCAACGGGAGCCAGACCGGCGGCAATGGCAGTGGCGGGCGTATCGCGGTCTACGTCAATACGGCGGCGCAGCAGGCGTATGCCTACCGGGAGGAGGGAGCCAGTAAGATGCCCTCGCTAGCCGTGTCACGGGGCGATCTGCCTACGGGTGATCTCTCTGGATATTATGATTATTGGAACATGTATGTGTACGCGCAGGGCGGTTCGATCTATGTGTCCGACCCGAGTTCGCTGGTCGGTGACTATGCCGGGGGCGCTACGTTCAGTTGGGGGTCCGACAATCCGTGGGTGCTGCCTTATCTGTCGTTGAACAGTGGTGAGTACAGCTTCGCTGCCACGGGCGTGACTGTGGCCGTGGCTGGGAATGTGAATATCATGGGTGACGCGCGGTTGACCCTGACGAATTATTTCACGCTGAGTTGCGCCAGCTTATTGCTCACCAACACCGCGAGCTTGTATCTCTGTCCAGGCGTTACGAATGCCACGGCGCCGAGCTATACAGCGCGGGTGATCGTCAACGGCAACATGGATGTGCATAGCAACTGCGTGGTCGTGCCGAGCGCGAGCCAGTATGCCACGCACGAGTCGCCCGACGGCGGGGTGGTGCGCTTGGAGGTCGGTAATCTGACGATTCATGCTGGCGGCGGGATCAATGCCGATGGGGCGGGGTATGCCGGCGCTTGCGGTCCAGGCAAAGGGAGCCAAGTGCCGGGATGCGGTGCGGGTGGCGGCTATGGCGGCGTAGGGGGCGATAACATAAGTACTATTCCGGAGTTACATGTGGTATCGACCGGCGGTGTCACCTATGGCTGGGCGGAGGCGCCGATGCTTCCCGGTAGCGGGGGTGGCAACGGCGGCACCGCGTATGACGTAAAGGGCGGTTATGGCGGTGGCTGTATCTGGATTCGGGCGACCGGTGCCGTGGTGAACGATGGCACCATCTCCGCGAACGGCAGCGCGGGTGGCGACGGCGCCAGTAAGGGCGGCGGTGGTTCCGGTGGCAGCATCTTTATCGTCTGCCGTACCATGGCTGGGAATGGTACCATGGCGGCCAATGGTGCCATTGGTCGTCAAATGAATACGGATTACTATTCGGGTGGTGGCGCTGGCGGCCGGATTGCCATCTGGTACGACTTGGCACGGCCGGCGGATCTGGACGCTTTTCTGGCACGTGGTTCTACCGCGTATCTCACCAATGCCCCGGCTGGCTATACGCTGAACAAGTTGTCGGTCGCCGGCGGTGCAGGTGGTCTGCTAGATGCGTATGGGCAAGCTGGCACCAAATCGTTCTACCGGGCGAACCCCACGATGCGGACGGTGATTATTTTGCGGTAGGCCGGCGCGAGGGGCGCAAGAGGTGCTAGGTGGTAGGTGGTAGGTGGTAGGTGGTAGTGCCGGACCCGCCGAGGCGGCAGAGGTGGCAGGTGGCAGGTGTTAGGTGTTAGGGGGTAGGTGGTAGGGCGGCCGCCGCAGCTGCGGGAACGCAACAGGTTTTTTCAACGCCCAACGCCCAACGCCCAACGGAACTTCGTGCGAACTTTTGCGGTCTCTTCCTCACTTGGATGTTGGGCGTTGGATGTTGGACGTTGGGCGTTGCATGCACGCGTGTCCGGCTCGGCGGG
>CAIOST010000397.1 GCA_903861045.1 uncultured bacterium | reverse complement strand
TGTTCCCCTTGCTTTGCGTTGTAGTGTTGTAGGCCGCAACTCCGGTTGCGGCCCATTCCATGGCCGGAACCGGAGTTCCGGCCTACTGAACGCAACTCTGTAATGGAACAGGGATGCGCCCCCCAGCCGGCGTTGAGGAAGATCTTGGCGGCGGTTTCGCCTTGCACACCCAAGAGCGGGGTAAGATTGACATGCGTGCTGCGCGAGGTGCGCACCTGGAGGCTGGGGCCGACCAGTTCCTTTTCGCGGCAGGAACCATGGTCTACCTACGCCCCCTTGGCCGCCAGGTCGTCCTGCTGGCGCTGAGCCGCCGTCGCGTGAATCCGGGCCGCGATGTGCGGAAAGCCTCGAGGGGGCCCTGAAAGCAACAAATAGGCGTTTTCATCATTTGCCATTTAACGAATCCAGTTCCAGCACGCACACAGTTCCCGGCTCAGATCGCATAATCATCGGCAAAAACGTGGGCCGTGCGCGGCACGACAAAGATCGCCTGCGCGACCGCCAACTGCAGTTGCCGGGCGCGTTCGTGCGACAGCTCCACATGCATCGGCTGACCCTCTGCCGTGGTGACATCCACCTTGACCACCGGCCCGGCGGACTGCAGACGTGTCACGCGTCCGGCCAGCGCACCGTCGGCGCCGGCCTGCAACTGAATGTCCAGATCAAAGGGGCGCACAAAGAGGCGCGCCGGACTGCCATGGCTCAGCGGTCCGGCCGGTGCTTCCATGACCAGCGGCCCGAAGACGGCCTTCCCCTCCTCCACACGCCCATGGAAGAGATTCACATTGCCTAGGAAATTCATCACAAACGCGGAAGCCGGACTATGAAAAACCTCATCCGGTGACCCTTCCTGCTCGATCTGCCCCTGATTCATCACCACGATCCGGTCGGCGACTTCCAGCGCCTCTTCCTGGTCGTGCGTGACGAACAGGCTGGTGACGTGGATCTCATCATGCAGCCGGCGCAGCCAGCGGCGCAGATCCTGGCGCACGCGCGCATCCAGCGCCCCGAACGGCTCATCCAGCAGCAGCACCTTTGGTTCAATCGCCAGGGCCCGCGCCAGCGCCACCCGCTGCCGCTGCCCACCGGAGAGCTGCGCCGGATAGCGTCCTTCCAGGCCTTCCAGTTGCACCAGCTTCAGCAGATCTTTGACTTTGCCGCGGATAACGGCTTCCGGCGGACGGGTCTGACGCGGCCGCACGCGCAGCCCAAAGGCGATGTTCTCAAAGACGTTCAATTGGCGGAAGAGCGCGTAGTGCTGGAAGACAAACCCTACCCGCCGATCACGCACATCAATGCCTGCCACGTTCTGCTGCGCGAAGCGGATCTCGGCACCGTCGGTCGCATCCGGCGTCTCCAGCCCGGCAATGATGCGCAGCAGCGTGGTCTTGCCGGAGCCGGAAGGGCCAAGCAGTGCCGTGAGCTGACCATCCGGCACCACCAGATTGATGTTGCGCAGCGCCGCGAAGGTGCCGAAGGTCTTGCTGATCTTACGGATCTCGATACTCATGGTGTACTTCCCTCACGGCTGGCGGCCGACTCCGCGCGGTCCCGGCGGACCTTCCACTCCACCGCGGTCTTCAGCCCCAGGGTGACCAGCGCCAGCAAGGCCAGCAGCGAGGCCACGGCAAAGGCCGCGACAAAGTTGTATTCGTTGTACAAGATCTCCACATGCAGCGGGACGGTGTTGGTCAGACCGCGGATATGGCCGGATACCACGGAGACTGCGCCGAATTCGCCCATGGCGCGGGCATTGCAGAGAATCACGCCGTAAAGCAGCCCCCAACGCACGTTCGGCAGCGTGATGCGCCAGAAGATCTGCCAGCCGCTGGCGCCGAGCACGCGCGCGGCCAGCTCTTCCTCGCTCCCCTGCTCCTCCATCAACGGGATGAGTTCACGCGCCACAAACGGGAACGTGACAAACAGGGTAGCCAGGACAATCCCCGGCACCGCGAAGATCACTTGCAGGTCATGTTCGTTCAGCCAAGGGCCCAGCCAGCCATGCAGACCGAAGAGCAACACGTAGATCAGGCCGGAGATGACCGGCGACACGGCAAATGGCAGGTCAATCAGCGTAAGCAGGACATTGCGCCCGCAAAATCGAAACCGCGCAATCGCCCACGCGGCCGCCAGTCCGAACACCACATTCAGCGGCACCGCAATGGCGGAGACCAGTAAGGTCAGGCGGATGGCGGCGTAAGCATCCGGCTGGCGGAAACTGGCCAAGTAGACGCCGATGCCTTTGCGCAAGGCCTCGGTAAAGATGGAGGCCAGCGGCAGCGCCAGGAAAATCCCGAGGAAGAGCACCGTGATGGCGATCAGGGTGGCGCGAACCCAGCGCGGATCGTTCTCCCGGACATGGGTGGCAGCGACGGGCGGCATATCAGTAGGCGTGCGTTTCATGCTCATGCTCCGGCCCGGTGACGCTGATTAAACCACCACTGCAGGCCATTAATCCCCAGCAGGATGGCGAAAGAGGCCCCCAGCATGACCGTGGCGATCACAGCCGCGCCGGTGTAGTCATATTGTTCGAGCTTTACGATGATCAGCAGCGAGGTAATCTCGGTCTTCATGGGCATGTTCCCGGAGATGAAGACCACCGAGCCGTATTCCCCCAGGGCGCGGGCAAAGGCCAGCGCAAAGCCGGTCAACAACGGCGGCAGTAGCGTGGGCAGGAGCACGCGGCAGAACGTCTGCCAGCGGCTGGCGCCAAGGCTGGCCGCGGCCTGCTCCAACTCAACCTCCAGCTCCTGCAGCGGCGGCTGCAGAGTCCGCACGACAAATGGCAGGCCGATAAACGTCAGGGCGATGGTGATGCCCAGCGGGGTGAACGCCACCGGGATCCCCAACGGTTCCAGCCACTGGCCGATCCAACCGGTGCGCGCGTAGATCGCGGTCAAGGCAATGCCGGAGATGGCGGTGGGCATGGCAAACGGCAGGTCCACGATGGCGTCCAGCAATCTCCGCCCGGGGAAGGAGTAGCGCACCAGCGTCCAGGCGACCACAAAGCCGAACACGGCATTGATCAGAGCGCCTGCGAGTGCGGCCCCCAGCGTTAACCGGTAGGAGGCCACCGCCCGCGGGTCCAGAGCAATCCGCCAGAATTCGCTCCAACTGGCGGCACTGGCCTTGGCCAGCAACGCCGCCAGCGGGAGCAGCACAATCAGGCTCAGGTACAGGACGCTGTAGCCCAGCGTGAGGCGGAACCCCGGGAGGGGCGAGTTAGTTCGGCCTATATGCCACATAAGGGGTTCCGCCTATCGGTTTGCGGGTGCGTGCGGTTTACTTCGCCGTCGGGGTGTAGATCTGGTCAAAGATCCCCTTGTCCGCGAAATGCGTGGCCTGCGTTTTGGCCCAGCCGCCAAAGACCTCATCAATGGTGAAGAGCGTCAGCTTGGGGAACGCGGCTTCAAACTTCTTGGCCACGGCGTCCAGGCGGGGACGGTAGAAGTTGCGCGCGGCGATCTCCTGGGCTTCCGGGGAATAGAGGTATTGCAAATAGGCCTCCGCGAGCTTGCGCGTGCCATGTTTGTCTGCCACCTTATCCACCAGTGCCACAGGCGGTTCAGCCAGGATGCTCACCGAGGGCGCCACCAGCTCGAACTTGTCGGCACCGAATTCCTTAATGACCAGGAAGGCCTCGTTCTCCCAAGCCAGCAGCACATCACCCAGGCCACGTTGCACAAAGGTGGTGGTCGAACCCCGCGCGCCCGAGTCCAGCACCGGCACGTTGTGGAACAACGCCGTGAGGAAGGCACGGGCCTTGGTCTGCGCCTGGGCGACCTCCTCGGCCTTGGCGGCGTCGTGGAGCTTGGTCAGATCGCCCAACTCCTGCTTGAGGACATACCCCCAGGCTGCCAGGTAGTTCCAGCGCGCGCCACCCGAGGTCTTGGGGTTGGGCGTGATCACGGCCATGCCGGGCTTGGTCAGGTCATGCCAGTCCTTAATCCCCTTGGGGTTCCCCTTGCGCACCACAAAGACGATGGTGGAGGTGTAGGGTGTGCTGTTGTTAGGGAGACGGGCTTGCCACTCCTTGGGGAGCAACTGGCTCTTCTCGGCAATGGCATCAATGTCCCCGGCCAGTGCCAGGGTCACGATGTCAGCACCTAGACCGTCAATCACGGCCCGGGCCTGCTTGCCGGAACCACCATGGGATTGCAGGATGGTCACCTTCTCCCCCGTGGTCGCCAGCCAGTGTTTGGCGAAAGCGCTGTTATAAGCGGCATAGAGTTCACGGGTGGGATCGTAGGAGACGTTCAGCAGTTGGGCCGCAGAACTAATCGAGACCGTGGTCGCGGCCGCTAGCGCGGCCAGACCTTTTGTAAGTGAGCGGTTTTTCATGATTTCCATTTCCTGTAAGTTCGTAGTTGGTTAAGGATTCAGTTTCGTTGTTGCGATAGGGTTCCCGGAGGGGCCGATTGCGGAGGGCAGGCTGGTTTGCTCAGGCGATCTCAGAAAAGCCTGGCCGCAACCGGCACATACAGTCCCGGCACATCAAGTTGTCATTCGCCGCGTGGTTTCCGTAGGTTCGCAAGGACAGTCCCTATTGTGTAGCAAGTTGATAGACATACTAGACTAACGGCGCGGCGGTGTCAAGGGGGTGGCGAAAATAGCACGAGCTAGCCCCGAGCCCAGCACACAAGGCCCGTATGAACACAGCACTGCCATCCGCCCGCGGCCCGGGGCGGGCCGGGGCTACTGGCTGGCGCACCGGAACAGCGGCTCCGGCGGCCCCCAGAAACCAGCCGCTACTTGCCTTCCATATCAAATATCAGGTCGGTCACGGGCGCGCCCGTCTTGCCGTCCACGAACAGCAGGTTGACGCCTTGCGCGGCGGACGGTCCGCTGCCGGCGCGCCAGCTCACAGCCATCGTATGCATGCCGGCGCGCAGCAGGAACGGCTTGCCGGACAGACCCTCGCCGGGCCGGGAGTCGAAAACTACCTTCTCATTGATCCAGACGCGCAGGATATCGCCACCAACCTCCTTGGGCGACACCTTCAACTTGACCTCCCGCTCAGCCGGCGCAAACAGTCTGGTGCCCGCCATGGCGCCCGACCCGCGGGTCGGCAGCCCCCCGAGGTCCTGCAGCGGAACCGCGGTGGCATACGCCTCACAGCTCTTCCAACCCTCCGGCGGCCTGGCCAGCTTGAAGAAACCATCCGGCATCCCTTCCGGCGCCCGGCTTTCGAGCACCGCCAGCATCTCCGTCTTGTCGGACCCATCGTCCGGCGGCGCGTCGCCGCCCATGGCAGGCTCCGCGCTCTTGATTTTCCGGCCGCCCCACCAGCGGGACTGGTTCAGCAGGTTCACCGACGATTCGCCGGCCAGCGCGGCGCAGCCGTTGACCGTGGCGACGAACGGGATGCCGAAAACCCCGTTCGTCTGGAACCCCTGGCGCACCACCGGGAACGTAACGCTGGCCTCTTTCCCGGCGGCCAGCTCCGTGCGCCGCTCGGATTCAGCCGGCTTGCACACCGGTGTGGGTTGCAGGTTTATTGCCATGGACACCGGCCGGTCAGTCGCGTTGAGCAGACGCACGGCAATCGCGCCGCCGTCAAAGGTGCGCAGCGCTGAGGCCTCCTCCTCGGTCCTGCCCATGTTGACCAGCACGGCCTGCTCAGCACGTGGGCAGGATCGATCCAAACCCCTAGCTGCGTTCCCCATCCCAGCCTGTCCGCGTAGGTCTCACCCGTGTCGCCGATCTCGAGCCAGTCCTCCCGCCCCTTCGAATCGCCGTTGCCGTGGGTTCCCTTGAAGATTCGCCACTATGTCGGCTCAAGATAGACCATGGTCCGCTTATATGAATTGCGTCTTCAACCCGCTCTTCCGTGCGGCCTTGATTTGGCGATCATCAGCCGAGACAAACGCTTCCGCCCCCCATTCCAGTGCGCACGCCAAGTGGCATAAGGGAGTGGCATAAGGGTCGTATTTGTTGTTCGGCAATTCATGCGTCAGCCTGCCTGTCCGCCAGCACCTGCATGACCTTGGAATGGTTGCGGCGCAGGACGGCATTCTTTGCCAGGTGCCTGCGTACCCGCTGGACGCAACGCTGGACCGTATCGAGGGGCATTACCATGCACGCGCCCTAGCACGCCCGCCGCCTGCACGTCCACACCTATCATACGTGAGGCTCTTGCAGAACCCCTCGCGCCGCCCGCCTGCGGCGGTCGCCGCGAGG
>CAIOST010000396.1 GCA_903861045.1 uncultured bacterium | reverse complement strand
GAAATCCTTGTTATGATCGGTGTCCTGATCATAGCCACCTTGGATCGCGCTGCCCACGGCCCGAGGCGGGCCGGGGCTACTGTCGGCAGCATGCGCCATGCGCTGGATAGCCGAAGAAGGCGGCGAGGTAGTTGCTATGTACGATTTTATGGGGCACGCTCAGGCCTTGGCCGCTGGCGGCGCAAGATGGTCCGCCAGCCAGACGTTGGAAAGATATATATTCCGACCAGGTAAGTGCGAGGAGTGCCGGTACGAACGCTCCTCGCGCTGGATACTTTTTCTTTGTTCGATTTTTTACGGGGCACGCGCGGGGCGAGCCCGCCGGGGCGAGGCATCGACCGCGATCGAGACAACGATGGAAGTGCCATAATGAGAATGGCAGGGGGGGCATGCGCCCCTCGACAGCACACGCGGTTTCTGCCATGATTGCCAGTCTGCGTACGCCGCCGGCCATGACTACGCGCGCGGCGCCAATCGTAAACGATAGGGGCCCCCATGAAGCGCAATACCATGCTGAAGATCCTGAACCCGCTGCTCGCCCTCCTGCTGGTGGGGCAGGTTTTCACGGGGCTGTGCCACGATGAGCTCCCGCCCGCGACTTTTGAATGGCTCCATGCTGCCGGCGGGATCGCGGTAGCCGTGGCGGCCGTGCTGCATGTGGTGCTGAATGGGAGCTGGGTGAAAAGCAACTTCTTCCCTGGCCGCCCCACGACCAAGGCGTAGGCGTACCCTGGCCGTAACGAACCACCGGCGCGCCGATGAGCACCAGGCACTATCTTGTTTCGCACGCGGGAGCCACACCATGCAACGATCGCTCAGCATCCTATTCGTCGTCCTGCTGCTGGGCTGTGGCGCGGTGCCGTCCGCACGCGCCCAGCAGGTGGCCGTCGAGGAGTTCACGCTAACCAATGGCATGCGCTTCCTGCTCGTGCCACGGCGCGACCAGCCCAACGTCATCAGCGCCGGCTGGGTGGCCAAGGTGGGCAGTGCCAACGAAAGCCCCGGCCTCACCGGCCTCAGCCACTTCTTCGAACACCTGATGTTCAAGGGAACCGATACCATCGGCAAGGGCGAGTTTGACCAGATCTATACCCAGGCGGGTGGCAGCAGTTTGAATGCCTTCACCAGCGAGGATCTGACCTGCTACTTTTGCACCGTTCCGGCCAATAAGCTGGAACTCTGGGCTTGGCTGGAGAGCGACCGGCTGCGTAACAGCGTCTTCCGGGAGTTCTATACGGAACGCGACGTAGTCCGCGAAGAGCGGCGCCTGCGTACCGAAAGCACGCCGACGGGGCGCTTGCAGGAGCAGTTCGACACGCTGTTCTGGGGCGCCAGCAGTTGCTATGCCTGGCCGGTCATCGGCTGGCCCAGCGACATACAGAGCTATACCCTGGCGCCGGCCCAAGCCTACTGGAACATCTATTACCGCCCCGGCAACCTGGTCGGCATCGTGGTGGGCGACTTCGACCCCGCCCAAGCCAAAAGGCTGCTGGCCGCCTATTTCGCCCGCCTCGTCCCCGGCACGCCACCGCTGCCCCCGGCGGGGACGCACCCCATGGCGCAACTGGCAGAGCAACGGTTGCACGCCGTGGGGGACTTCCCCTCGGCGCTTGAAATCCGGTACCACACCGTGCCGGCCGGCCACGCCGACAGCTATGCACTCGATGTGCTGGCCGAGGTCCTTAACGAACGCACCGGCCGACTCTACACCGGCCTGGTGGAGGGTCGAAAGATCGCCACCCGCGCCCGCACGACCGCCGAAACACGGAAATTCGCCGGGTATTTCGCTTTTGAGGCGGAAACCCAAGGCGAGGCCACGCCGGAGATGCTGGAAAAGGCCTGGTACGAGGAGCTCGCCACCCTGCAGCAGCAGGCGGTGCCCGAGCGGGAACTGCGCAAGGTCCAGAACCGCCTCGCGGCGGGCAACTACCGCCGCCTGGAGAGCAACCTGTCGCTGCTCGTACAACTCGCCTTCGCCGAAGCGCAGCTCCGATGGCAGGAGATCAATGACAGCCCCAAGAAGTACGCCGCCGTTACCGCCGGCGATCTGCAACGCGTGGCCCGCCTCTATTTTGCACCGGCGCAGCGCAACGTCGCCAGCTACCGCCGGGAAGCCAAACCGCCTGCGCCCACGCCGTAAGCCGGGCTTGCACCGGTTCACCAGGAGCCATCTATGATGCCCATGCCCATCTTTGCCCGCCGACCACTCCGCCGCGTTATGTCCGCGCTGCTCCTGCTCACGGCCCTACCGGCGGCAGCCGTCACCAACACAAACACGGCTGCCGTCGCGCAACTGCCGGGCACGACCCCCACCACCATCCCCCCGCGACCGGAACAGCTCGTTTTTCCACCGCTCGCGTTCCAGCCGCCCAACCGCGAGACGTTCCGCCGCGTGCTGCCCGACGGCAGCGTGGTCTACCTCGCGCCCTCGCATGAGGTCCCCCTGGTAAAACTCGCCTTGACCTTCAAAGGGGGGGCCTCGCTCGATCCGGCCGACGTGCCTGGGCTCGCCAGCCTGACCGCACAGATGGTGCGAGAGGGCGGCACACAAAAGCTGCCACCGGCCAAACTGGACGAGACCCTGGATTTCCTAGCCACGCTTGTGAACGTCAGCGCCGACGCCACCTTCACTACCGCCACGCTCAACAGCCTGACCAACAACTTCGCCGAGAGCCTCACCCTCCTACTCGACATGCTGCGACAGCCAGCCTTCGACGCCGATCGGCTCGCCAGCGCCAAGGCCCGCCTGATCGAAGGGCTTAAGCAGCGCAACGATGATGCCTCGTCCATTCTCAATCGGGAGTGGCAGCAACTCCTCTATGGCACCAATCACTTTGCCGCCCGCGAGCCTACCGACCGCACCGTGGCCCGGATCACCCCCGCACGCCTCATGGCCATGCACCAGCAGATCTTCCACCCCGGCAACCTGATCATCGCCGTGACCGGCGACTTTGACGAGCCCGCGATGCTGGCCACCCTCACCCAGGCCCTCGCCGGCTGGGAGCGGGGCGCGCTGGTGCCGGATCCGCCACCACCCACGCAGGTGCTAGCGCCCGGCCTCTACCACGTCGCCAAACCGATTCCGCAAGGGAAGGTGGTACTCGGGATGCGGGGCATCCGGCGCGATGACCCGGACGCCATGGCGCTGCAATTGCTCAACTATATCCTGGGCAACGGCGGGTTCACCAGCCGCCTCATGCAGCAGGTGCGCACCAAGGCAGGGCTGGCTTACTCGGTCCGCTCCACGTTGACGCCGGAAGTCTACTATCCCGGTGATTTCCGCGCAGGCTTTGCCAGCAAGAATGCCAGTGTGGCGCGCGCCACCCGGATCGTGCTCGACCAGATCCGCGACCTCCGCGAAACAGTCGTCACGGAGGCCGAACTGGCGACCGCCCAGCAAAACGCGATCGAGACCTTTCCCCGGCGGTTTGAAAACAAGAGCGCGATGCTGCAATTATTTGTAAACGACGAGTGGACCCAGCGCCCCACCGATTATTGGGCGACCTATCGCGAGCGCGTACGGGCCGTAACCCGCGAGGAGCTCTTGCGGGTGGCCAAGCAACATCTCGACCCGTCAAAGATGGCCATCCTAGTGGTGGGCGATTGGGCGGAGATCGTGGCGGGCGAGGCGGATCAGCGCGCTAGCATGCGCGATTTCTTTGGCGGCGTGGTACAGCACCTACCGCTGCGCGACCCGTTGACCCTCGAGCCGCCGGGCGGAGGGCGTGAGCCGTAGTAGTGGGTAATCCCCCCCGCCGGCAAGGGACTGCCGGCGGCTACGGCTCATATGGGACGCTTGCGGTTAGCGGCCAGTCTCAACGACCCCACGCCTAGGCAGGCGCGGCAATTCTCATTATGGCATTCGGCGGGGCCGGCGGGGCCGCCCTACCGGCCACAATTTGTCGATTTCACACTGTTATTGGTAGGGCGGGGCCGCCGGACCCGCCGCCACAAGTTCATAATGAGAATTGGTGAGGCAGGCGAGGGCTTTCGCCACGCTCGCCTGCGCCACCGTGTAACCCGTGTCCTCAGTCGATCACTTCTTTGATGGTTTTAATGGAATAACTAATGGTACCCGTAACGATCTCGCCGTCCTCGGTGTAACCGACCACCGTAATCTTCCGCGATGCCGTCAGGCTCCAAGCATTAATCGGGTTTCCCTCCGTATCGTCTTTGCTGCTGCTGGACGCAGTCACCGTGTCCACCGAGGTGCCCTTCAAGGTCATGCCGTAGAAATCGTATATTTCTATATACCCCCCACCTCTCGTGGTGAGGGCACACTGATCATACCGCGGCTTGCCCGCCGCCGCCCACGTTTCCTTGTAGGTGCCGGTGTAGGCACTTTCATAATCTTCATAGTCAAAAACCATATCTACATAGTCGTAATTCTTATCTTCGATCCCGAACCACATGCTGGCCTCGAACCCATTCGAACTGATCGCCCAATCACTCGTAGAGGCCATGAGTTTGGCAGATTTGCGATCAAAGTCCTGACCTGTCGCCTCCGCTATTAACAGCGGGATGAGCTCTTTGTTCGTGAATTTCCTGGTTGTCGTCTTCCAGGATTCGTTGCTGGAGGTAAGGGTAACTTTGGTGGGTAGATTGGTTTGCCCGGTGATGGTCAACGCGACGGTCATGGGGCCGCTAAAATAGTACTCGTACTCGGTCGCGTAGGACGGCAAGCACAAGCCGGCGCAGAGCAGGGACCAGCAGGTGATCTTCTTCAGATTCATAGCGGTGTTCGCTTCCTTGTTTTGCTGTTGTCGTTTGGTAGTCGTGCGGTGCCACGCTTACGTAAACATATGATACTATACCTACTCGCAAACTGTCAAAAACAGACTCGGACGCTCCGTCAGTCTGGATGCAGCCGATAGCATCTGCCCAGTTGACCCGCGGCCGCCGGCTGTTTATAGTCCGCACATGCTGTCGCCCAATACATCCAACGCTCTCGTCCCCCCCATGCCAGCCGGCGGCACACCGGTTACGACGCCCCCCGTAGCGTGGTCCTGTGGCCACTACAGCATCCCCCTAGGCCGGCCGGTCATCATGGGGATCCTCAATGTTACGCCCGACTCCTTTTCCGATGGGGGCGCGTGGCTGGACCCGGCCAGCGCCGTGGCGCGGGGCCAGGCGTTGGTGGCCGAAGGGGCCGATATCCTCGATATCGGCGGCGAATCCACCCGCCCCGGCGCTGCCACGCCACCCCTTGCAGAGGAGTTGCGCCGGGTGATCCCGGTTATCCAGGCCCTGGCGCAGGCCGTGACGGTGCCAATCTCCGTGGATACCCGCCACGCCGCCGTGGCCGAGGCCGCCCTGCAAGCCGGCGCCACGATTGTGAACGACATCACCGCCTTGCGCGACCCGGCCATGCTGGCGGTGGTACGCCGCTCCAGGGCGGGGGTGGTCCTGATGCATATGCTTGGCACTCCGCAGGATATGCAGAAAGCGCCGCACTATGACGATGTCGTAGCGGAGGTCCGTGCGTTTCTCGCCGCGCGGCTGGCAGCCGCCCTCGCCGCGGGCATCCCCCGCCAACGGCTCGTGATTGACCCGGGGATCGGCTTTGGCAAGACCACCCGCCACAATCTGGCGCTCTTGGGGGCGCTGGCACAGTTGGCAACCCTGGCGCCTGTGCTGGTGGGGGCCTCCCGCAAACGCTTTATCGGCGAAATTACCGGCGCCCCGCTGCCGGAACGGCTCCCCGGTAGCCTGACCGTGGCCATTTGGAGCCTGATGCGCGGCGCTGCCATCCTGCGCGTGCACGACGTGGCCGCCACCCGCGCCGCCGTTACCATGGCCGGTGCTCTGGCCGGCATGACACACTCCGGCTCGCCTTCGTCCCCTCACTTAACGTAGAATCGCCCCCTCGCATGTTCGACACCTTACAACCTGGTATTTGGGACTTGATTCGGGATGTGACGCAGATCTTCATCCTGGCCATGGCCCTGTACTACTTTTTCCGGCTGGTGCGCGGCACCCGCAGCGCCCAGATGATGCTGGGGCTGGGGCTGGTGCTGGTGTCGGTCATCGGCCTGACCCTGCTGGCCAAGCTGGAAGTATTGGCCTGGATCCTCGGCACCCTCTCCGTCTATGTGGCCGTCAGTCTGGTGGTCATCTTTCAGCCGGAGATCCGGCGCGCCCTGGCCATGGTGGGGGGCGGCGCCCTGGTGGGCGGCGCCGGCACCACGCACGTCCCGGTCGCCGAGCGACTGGTATCCATTGTCACCCGCCTGGCCGCTCGCCGCCATGGCGCGCTGCTGGCCATCGAACGCGACATCGCCCTGAAAAGCTTCCTGGAATCCGGCGTGATGATTGATGCCCCCCTGGAAGAGGATCTGCTGCTGACCATTTTCTACCCGCGCACGCCGCTGCATGATGGCGGCGTGATCCTGCGCGGCGACCGGATCTTTGCGGCGCGCTGCGTCTTCCCGCTGACGCAGCGGGCCGACTTGGATGGCGCGCTCGGCACGCGCCATCGCGCCGCCATCGGCCTGAGCGAGGAGACCGACGCCGTGGTCGTGGTCGTCTCCGAAGAGACCGGCGCCATCAGCATTGCCCACGATGGGCGCCTCTTCCAGGCGCTCGGCCCGGATAAACTGCGGCGCTACCTGGTGGCCTTGCTGCCGGAACGCCGCGTACGCGACCTGGCCTGGCGGCGCGTGGTGGAAGATTTTGTGATGGGCGACAACCGCCGCCTCCGCGATGTGAATGAGGACGGAGGCCGCCATGCGCGTTGAACTCGCTTCCTTCCTGCACGGCTTGCTGACCGATGTCCGCTGGAAACTGGCGGCTTTGCTGGTGGCCGCCATCGTCTTTTATGCCGTGCGCAGCAAAATCAGCGACACCGTCACGCTCGCCGTGCCGGTAGAGGTGGAGAAAGAGCCGGGGCTGGCCGTACTCAAGGCCGACCCGTTCTCCGTGCGCGTCACCTTCCGCGGCGCCTCCGCCGATCTGCAGCCGTTAACCCTGCGCGAACCGCGCGTAGTGCTCCGGCCCAAAGCCAACGACGCGGTCGACGCCGAACGGGTGCGCATCCACCAGGGGGACGTGCATGGTCTGCCGCATGGGGTGCGCGTCGTAGGGTTCGAGCCGGAATCCGTGCTGCTGACCTTTGACCGCCAGGAGGAGATGCTGCTCCCCGTGGCGCCACCGCCGCTGGAAGGTAAGCCGCTGCGTGGCCGGGTGGAACTCGACTACTCCCCCCGCTTTGTGCGTGTCAAAGGGGCGCACCGGCAACTGCTCGAATGGAAGGCGGCGGATTTCCACCTGCAGACCCAGCCGGTGAATGTGGACGGCTGCGTGCAGAGCTTTACCAAGAGCGTGGATATCGCCACGCCGGGCGTCGCCTGGCAGGCCGAGGTGGAGCCACGTCAGGTCTCCGTGAAAGTGACAATCGTCACCGAGCAGAGCACCCGCGAGCTGCGCGATTTTCCTGTGCTGGTGGCCGCCCACCCGGGCAGCAAGGGGTCGTGGCAGGTGCTGCCGCCCACCGTGGCGGTGCGCCTCACCGGCCGTGCCGAGGTGGTGGAAGCCCTGACGCCCGAGTCGCTGGTGGTGCTGGTGGATGCGCGCCGCGCACCCGCCGATGAGCCGGATGTGCAGCCGATCCTGGTCCACCTGCCACCTGACGTAACCTTGGACGCCGTGACCTGCGACCCGCCCACCGTGGTGCTGTTGCGGAATGAAGAACCCCCCGCGCCTTGAGAAGGCTTCTGCAACTGGAAGCGAGGCACAAAACATGCATCCAAAGCTCTGGCGCCGTTCCTGGCTGGGGAAATACCTCCGCCACCTGCCGCGCGTAAAACACGTGCGGGGCACCTGGTTGCACCGCCGCCTCGGCGACCGCCTATTGCATAGCGAGCTCTGGCATCCGACGCGGCGCCGCTTTGCGGGCGGCATGGCCGTCGGCGCCTTTTTTGCCATGATCCCCGCACCCGGCCAGACGCTGGGGGCCGGGCTGCTAGCCTACTTCACGCGCGTGAACGTGCCCGCCGCCGTCGCCGCCACCTGGATCAGCAACCCGCTAACCATGCCGCTGTGCATGTACGTGCAATATACCCTCGGCTGCCTGATTCTGGGACACGCACCGGGGGAGGTTCCCACCCACGATCTCATGATTATTCTGAAACATGCGCCCTTTACGTTTCTGGTGGGCGTGCTGCCCTCGGCCGCGATCCTCGCGGTGATCGTCTATCCCCTCTCGCTCGTGCTGTGGAATCTCTCAACCGCGTGGCTCCACACCCACCACGCGTGCCGGGCCGCCGGTCGGCCACCGACGCGCGCCAGGGAGTAAGAACCCAGGCGGCTAGGGCTCCTGCCGGGCGGTCGACAGCGCGCCGTGCTCGGAACACGCGGGCTCCTGGCCAAGCGGCTTGATGGTGTAGTGGCCACCCTTGCGACAAAATGTCACGTAGTGCAGCAGGATTGCCACCGCGACGGGGAACGTCGTTAGTTGATGCGGCGAGCCCGTGCCCGCGCCGGCGCACGGGGGCAGCGCTGGGGGCGCGCCGGCCGGCGGCGTAGCGGGAAACACGGTCCCGATAGCCTGCCATTCCGCCATCCCTTCGCGCCCCTCGCGGTGGAAACTCCCCATTGGCGTCCATTCTCCGAGTAGAGAAGGGACTTGCGCCCCTTCCCCCTCACAGACCCGTGCGAGCGGATTTCCCGCACATTATGTTGCGAACTCCGTTATGTGGTGAAGTCGCTGTAACGTGTTGGTATTGCGACTCACGCACACCCGCCTTCGCCTCAAAGTCGATCTCGGCCTAGCGGTTCGTGGTTTCGAGGGAAACATGTCCCAACCACGCACGGATGGTGTTGATGTCCACACCGGCATGTAAAAGATGGACCGCCGTTGTGTGGCGAATCGTGTGCGGGCTGATGCGTTTGTTTTGCAGCGAGGACGTCTTCGCTACAGCCTTTTTGACGATGCGAGCGACAAGGCTGTGGATTCCGTAGCGGGTGATGGCCTGACCACGGACGTTCAGATCGACGGTATGCTTGTGCGGCGGGGCACCATGGCATGTATGAGCGTGGCAAGTTCGACAAGTTCCGGTACTTGGCGACTGATGAAGCGAAATAGCGAGTGAATGGCGGCCAGCCGTTGATTGCGCGTGGAGACCGCGTTTCCTCGTTTGTTCTCGAGGTCTGCGAGGAAGTCGCGCACAAGGACTGCCGTGATTTGCTCAGTCATCACCTGTGCAGGTTCGGTCGCATGGCGCTTGGCAATAAAGCCGAAAAGTAACCGAAGGGTGTCGCGATAACTGCGATGGGTGTTGAGACTGAGGTTGCGGTCAGTCACTACCTCATCGAGAAGGAAGCGACGGACGAAGGGACCAAACGGATGCGGATGATTAGTCATGGTTTTGCTCCGTGCTGACGGCCGCATTGCGCTCAAAGCGCTTGGAGTCCTCGGCGAGTAGTTCAGGTGTCAGGGTCAGATAGGTTTGGGTTCCCGAGACATTCACATGTCCCAGATACGTGGCTAGCAATGGCAGGCAAGACTGCACATCGGCACCCTCCCGATACCAAGCAATAAGTCGATGAATGGCGAAGGTGTGCCGCAGATCG
>CAIOST010000395.1 GCA_903861045.1 uncultured bacterium | reverse complement strand
CGACACGACCTGCAACGTCTCCTGATCGAGCGCAAAGCTGGCCGCCAGCGTACGCGCCTGATCCAGCGGGCCGCTCCAGACATTGCTCGCTAGCAGTCCGCCGTTCGTGCTGCCACTCCACCCCGCGAAATGGTAGCCCTCATGCGCCACGCCCGTGAGCGTCACCGGGAAGCCGGCCGGGTACCAGCCATTGGTGCTGCTGCTGCCCAGCAGGCTGCCGCCCGCGCCGGACGAGGAGGCGGCTAGATAGTAGTTGGTCTGCCATTGCCAGGTCAGGGTCGCGTCGTTCGTCAGGGTCAGCGTCACGTTGGTCGGGGGGACCAACGTATAATCATTCCCGACCACGCTGCCCCCGGTGCAGACGTACTGCGTGGTGCCGTTGACCACGGGCGAGTTCATAATCCACTCTTGGAGTGCTGTGCCATAGTACGTCACCAGCGTGCCTGACGTGGTGCCGCCGTGGGCCGAGACCACCGTCAAGGTCTGGTTGGTGATGGTGGCAAAGAGCGCGGAGATGGCGCGGGCCTGCGCCATTGGCGCGATGAGCGTGGCGCCTACGCGCGTGCAGCCATTGGTGTCGCCCTGCCAAGTCACAAAGTGCGTATGGCTGGCCGCCGTAGCGGTCAGCACGGCCTGGCTACCAGCCGGATACCACCCGTTCGTGCTGCCACTCACGCTGCCGCCGCCTGCGACTGAGGCGATTAGATAGTAGTTGGTCTGCCACTGCCAGGTCAGCGTGGCGTCATTGGTTAAGGTGAGTGTCACATGGGTCGGGCTCACGAGCGTATAATCATTGCCCGTCACGATCCCGCCGGTACAGACATACTGGGTGGTGCCGTTGAGGACCGGCGAGTTGACGAGGAGTTCGGACACCATGGCAAAGACCCCGGTCGTAAGGGTTCCCGGAGAGGTCGCCCCATAGCTAGGCGCCACCGTCAGCGTGGGCGTGAAGGTCTTCAGCCGGACCGCTGGACGGCCCCCCAATGAGCTGGACCAACCCGTGGCCCCCGCCAGGTAATAACAGGTGGCGCGCTCGTCGCCAGAAAAGACCGAAGCGCCTACCGTGGGCGCGTTCCCAGCGAAATACAGATTGCTCACGTTCGTACAGTAGTAGAAGGCCTTTTCCCCAAGACTGGCAACCGTATCAGGCACGCTCACCTGAGTCAGGCTGGAACAAGACTCAAAGACCCTGGCTCCGATACTCGTAACATGATGGGGGATCGTGGCATACAACAAGTTGGTACAACCCTTGAACGTTCCTTCCGCGATGCTGGTGATGCTGTCCGGGAGCGTCACACTGGTCATGCTTGTGCACAATAGGAAGGCATAATCCCCGATGGTCGCAACCGTGTGCGGGATCGTGACATGACTGAGGGATGAGCAATGTTCAAAGGCTGAACTCCCGATGCTGGTGACACTGGCAGGGATCGTGATGCTCGCCAGACGCGTGCACAGCACAAAGGTCCACCCCCCGATGCTCGAGACACTGGCGGGGATCACGATATTGGTCAGGGCGGAACAGTAGCCGAAGGCTGTATTGCCGATATGCGTCACGCTGCCGGGGATCGTGACGCTACTCAGGCCGGCACAGAAGGCGAACGCATCATCCTCAATGATGGTGACGCCGTCAGGGATCGTGATACTGGTCAAGCTGGCACAACTCCGGAAGGCCACGGCCCCGATGATCGTGACGTCGCTAGGGATCGTGTACTCGCCGGCTCTGCCGGGAGGATATTTGATGAGCGTGTCCTGACCAAACAGCACGCCCTCCCGACTGCTATACACGGGATTACTCTCCGCCACCGTGATATTGGTCAGACTGGTACAAAATTCGAACGCACCATATCCGATGCTGGTCACGCCAACCGGGATCGTGATCTCAGCCAGGCTGGTGCAAGATTCGAAAGCGTTGTACCCGATGTTGGTCACACTGTCGAGGAGCGTGACGCTGGTCAAATTGGCGCAGTCCTCAAAGGCATTATCGCCGATACGGGTAACGGGATAGCCGCCCAACTGATCCGGGATGATCAATTCCTGATCCAACGCGGTCGACTTGAAGTCCGTAATCGTGGCCGTGGTGCCGCTCACGGTGTAGGTGTAATCACCAAACGTGGCAGCGTGTGTGGAGAGCGCCAACCCCAGCATGGCGACCATGATCCCGAACTGCGAAAGTCGTGTCATCATAGGAGCGTCCGGAAGGGGATTGCGGACCGGTCCAGGTGCGCGTCCGCCGCGCGCCTGACCGCACGGTATAGCAGGTTACAAATAACCAACCCCATTAGCTTGGCAAAAGCGGGAGGCTAAGTCAATGGCCATGCTTGATTCGTCCTTGCCGTACGTCTCAGAAAGAGCGATCATGATTATCAAGTCTGACAACCGCGGTGCGACCTGCTGGCACGAGAAGGATTGGGTAGTAATGAAGCGACGTTGGTTCGGCATGCTGGTACGCCTCGCTGGCTTTTGCCTGTTTGTGCTCACCACGTGCGCAGCGGAGACGAATGCGCCGGTGATACATATCGGCGTACTCGCGCACCGGGGGGAGGCGACGTGCCTGGCGGAGTGGTCCCCCACCGTGGCCTGGCTCCAGGAGCAGATACCGGAGTGCCGGTTTGAACTGCTGCCATGCAATCACGCCAGCATGCAGGAGCGTGTAAAACGAGGTGAACTGGACCTGGTTCTGACCAGCCCCGCGCTGTACGTGGAACTGGAATATCAGCACGGCTTACATCGCATTGCCACGCTCGTAATGGGGCGCGGGGCGCTGGCGTCCAGCGAATTGCATGGCGCCATCTTCTGCCTCGCGGATCAGACCACCATTCGCGCACTGCGGGATGTGAAGGGGCACACCGTGGCCGCCGTGGACAAAACCGCCTTCGGCGGGTACGCCATGCAGGCCCGCGAACTCCAACAGGTGGGTGTGGATGTCGGGCACGACGTCAAAGCGCTCCAATTTCTCGGCACCCAGGACCTGGTCATTGCGGCCGTCTTACAACGCCAGGCCGAGATTGGCTTTGTGCGGGCCGATCTACTGGAGCGCCTCATCAGCGAGCGGAAGATCAGTCGGGACACCTTGCGGGTGCTCCCCCCTCTCAGAGATTTTGGCAGGAAACACGCGCACGCGTATCCGTACAGCACACGGGCGTACCCCGAATGGCCGATGGCGGTCACCCATGACCTGCCTAATGTGCTGGTCAAGCGCGTCGCCATCGCCCTCTTCTCCATGTCACCGGAATCCCCGGCCATGCAAGCCGCCGGCGCCACCGGCTGGATGACCCCCGAAAACTACCAGGAAGTCCACAATTGCCTGCGCGAACTGAGGCTGCCACCGTATGAGCATCTCGACCGGATGACCCTCCTGGAAGCCGCCCGTAAGCTCTGGCCGGTCTTGGCCGGACTGATCATCGCCGGGCTGGCGGGCGCGTTGCTCCGCCGCGCCCACAACCAGAAGCGGCTGGTGACCCTGGTAGCCGACCGGACCGCAGCATTGCGCCACTCCAACGACAACTTGCAGCGCGAGATCGCCGAGCGTAAACAAGCAGAAGAGAACAACTTACGCATGGCCGCCATCGTCACCTCCTCCGAAGACGCCATCTATTCCAAGGACCTGGACGGCAACATCCTGAGCTGGAACCAAGGCGCCGTCCGACTCTATGGCTACACCGTCTCAGAAATGCTGGGCAAGCCGGTCTCCATTTTGATTCCAGAAACGCACGTCGAAGAAATGGTGGAGTTAATGCGTCAATTTTGGGCCGGCCAGCGCATTGAGCACCTCGAAACCTTACGCCGCAAGAAAGATGGCACGCTGGTGGACATCTCCCTGACGATTTCACCCATATTTGACTTGTCCGGTGCCATTACCGGCGCTTCCATCATTGCGCGCGACATCACGGCCCGCAAGCAACTGGAACTCTCGCTGCGCGAAAGCAAAGAGGCCGCAGAAGCAGCCAACCAGGCCAAGAGCGAATTCCTAGCTAATATGAGCCATGAAATCCGTACGCCCTTGAATGCAATTATCGGTTTCGGCGAACTGCTCGCCGGGTTGCCGCTCAACGACAAACAACGCTCCTACGTGGATCCCATTCGCACCGCCGGCCGCAGCCTGCTTCGCCTGCTGAACGACTTGCTGGACCTTTCCAAGATCGAGGCGGGGCGTATGGAGCTGCAACTGACCACCGTGGACCTGCGCCTGCTGCTGGAAGAGGTGAACGTCATCTTTGCGCCCCGTATCCTCCAGAAGGGAGTGCAGTTTCAACTGGTCATAGACCCCGCGTTGCCCGGCGCACTGCTGCTGGATGAAATCCGCGTGCGGCAGGTGCTCGTCAACCTCGTGGGCAATGCCCTGAAGTTCACCGATCACGGTTCGGTCGTGGTGCGCGTCGCCCAGCACTTCACCAACGCAGAACACACCAGCGTCGATCTCGTCATCGCGGTGGAAGACACAGGCATCGGCATTCGGACGGAGGAATTGGAGCATATTTTCGGGGCGTTTCGCCAGCAGAGTGCCCAAAGCGCCGTCAAGTACGGGGGCACCGGCCTGGGGTTGACCATCAGCCGGCGCCTGGCGGAAATGATGCACGGCACGATCGCCGTGACCAGCGAGCTCGGCCACGGCAGCACCTTTTCCCTGCGGCTTCCCGCTGTGGCCGTGGCCGCGCACACGCTGGCCGGCCCCGATGTGCTCCAAAGCGAACGGCTCCCCATCGCCTCTTTCCATTTCCATGGGGAACGGGTGCTGGTGGTGGATGATGTGGCGTCCAACCGCGTCATGCTGCGGGCGTTGCTGGAACAGTCCGGCTTGAGCGTGTTTGAGGCTCAGGACGGCGCGACCGCCATTGCGCTGGCAGAAGAAGTGCAACCCGCGGTCGTGCTGATGGATCTGCACATGCCGGGCATGAGCGGCTTTCAAGCTACGCTGGCGATCAAACAACGCCCCACCACACAGGCCACCCCCGTCCTGGCACTGACCGCTTCGATCCAGGAACTCGATGCCATGGCACAGGCGCAGGCGGGGTTTGCCGGCTACTTTGTAAAGCCGGTGGCCGCCGCCGTCTTGCTGCAAGCGCTGCAAAACACCCTGGCCGCCCATACGCCACAGGACACCGCCCGCCCGGCGCAGGAGTCCACGGACGCACCGCCACCCCTGATAACGGACGCCATGCCGGCAATCCCCGCCGAACAACGGCTCGCGCTGCTGCGAGACGCCGAAGCCTTGCACCAAGGCATTGTCGTGAGCCGCGTACACCGCTTGGTGACACAATTGACGGAGGTAGGAACCACCTACCACGCCGCCCCCCTCACCACCCTGGCCCAGCAACTGGCCAAACAGGCCGCAAAAATGGATGTCACGGGGATGAAACAGGTCGTGCAGGTGGTCTGCCACCTGCTGTCACCAAAGACGTAGCGTGTAACACCGGGAGAAGGCACCGATGAGTAAACCACCCATGGAACCAGACAAAAAACCGCTACTCCTCCTGGTAGATGATGTGGCGGAAAACCTGCAACTCCTCGCCCAGCATCTGACCGACGAGTATGAACTGGCCTTCGCCATGAACGGCGCACAGGCCCTCACCATGGCCAATGAACTCACCCCGGCCTTGATCCTCCTGGACGTCATGATGCCCGAGCTGGACGGCTACGAGACTTGTCGCCGCCTCAAACTGAATCCAGCCCTGCGCGCCATCCCGGTCATTTTTCTCACCGCCAAAGTAGAGACCGACGCCGTGGTGCAGGGGTTTGCGGCGGGAGGCGTGGACTATGTGGTGAAGCCCTTTCGCGCCGCAGAACTGCGTGCCCGCGTCCGCACGCATGTGGAACTCAACCGCCTGAAAAGCCTACTCTGCGTCTGCGCCCAGTGCCAGAAGATCCGCAATGACCAGGATCAATGGGAACAACTGGACGTGTATGTGGCCCGCCATACCCACACGACCTTCTCCCACGGCTACTGCCCGGAGTGTTACGCCCAGTTTATGCAGAATTTAAAGCTGGCGTGAGCCGAGGGGGGGGCCATGCCAAGGACCCGCGCTCACGTCCGCACACGGAAGCAAAAGACCGTGCCGGCTTCGGCCGACGAAGAGAAGTCCACGACACCATGCAGCACCTGCTCGCCAAACAGCTTCATGGAATAGGTGCCGAGCCCTCGGCCGACCCCCGCTTTCGTGCTGAAGTTGCGCTGAAAAACACGCCGGGCTATTTCCGGCGGCATGGCCAGGCGATTCCAGACGCGGAACGCTACCCATCCGGGGGTGCCTTCATGCGTGACTTTCACCTCCTCGCCCGCCGGCGTAGCCTCCAAGGCGTTCGTGACCATATTCCGGAGCACCCGCAGCAACAGAGAAGGCTCGGTACGTATCGGCACATCTGGTGTAACCGGGGCAAACCATAGCGTTTTGTTCGCGGCCATCTCGTTATGCCGGAAAAGATCACCGAGCTCCTGATAGACCTGCGAGATCATAACCCGTTGATAGGCCGGCTGGTACAGACTGGTGTCCGCGTTGCACAACGCCCGCTGGATGGCTACTTCGCTGCTCAGACGAACGGCCAGGGTATCCACAATCTGGGCATACGACTGCGACTCCTCCCACGAGTCGGACATAAGAACCAGATTGGCCGCGCCGGTAAGTCCATGGAGGAGGCTGTTGATGTCGTGAAAGAACACCCGTTCCAGCGCCGCCAGCTTCTGCTGAGGGGTGATATCCTGTAGAAAGAGCAGCAGCAGGCGATGGCCTGCATAGGCGACAGGCACACAACGTACCCGCAGGAACAGCTCTGCCGTTTTGCCCTCCGCCGCCGTCGTAATCGCGCAATCCCGTTCGGTGGGCGTATCGGTCGTCAGGCTGGTCACCATGGCAATGACCGCCCCGCAGGTGGCACAGTAGGCACTGGTACCGCAGCCGCCGGGCATTTCGGTCGCATGCACGCATTGCAGCGTCTCCCCGGGGCGTAGCCCCAGTACCTCTTGCGCATTGTCAATCTTCAGCGTACGCAGCATCTGTTCGTTGACAGCCAGGATCTGACGCTGGGAGTTCAGTACCGCCAGCAGGCCATGCACCGTGGTCAGGAGGCTGGTGAGGATGGGGTTGCCGCTGACAAAGGCTACTTCCGCGCGCAGTTCCTCGGAACTGAGTCGCGCCGCGGGCGCAAAATGGGATTCCATACGTCGGTTCTCCGCACGATCGAGGTCTCGCGGTTCGCAGGCTTCGCCGCGGGCCCCCTCGATCCCTGCTCCTCACTCTGTAAGAATTAAGATGGATGAGCAAGCACGAAATCGCCTGAACGCCCGCCCGGCCATGGTCTTTTCCTGAAGCGCCACCTAACGCAGGCTGGCTGTAGCAAGGGCTTTGTGGTAACCTGACCAGCGTCACACTTCCCACCAACGTCGTCAGTATCGGCGAGCTAGCCTTTGCCAATTGCGCCAACCTGCGAGGGGTGTATGGTCAGGGCTATGCCCCCAGCGCAGATACCAATGCTTTTGCGGACGCCAATCTGGCCGACAACAGCTGGCTTGCGGTGAAGACCAACACCCTCACAGGCGGCTCGTCCTACTTCAGTGATGCGCAGTGGACCAACTATCCCGGCCGCTTCTATCGCTGCCGGTTGCCGTGAGCCTGGCAGAAGAGGGTTGGTGGTGATCTTGACGTTTCTCCCCGCTTCTGCCATGCTTGCAGCATGATATCGTTGCGTCAGACCGGTGCCGGCAGGGTTGCGGCCCGTGCGGTCCGAGGCCGACCGGGCTGGGCTGCTGCCAAGCGCTTTGTGATCAATACCATAACCGACAACTGCGCCCAGGTGGCCACGCCATGGCGGCCGGTCACGTATGCGCCCCGCGGCTTTACCGGTGTGTGGTCGGTCGGCGTGCGGTGTTGGTCAGGGAGGGACGCGTGATGGGCGATGCTGGTACGCTGTGGCCGGTGCCGTTTGTGGGCCGGGAGGATGAAGCCAACCGGCTGCTCGACGCCCTTACACCTGTGTTGTCCGGCCAGGCCGCCCGTGTAGTCGTCATCCTGGCGCCCACGGGGGGCGGCAAGACCGCGTTCGTGGAGCACGTGATACCCGCCATCGAGTTGCGGGGCGCGGTGGTCTCCGAGGGCAAGTTTGATCAGGTGGTGCGTGATGTGCCCTATGCGGCGATCGTCGAGGCGCTGCGCGCGTGGCTGAGGCGTGCATCCCTGCTGGCACCCCTGGAATTTGAGCGGATCCAACGCGACCTGCGCCGGTGCCTGGGTTCTTCCGCGCAGGTGCTCGGTGGGCTGCTGCCGGAGCTGGCGCTGTTTCTCGGGAGCCTGCCATCTGCGCCGACGCTCGGGATCCAGGAGGATCGCAACCGATTCCAGTTTGCCATCGTGGCGCTGCTGCACGCGATGACGGATGCCGACCGGGCCTGCCTGCTTTTCCTCGACGATGTGCAGTGGGCGGATGAGGCGACGCTGGGGCTGGTTGTCCGGATCTGTCTCGATCCGGGGCTGCCGCGCGTGGGTTTCCTGCTGACCCAGCGCACCGGCGATGAGGCGGCGCTTACGCGTACGACGCGGGCCCTTGCGCCGTTGGAGGGTGCGGGTGCGCTGCTGGCGCGCCTGACCCTGCCCGCGCTGTCGGCTGCCAACGTCGGGGAGTTGATCACATGCTATCGCCATGCCGCAGCGGGCCCGGAGTTCGCCCGGGCGCTGTTGGCCCGCACCGGCGGCAATCCGTTGTTTGTCAGTGAAGTGCTGCGCCTAGCAGCGGGGCGCGGGAGCATGGTGCCGGAGGCCACCGCAGGGATGGAACCGGGCGGGGTTGCCGAGCTGCTGGTCAGGCGCATACGGGATCTCGAGCCTGATCGACAGGCGTTGCTTGGCGCCGGCGCGATCATGGGCGCGCGTATTGATGCGGCGACGCTGGCGACGGTCCTGGGGCAGGGCGAGCCGGCCGTGCGTGCCTGGCTGGACCAGGCGGTGCACGATGCCATCCTGGTGCGCGCGGAGGAGGGTGGCAGCGCGGGCGTCTATCGGTTCCGCCATGACCAGTTGCAGCAGGCGGCCCTCGGGTTGCTTCCGGTGGAGCGCTGCCGGGAGCTGCATGCCCGGTTTGGTCAGGTCCTGGGCGAGCGGGTGGTGGGTGGGGACACAAGTGTCGTGTTTGATGCCGCCTACCACTTCCGGCTGGCCGGTGAGGCTGGCATGGGGGACCAGGGGCGGCTGCTCGTGGCCCGGGTTAACTGGCTGTGTGCCCGCCGTGCACGGCTTGCCGCCGCTGAACGTTCCGCCTATGAGCATGCTTGCCGCGGCTGCGAAATCCTGGGGGAGGACGGCTGGCGTGCGGACTATCCGCTGGCGCTGGATCTCCATACCGAGGCGGCGTGCGCGGCCTTTGCCGTCGGGGAGATGGACGCCTTCCAGCGTGTAGCCCGGTCCGTCAAGGAGCATGCCCGCAGCTTTGTGGATGAACTTCCCATGCAGGAGGTCATGGTCGTGGCGCTCACGGGTTCGGGCGATGTGCCGGCGGCCTTCGACCTGGTGTGCGAGGGCGTCCGCCGGTTTGGGCTGGTCCTGCCCGCCGAGCCTGGCGCTGCGGACCTAGAGGCGGCCGGTCGGCAGATCGATCGTGCGTTGGAGAGCATGACGCCGGCCTGGTTGGCGGATGCGCCCCGTGTTGACGATCCGTCGATTGTGGCGTTGCTCCGGCTGCTCGGTCTGGGCAATGCGGCTGCCTACACGGCGCGGCCCCACCTGCTGCGGCTGTTCGTGGCCCTCGAGTTGGATCTGTCCGTCCGCCACGGTTTCTCGGACGTGACGGCCCTGGCGCTGGCGTATCTGGCCGCCCTGGAGTGTGCGGCGGCGGAAACGGTCCAGCACGGGATCGACGCGCGGGCGCGGGCGCTGGCAGCGGCCCGGCGGGTGACTGACGGGGCGATCCTGGCGCGCACGCTGGATATCGTGCACGGCATGACGTCGACGTGGACGGGGCCCCTAGGTGAGGCCGTGACGCCGCTCCTGGAGAACGCGCAGCTCGCTCTGGAGAACGGCGCGTTCGATTACGCCGGGTACAGTGCCCTCAAGGGGTGTTGCTTTGCGCTGCTCAGCGGCAGGCCGCTGGACGAGGTGGCGAATCGGCTCGACGGGTGGCGGCGCACGCTGGGCGGGCTGGGGCAGCGGCTGGCCTATTCGTACCTATCGCGGGACCGCCAGGTGGTGGAACTGCTCCGGCGCCGGCCCGCCGGTGCGATGCAGGTCAGCGGGGCGTTCAGTGACGAGGCCGTGTGCTGGCGGGAGTATGACGCGCAGGATGATCATTACGGGGCCCTCTACCTGGCCGTGGACAAGCTGCTTTTGGCGGCGGTGTCCATGGAGCCTGCCATGGCGGTTGATGCGGCGGCTCGACTCCGGCGCCACGCCAAGGGGGGGTACGGGCTGCCGCATCTGGAGTTCGGCCGGTTCTATGAAGCGGTGTGCATGTTTGATGCCGTCGGCGCTGGGCAGGTCAAGCGCGAGGAGGCGCTGGCGCGCATTGACGGGATCCTGGCCGGGCTGGTCGGCTATGCCGGGTTGGTACCGTCCACGTTCTCGCACAAAATTGCACTGTTGCGCGCGTTGCTTGCCGATCTGCGCGGGGATACGGAGAGCGCCATGGAGGCGTTTGATGCCGCGATCAAGGGTGGCCGGGCGGCGGGGTATCCGCATGAAGCGGGTCTGGCCGCCGAGCGGGCCGTGCGGGTTTGTGAGCGCGCGGGGCGGCGCGCGCAAGCCGGGGGCTATCGGATGGCCGCTGCGGAGGCGTGGCGCGCATGGGGTGTGGCGCTGCCGGATGGCCTGGCCGGGGGGACGGTGCTGACGGCGTTCAGGGCCGCGCCGACCTTGGCCGAAGCGCAGGCGTTCCTGGCGGTTACGGAAGAAGCGCGGGGGGTCGAGTTGCTCATGACCAGCGTGCCCCGCTGGCTCGGGGCCCGGCGGGCGTGGCTGGTGCGTGTCAGCGACAATCTGGAGGTTGTGGCCTATGCGGATGGCAAGGCGGTGCGCTGTCATCTCGCGAATCCCGAGCCTCCGGGTGAGGTGCCCGAACTGGATGTTGTTGAATTGGCCCGCGTGGCGACGGCCGCTGTAACAGGTGATGTGGTTTCGCAGCCGCTGCCGGGCGCCGGGTTCTGGTTGCTGCCGTTGGTTTTCCAGGCTCGGACGCACGGCATTCTGGCGCTGGATCTGCCGCAGGCTTGCCTAGCCGGCGAGGCGACGGCGGCCGCCATGTTTGCGTGCGCGCATGTGGCAGCGGTGATTGATGCGGCGCGGTTCCAGGCGTCGCTCAGCCGGCAGGCGCGCGAGCGCGGCCAGGCGGAGGAGGCGCTGCGCAAGAGCGAATCGCTGCTGCGGAACATCCTCGACGCCACCCGTGTCGTTATTTATGCCAAGGGGCTGGATGGCCGGTTTATCCTTGTGAACCGGACCTTTGCGGAGCTGTTCAATGTCGGTGGCGCGTCGCTGGCGGAGAAGACCGATTTTGATCTCTTCCCGGCGGAGGTTGCGCGAAAGGTGCGGGAGAACGACCTGCAGGTGTTCCGGACCCTTCAGCCGCTCGAGTGTCTTGAGATTGTGCCCGTGGGCGGGGAGTTGCACACCTACGTGACGGTGAAAGTGCCGCTCCTGTCCGCGGATGGCAGGCCGTTTGCCGTGTGCGGCGTTTCGACCGATATCACCGAGCGCACGCGGATCGAAGATGCGCTGCGCGAGAGCGAGGCCCGCTACCGGCGTCTGCATGAGAGCATGTCGGACGCGTTTGTGCGCGTCGGGATGGATGGCTTCCTGGTTGAGGCGAACAAGGCGTATCTCAATATGCTGGGCTATACGCTGGGGGAGCTGAGCCGGCTCACCTACCAGGATCTGACGCCCGCGCGGTGGCATGCTGCGGAAGCGCGGATTATTGAGGAGCAGGTCCGGCCGCGGGGCTCTTCCGAGGTTTATGAGAAGGAGTATCGTTGCAAGGATGGGCACATCATCCCAGTGGAGTTGCGAACCTACCTGCTCACGGATGCGCAAGGCCGCCCGGCCGGGATGTGGGCGATCGTGCGCGATGTCACGGCGCGCAAACGGCTGGAGGAGCAGCTTCGCCAGCGCGAGAAGATGGATGCCATCGGGCAGCTGGCTGGCGGCGTGGCGCACGACTTCAACAATCAGCTCGGCGGGATCATGGGCTTTGCCGAAATGCTGAGCGAGAGCCTGACCGATCCGACGTACAAGCGATACGCAGAGAATATCATGACCGCCGCGGTACGGGCGGCGGATCTCACGCGGCAACTGCTGGCCTTCGGCCGCAAGGGCAAATACCTGAGCGTGCCGACCGACATCCATAAGGAGATCGGGGAGGTGGTGGGACTGCTGAATCGCAGCATCGACAAGCGGATCGAGATTAAGCAGCATTTGGACGCGGTGCCGGCCCTGGTGTTGGCGGATCCGACGCAGCTGCAGAATGCGATCCTCAATCTCGCACTCAACGCCCGCGATGCCATGCCGCAGGGCGGGACGCTGTCGTTTACCTCGAGCGTGGTGACCTTTCCGGACGTGCTACCCGACGAGGAGCTGCAGCCGGGGCGCTATGTGCAGCTCAGCGTCACGGACACGGGGGTCGGGATGGATGCGGCTACGCTAAAGCGCTTGTTCGAGCCGTTCTTTACCACCAAGGAGGTGGGAAAGGGGACGGGGCTTGGCCTGGCCTCGGTGTACGGCACAGTGAAGAATCATGGCGGCACGATCCGGGTTTACAGTGAGGTGGGGCATGGCAGCACGTTCCGCGTCTACTTGCCGGTATTGGAGGAGGGCGCGGCGTTGGCGGCCCCTGATGTTGCGGCCGTGGCACCGACCGGACACGGGCGCATTCTGATTGTGGATGATGAGCCCGTCATTCTGGAGATTGGCGCGCTCATGCTCCGCAAACTGGGATACGAGGTTACGGCGTGTGTTGACGCGCGTGAGGCCTTGGAGCTTTATCGCAAGGATTGGCAGTCCTTTGATCTGGTGCTTCTGGATATGGTGATGCCGAAGCTGGGCGGGCGGGAACTGTTCCTCGCGCTGCGGGAGATTAATCCGGGCATCAAGGCGCTGTTGGCGTCCGGCTTCAGCATCAACGGCGAAGCGCAGGGCATTTTGGATCTTGGGGTGCTGGTTTTTATTAACAAGCCGTTCCGGCTGGTGGAGTTGGCGCAAAGTGTGGCCAAGGCGCTGGGGAGTAGTGTGGCGACTAAGTGTGGGGACTAAGTGTGGGGTGCCAGGGCGCACCGTGCGCGATGTGCATGGCGTGCAAGGGACGCCCTGGAAGCGCGCGGGTTGGGGCGGTGGGCGGTGAGATATGCGCGTCGCCGGGCCACCCAAAAAATCACAAACGTTTGTGATATTTTTGCCATGGATCCCTGCCTGCGCTACCGGGTGGCCGCCTTGCCCGACGAGTTCGTGGCAATTAGCCGGCCTTCAGGCCTGCGTGCGACAAGCGGGGCAGACCCACGTCACGCACCAAGTGGCCGGGAACCTCGGTTTGACAAAGCGGCGCGCGTCCCATCAGGCGGCGGATGTTTTTCAGAAACCGCACGGTACCGAAGGCGCGGGACTTGGCCTGATACAGCGCCAGCCGGTTCAGGGCGCGCTGAGACGCGAACCCTTCGCTGGGCAGCGCCTGGTGCAGCAGCAGGGCCGTGTCGAGCATGCGGCCCAACTCGTCGAGATCGGGAATGCTACCGGTCTTAAGCCGCTGCCACACCTGATTGAGGCGCGGAGGGTAAAACGCCAGTTCGTAGCAATACTGCAACTTGGTCCGTCCGGTCATGTCAGCCCGCCTCGCCACATGTCCATGTCGGCCTTCAAATTCTGCAGGTTATCCCGCACTAGCGGATCGAGCGCAAACAAAGCCGGAAGCCTAGTGACGGCGGTCTCGACATCCGTGAAGGGCACCGCCCCCTGGGTAAGTAGGTAGCGGATGTCGCTTTGATCAATTTCATCGTAACGAATCAGCTTGCTGGCAATCAGGTCGGCGATGGGGCCTGTCCGGATACGGAGTCTTGCGCCTTGCCATAGGGTGAGTGCCTGGCCCTCGACGGGGGGCTGCAGGCAGAGGCGCAGGGGACCCACCCACTCGATGTGATCGCCTGCATAGTCGTCGGTGGGATTGACCGGAAGTCCCACGGTTTCCGCCGCCTGGCGCAGGTCGCCTTGATCGACGTCGGAGTACGGCCCGGCCACATCCACGTCAAGACTGGTTCGGTCCGGCTCGCCTAGAAGGATGCAGGCGGCGCTGCCATAGATGTAGAGCGTTGCTTGTGCGCGCAAGGCACGATCGATGCCCTCCAGATAAGCAAGCAGTTCCGGTCTGTCCATGCGTTAAAGTATAAGGAGAGTGCGCCGCATCGTCCACTTGAATCACGCCCCTGCAGGCAGAAATGCCCACAAGCACGAGGTGCTGCTGGAGCAGTGCCTGAAGACCGAGGACGCCCTGGCGGGCCCGGCCTGCGCGTGCCCCATAAAACACCCGATAGCAAATTCATTTCCATCGACACGCTTGCTGAAAACTAAGCCGGGTGTGGCGCATAAACCTGTATCGCTGACCTCGTTTGGATTCACCACCCGCTACGCTGGAGTCACGGAGCTGGTACGGTTGGGTATGGCGGCGCAGCAGCAGGCGCCTACGCCGGCGCGCCGCAAGGAGGTGGCCGACGCCTGGCTGTCCGAGTGGCAGTCGCTGGGGACAACCATCACGTCGAAAGCAGCGCCCCGGGCATCACTGGTGGCATCGCTGGAGGTGGCCCGTGCAAGTCGTGGTTGATGCCAATGTCTGGCTACGGATAGGACGTACAAGCTGCATTACCGAGCGAGGGGCGGAGCACCTCAGGGTCGGATAACGGCGGTTATGTAAAATATTTGGGCGGGGGGGGAGTGGCTCAGGGGGGTGGTCGGAGCTTGTTTTTGATGGTGGCGTCGCTTTTCGACCCCAAAAGTCTTACCAGGAGGTCGGTTTTGGATCGGGAAGGGATAGCCGGGTGGCGGGGCGGACTGGGCTGTGCCTGCCTGGAGCACCATGAAGGGTCGCCCGGATGTGTACGGCAACCTCACCACGCCCGCGGTCTGCTTTCACAACCCGCGCTCCTGCGAGGCCGTGATCCTGCTGACCGACCAGGGCAGCCCCCTCGGCAACCACGGAATCACGGTCGAGGAGAGCCTCGACCACGCTTCCGCTATGCTGCGCCTGGAGGCGCCGGGCGTGCGG
>CAIOST010000394.1 GCA_903861045.1 uncultured bacterium | reverse complement strand
GAAGTGGTTGGGTCGCGGGCTTGTCCGATTTAGGATGAAATTGCCTAGTCTGATCGGAAAACATTTGTCCAGGGATATTTGTGTGTAAAGGCCAGCACAAGGCCGCCGGGGACGGCAGGTAAACGCTCGCCGGCAGAAAGCCTGGGGATCGCTGCGGGTGCGATTTTAGTTTGCGGGAGGAGAAAGGTGAGATTCACCACGAAGCCCGCGCGCGGCTGCGCCGCGAGGAAACCCTGAGGTAAATCGAGCTTTTCGCAATGTCTTCAAAGCAAACAGGTAGCGAATGATTTACAGGCAAACAGCAGGTGTAAATCGACCATGCCGGGCGCGGGGTATCTCAATCTTCCAACCTTCCAACCATCCAACTCCCGCAGTTCTTGAGGCTACATTTTCCCTGTAAACACCCCGCCCGACATAGTATTATACGCTCCGCTTTTTGCACCGCGTAGCCTGTCGGCTGCCCGGTCATGAGTGAGCACCGACGAAAGGCCCAGCACCGTGCCCAACCTGCGTATTGAACCGACCGAGCTCCCCGGCGTACTGCTCATCACACCGGCCGTATACCATGACGCGCGCGGTAACTTCCGTGAAGTCTACCGCCGTGACGCCTATGCTGCGGCCGGCCTGCCGCCGGAGTTCGTGCAGGACAACCAATCGCACTCCGTGCAAAACGTGATACGCGGACTGCACTTCCAGACCCGCAAACCGCAAGGCAAACTGGTCGGTGTGCTGTGCGGCGCGATCTTAGATGTGGTGGTGGACATCCGACGCGGCTCACCCACCTTTGGCCGGCATGTGGCGGTCGAACTATCTGAGCAGAATAACCGCCAGCTTTTCGTGCCGGCCGGTTTCGCGCACGGCTTTGGCGTGCTCAGCGCCACCGCGGACGTGCTCTACAAATGCACGGACTTCTACGATCCCGGGGCCGAAGGTGGCCTGCGCTGGAACGACCCCGACCTGGCCATTGCCTGGCCGATCCCCGCGCCCCTGCTCTCGGCCAAGGACCGGGCGCTGCCACGTCTGGCGGAAATCCCGCGCGACCTGCTGCCAACCGTAACCCCAAATTCGTAGCTAGCACCATTTTTGGCTCCCAAATCAACGCGTGGACGCGTACCCTATCGCTGTCGATTGCAACTAGCGATCGGACACCAGGATGGACGGCGCGTGAAGATCTGCTTCATATCCAACTACAACGTCGGGCTCGGGCTCAGCGGCGGCGACCGGATTTTCATCGAACTGATGAAGGGGTGGCAGCGGCATGCTGAGATCGTGCTGCTCGGCTGCGGCGAGGCCGCCGCCATCGCCACGCGCTGCGGCGCCACCGACGCGCAGATCCTGCCGACGCGGGCGCTGGACGGCTCGACCTCCTACGGGCTCTGGGCGCTGCTGCGCCACACCTGCCGCCGCCTCGCCGCGGGCGTGCGCGCCCTGCGCACTTACGCCACCGAACTGGCCGACGTGGACGTGGTCTATTCGGTCTCCGACTTCTACCCCGACTTCTGGCCCGCCTTCCTGCTAAAACGCCGGCACCCGCAGATCCGCTGGATCGCCGGCTACTACTTGTTCGCCCCGGCGCCCTGGGCCAAGGATTCCCCCTACACCGGCGCCCAGCGTCTCCGCGGCCTGATCTATTGGCTGCTACAGCGCCCCTCCTATTTCCTGGTCAACCGCTATGCGGATCACGTCTTTGTGACTAGCGAGCCGGACGTAGCGCGCTTTCTCACCCGGCACCGCGGCCGGGATGGGATCACCGTTGTGCAAGGGGGCGTAGACATCACCACCTCGGAAGCGTATCTGGCCAGCGGCGCCGTGATCCCGGTGCCCCAGCGCCAATATGACGCCTGCTTTGTCGGCCGATTTCACTACCAGAAGGGGGTACTGCGCCTGCTCGATATCTGGCAGCGGGTGTGCGCGCAACGCCCGCAGGCCCGTTTGGCGCTGATCGGCGACGGACACCTGGCCAGTGAAGTGCGCGCCAAAATCGCCGCGCTGGGCTTAGACCAAAATGTGGCACTGCTCGGCTTTCGCGATGGTGCCGAAAAGTTCGCCATCTTCCGGCAGTCCAAGATGATGCTCCACCCTGCCACCTATGACAGCGGCGGCATGGCCGCGGCCGAAGGCATGGCGTGGGAACTGCCCGGCGTTTCCTTCGACCTGGAGGCGCTGAAAACCTACTACCCCCGGGGCATGGTCAAAATCCCCTGCTTTGATGAAGCGGCCTTTGCGGCGGCTATCCTGCGCCTGCTGGCCGACCCCGCCTACTACCGCACCATGGCACAGGCCGCCCACGCGCTGATCGTGGAGGTCTGGGACTGGCAGAAGCGCGCGGAGTCGATCTTCCAGAAAGTCCTCCGTCCATAAGAGGTCACGCACACCCCATCGCTGACAAACTCACATCACGCCTGCGGTTGATCGCTGTCATGGCCCCCAAACACCTAGATGCTCAATGAACCGGCTTCTGACAAGAAGTCCCATGCAACGGGAAGGAATAAAGGATGCACGTGTTACGCATTTTGCCGTTATCCGTGCTGTGCGGATGGGCCATCGCCTTGGCTGAAACGCCCGCAAACACAACCTCCGGCACCGCAGATACCAACCGTGCGGTCATCGTGGAACTCACGGACGGTTCCCGGCTATTCGGCACCCCCTCCCTGCAGGCGCTGCCGTTCTCCAACGCCCTGGGCGTCCTGACCATTCCATTGGCGCAGGTTGCCCACGTGGATGGCACGTTCAGTCAGACAAACCTCGTAGCCATGATCAACGGGGACCGACTCTCCGGCACCCCTACATGGGAAACCATGCGCCTGAATACCATCTTTGGCACCGTTTCAATCGGACGATCCAACATCCTCCAACTGTCCGTCCTAACCGGAAAGGGGAACCTGCCAGCATCGCTGCGAGACGGACTGCTCCTCCACTACATCTTTGACACGCATGATTCCGGCACGATCCCCGACAACAGCGGACAACACTGCGCAGGCTCCTATTATGACGCAGACTGGGGCACCAGCCTGGGTATGGGAGGGTTATTAGTCTGCAATGGCGCAAACACACGTGTGGAATTCTCCGCGGAAACGTTTCCGACGGGCACGGCCCCACGCACACTAGCGGCCTGGGTATGTCAGGATACGGTGACTGGCGGTCGCTTCTACGTGTTTGGTTATGGCGGAAATCCGCGTGGCTCCGAGTTCCGCCTCGCTCTCAATGAATTCACGCCTGGACAATTCTCGCTGGAAACAGGAGCGGGCGGCTGGCATGCCGACATCAGCCTCAAACCGCGCTGCTGGTACCATTTGGCCATTGCCTATGATGGAGGCCGCACCCCCAGATTTTATGTCAATGGCAACGAAGTGGCCATCGCCGGAACATGGACCTCCCCTCTCATTCGCACCTTGGCCGAGGGCGGTGCACTCGGCATGCGCAGGAATCAAGAGGGGGGCGGCTATCTGAAAGGACAAATCGCGGAAGTGGCCGCATGGCAACGTGCGCTGCGCTCAGAGGAGTTTCGCACGCTCTACCAGCTCCGCCCCTCCGCCGATTACGCCAACGGAGTAACGAACTAAGAGTGCCAGATTCGCGCCCTGCGCTGTGAAAACGGATGACTTCGCTTTTCAACGAACTCGCATCGAACTCTGGCGCAACACTCAACAATCTTGACGTTTGTTGCCGCTTCTGGCACTATCTTTTTTAGTGTATTTACGCAGAGAGCCTGTCCGAAACTTACCAGTCGCGTAGCACCGCACCTGCAACCGCCATAACGTATTAAGACCAGCATAATAATGAGAACACCATGATAAACGGAACCCAAGTCGCCGCAAAATTTCCAAACCAGCACGTCACAGTATGTAAGACGTCGGCCTACCGCTTTATTTCCGAACTAATCCGAGCCAATCTTTTTTGGCGAGTCACCAGCGAAGCCTTGCCGCTTTTCATGCGCGCGGGGGATGCGATCTCAACAACCCCACTGACAACCGGACAATATGAACCGCAAATTAAAGGGTTCATCGAGATCTGTTCATCATCAGGTTTCAACCGCTTTATGCTCGATATTGGCGCCAATATCGGCCTGATATCATGCCAGACAGGAAAACTGTTTGATACGGTTATGCTCTTTGAGCCGAACGAGTTATGCGCTAACATCCTCAGAACAAACGCGGCCGTCTCACTGGATCGCCAAAAATACGAGATTTTTAACTATGGTCTCGGCGCGAAAGACGAGGTGCTGACCCTGCGTGTTCCCAAAAACAACTGGGGCGGTGCCTACGTGGTCTCATCACAAAACAGCTACAGCGACGTCGTGTTGGCCAAAAAAGATGGGTTTGATCACTTCGATCCGGCCAACTACTTGCAGATGAATGTCCGCATACATGCGGCCGACCAGGAATTTCAACGTATCTTTGAAAAGCTCCGGCAAGAACAGCGCCTTGTGGGGGTCATTAAGATCGATGTCGAAGGGCTGGAGATGGTCCTCTTAGACGCCCTGGCAAGAACGGTACCACCGGAATTCGCGCTGGCCGTTGTCTTTGAAAACTGGGGTGATCCCGCAAAACTTGAAGAGATGCTGGCGCGATTCCACGGACGCGCAACACTTTATTCCATCGTTAAGACACCACGCGGACGCTCCTCCAACGTTGGCAAGCTGCTCCAATTGTTAATGGCCAAGGAACAACGCTTTACCTTGCAGCCTTGGGAACCTGCCGATTGTTCTTATGACATGGCCATGTTCGTGGCGGCGCAAACGTAACCGCACATTACCCGCCTGCCGGTCTTTGGTCCGCACCGGCCGGTGCAACCATCGCCGCGCGATAAACACCTTCCAAGCGGCGCACGACATCGGCAGCGGCATATTTCTCCCATGCCTGTTTACGGCCCGCCTGACCAAAACGCTGCCGTAGCGCAGCATCTGCGGCAAGCTGCAAAATGGCTTGGGCAATGGCCTCCGTATCACCAAAGGGGACGAGCAAACCATCCACGCCATCCCGAATAACCCAGGGAATCGCACCACACCTGGCACCAATCACCGGCTTGCCGCAAAGCCAGGCCTCCACATAAACCAAACCGAAGGAGTCGCAGCGCGACGGCATCACCAGCATGTCACAGGCGTCAAACGCGTCCCATTTCTCCGCCTCCGTACGCAGAAACCCCGCATCCATAAAGCCCGGCCCAGACAGTCCTTCACCAGCCTGGGACGAGGATCCGATCTTGACGAGCATCATGTCCGGACGCGTCCTTCTGACGATTTGCATGGCCTCCACGAGATGGTGATATCCTTTGTCAAAACTCGGCGGGCCTGCAAAAAGCACGACAGGGGCGGCCCCAATCCCATAGCGCGTGCGAAAGCGAGCCCCAGATAGTTCCGCCAACGACGGACAAGCAATGCCAGGAGGCATGGTCTCAATCCGGGCCGCCTCCATACCGAGTTCAACCAGATCCAAGCGCTCGCGTTCGGTAGAGACAGCAAACCGCGTGATCATCCTACCCAGAACCGGCAACAACCATGCCACCGGCTGTTGCACAAGGACATGATAGGCGGGCGTTAACACCACGGGTACACCAGCCAGCGAAGCGGCCCGCGCGGCGATCCAAACATGCGTTTGCGGAAATGGCGTCACATGCACCACATCCCACCGCTTTCGTAACAAATACGCAAACAAGCCGGGTGCCAGCAGCCATGACAACCAGATCAGACTGAAGGATGCCAACCAACGCCCAACCGGCGAAATCGTCGGTGGCCCATCGGGACGTGCTTCTGGCTTAGGCGTTACGTCCGGCTTGGCACGTCGCGGTAGCATGGCTGCCAGGCTACCAAGGCGCACCATACGAAAACGACGCACATGCACGCCATTAACACATTCCTCGCCACGCAACCCTTTGCCGCCATTTTCTTCAATATAACTGGTTAACACCGTTACATCATGGCCGGCGGCCGCCAATTGCTCGGCGAAAACCTTAATCAGATTCTCAGAACCGGTCAACTGCGCCGGGATATACTTGGCGGATACAAGCGCGATTCGCATTGGTTCGAAGGGCATCGGGTACGCTGATCAACGACAAACGAAACCCTTCCGTTGCGCAATGATCAGGACGCATACCACCACGTAAGTAATACTAAAAATAGGCAAGTACTGTCAAAGCCTACCATTGCATCCGGTCGGCGAAGATGGCAAGCTACACCCCGTGCTGGGTTTCCGTAAACCCCTGCCCAGCCACCGCCAACCATGCTGAGCATCATCATACCGACCCTCAACTCCGGCCGCACGCTCGAAGCCTGCCTCGCGGCCATCCGCGGCCAGAATTTCCCACGCCACGAACTGGAGATCGTGATCGCGGACGCCGGTTCCACCGATGACACGCTGGCCATCGCGCGGCGGCATGGTGTCGAGCAGATCGTCACCAACCCCCTGCGGACCGGCGAGGCCGGCAAATCCGCCGCCATCGCCGCCAGCCGGGGCGACCTGCTGGCACTGGTGGACAGTGACAACATCCTCCCCGATCCGGACTGGTTGCGCCGCATGACCGCCCCCTTTGCCGATCCGCAGATCATGGGGACCGAGCCACTGGCCTACACCTGCCGCACCGCGGACCCGGCCCTCACCCGCTACTTTGCCCTGCTGGGCATGAATGATCCGGTCTGCCTCTTCCTCGGCAATTACGACCGCTGGTGCGGCATCACCGGGCGCTGGACCGGCCTGCCCGTGCCACAAACAGACGCCGGCGACTACCTGAAACTGACCTTGTCCGCAGCGCAACTCCCCACCATCGGCGCCAATGGCTTTGTCTTCCGGCGCACCTTGCTGGAACGCGTCGCCTGGACCCCCTACTTCTTTGACATCGACGTCGTGCACCAGGCCGTGGCAGCCGGACACCCCCACTTTGCCAAGGTCAAAACCGGCATCGTACACCTCTATTGCGACCGCTTGGCGCTCTTCCGCCGCAAGCAGCAACGGCGCATCCACGATTTCCTCTACTTTGCTGCGACCCGCCAGCGCACCTACCCATGGCAGCAGCAGAACAAGCTGGCGATCATCCAGTTCGCGCTCTGCACCGTGCTGGTGGTCCCCCTGCTGGTGCAGATGTGCCGTGGCATGCGCCGCCACCCCGACCGCGCCTGGTGGTATCATCTGCCGGTTTGCTGGATCACCCTCTGGGTCTATGGGGTTGCCACGCTTGGCCGTCTGCTGGGGCGGAAGACCAAGGCGCTAGACCGGCAGAATTGGCAGAAGTAACCGCGACCACCGATGAAGGCTGCACGCTCCATGCCCTCGCCACCCGCCACACGCATGCGCATCTGGCTCTCGCCGCTGCTCAAGCTACTGCTGGGCGCCGGTTTGATCGTGCTACTCTTCCGGCGGCAGGATGTCAACTGGGGCGATCTGGCCGATACCCTAACCCATCTCTCCGCCCAACCCGTCTGGCTGGCCGCCACCCTGCTGCTGGTGCTGCTCTGCCTGCTTTGCGGCGCGGGCCGCTGGTGGACCGCCTTGAGCGGTCTGGCGGTGCCGCTTTCGCGCGCCCGCACGGCCGCGCTCTTCATGATCGGCCATTTCTTTAACGGGTTCCTGCCCGGCTCGACCGGCGGCGACGTAGCGCGGGCCTTCTACATCGCCCGCGATATCGCCGGCTGCCGCGCCACGGCCGTCATGTCTATCGTCGTGGAGCGCCTGGCAGGCGTGGCAACCTTGCTAATGCTCGCCATGGTCGGCTTGCTCGCCTCCACCACCTATGACCGTCGGCCCTCGCTGCTGGCACTGGCCGGCCTGCTGGCCGCTGGCAGCCTGCTGCTACTTATCGGCGTACCGGGGTTGCCACGCCTCGCCGGCTGGCCGCTCCTGCGCCAGTTGGTACGGCAGCCGCAGCTTGGCCCCCTGCTCCATCGCCTCTATGGCGCCCTGCAGCTCTGCCATGCCCAACCCCGGCTGATCCTGCGCCTGCTGGGGTGGTCACTACTGCAACATCTCTGCGCCATGGCCAGTTGGCTGACGCTGGCCTGGGGGCTTGGGTTCACCTTTGATGCCACGACCTTCCTGCTGCTGGTGCCGGCCGTGCTGACGGCGCAGATGATCCCGATCACCCCCGGCGGACTCGGCGTGCGCGAAGGGGCCGCCATCACGCTGCTGCCGGCCGCCGGCCTGGCCGCCCATGAGGCCATGGTCGTATCCCTCGCCAGCTTCGCCGCCTCGCTGGTCTGGTCCGCCGCCGGCGGCCTGATCTACCTGCTGCCCCGCCAGCATCGACGCGGGTAAGGCACGACGCTCAACATCGGGACATCGTCGTCGCAATCCTTGTCACGATCGTAATGACTCAGGAGGGTAGGGTTCAGGGTTCGGTGTTCAGGTCGGATTTCACCGCCAGAACTGTCGCGCATTTGGGGTGCGGCTATCTAGTCGAACAAAGGCCTAATTTTCCCGCTTTTTCGCTGCTCACACTGATCTTCCCGTTCCGGCGGCACAAGGCCGCCGGGGACGGCAGGCCGCCGGGGACGGCAGGCCGCCGCTCACAGGAAGAACGCCTGATGTCGACAAAAAATCGTTATGTCCGTAATCATCGCGAGCTTACGGCTCGTTTGACAGAAGGATAAACCCCGGGCACCAGATCAGCACAGACAATTCCAAGTGGCTTCGCGGTCCCACGTGATAACAAGTTGCCCGCGCATGTATGGTAGGCCAAAGGGGGGTTAAAATTTCCGAGTAGGGATGGGGTGCGAAGCCGGGTATCTGGCATAGCGCGGGCATGAAAGCCCCTTTTGTGTGGAGATATTTCGGGCCGAGAGCACTCTCGACAAAGTCGAGCGACGAAGTATGGCCGTTTCTCCGGGACGGACCAAGCCAAGTTCCTGGGCATCGCTTATAGGGTAACCGTGCAGTCCGCGACACTGGTGGATCTGACCACAGCCGATTCCTGCCCGACAGCCCAATCCCCCGTGGAGGAGGGGCGCAACCTGCTCAGACGAATCGCCTCCATGCTCCGACAACTCGCAAAGGCGGTCAGGGATGACATCTAGTTCCCACACTTTGTCGCACACTTTGTTGTCTACGCTTCGTCGTACACTTTGTCGGCTCTTCCAATTCGGCGGCTTGCGCATGGACCTGCGGCTTCCTCTCCGCTCCGTTCATCGCCACCCGCGTTGCCTGCAAAATAACGATTGAAAAATGCACGGGCAAGGAGTCTAATACTCAAATGACCGCATTATTAGAAAGAGCATTTGACCGGGTATCGGCGTTGCCCGCAAAGAGACAGAATGCGCTTGCGCACCTGCTTCTGACCGAGATCGAAGTTGACGCCCAGTGGGATGCATCCTTCAAGTCCTCGCAGCAGGAACTCGCCGAACTGGCCGGGAAAGCGCTCGCCGAACATCGCAAAAGCAAGACGAGGGTGATGGACGTTTCCCATGACTTCTGAGACTACGGAAGCGTTCCGAAACCGCTTGCGTGAGTTGCCGGACGAGGTGCGCGCATTGGCCCGCCGGACTTACACCCGCTGGCAATCCGCTCCGCACCATCCTTCGCTCCAATTCAAGCGAGTCCATGCGCGCGAGCCAATCTATTCGGCCCGAATCGGCCTTCACTGGCGCGCCGTTTGCGTGCTCGAAAATGATGCCGCCATCTGGTTCTGGATCGGCTCCCATGCGGAGTATGATGCGCTGATCCGGAAGATGCGGGAAAAATGAGATCAGCCGAACCAAGCGCCGGAACGCGACGGGAAAGCCGCGCGTTAGGCGCCAACGGTGGTGGTGGCAGAAGACGACCATAATGAGAAAGTTCGCATCCCCTTCGCGATCCTTCGCGCCCCTCGCGGTGGAAACCCTCGCATTCTAGTCCATTCGCGTTCATTCGCGGTTCCCCGCCCCGGCCTGACGGACAGACGCGTGGATTTCCATTCTTCCAACCTTCCATTCTTCCATTCTTCCAACTCCCGCAGTTCGGAGTCGCGCTTTCCTTCTTTATCCAGGCGCTATTTCTGAACACTTGCGCATGGACATTACGCCCCACGGGGGGTAGGCTTTTTGACATGGCACATTCCTTCCCTGCGGCGCCCACGCCGCCACGCGCCCGCGGCGCGTGGCGCTTAGGCTTGCTGGTGTTTACTTTAGCGCTGCTCGTGCTGAGCGGGCTGTCGCTGCTGCCCCTACTCTGGCCAAACGGCGGCAGTTCAGCACGCCTCGCGGATCCTGTCCAACCGAGCCCCGGCACCGCCCGCCAGCGCGCTACCACCGCCCACCGCCACCCCTTGCTCCCGCCGCCCGATTGGGCCCCCTTCACGCCGCTCTCCGCCACAGACCTGCCACCCGCCACTGCCATCAGCCAGCCGCTCACACCTGCCACCAACACACTCGCCAGTTTCCGCAGCCTAGCCCATGACGCCCCCCCCCCCTTACCAATCAAACCACCGCACAAGCCAGCACAGAACTACCCGTCTTCCAGGCGTTACGGGCCAGCCGCGGCCAACCCATCCCTAAGGAGATTATCGCCCTCGCCAACGAGATCACACGCAACTGTAAAACCGACGCCGAGCGCGCCAAGGCGATCTACGACTGGATCACCAGCCACATCAGCTACGACTGGAAAGTCTGGGCTGACATGGTGGCCGGCGCCGGGTCGTACACCCAGCCGCAAGATCCGTGGAGCGTGGTCCAACGCGGCACCGGCGTCTGCGCCGGCTATGCCTGGCTATTTAACGCGCTCGCCGGCAGCGTCGGCATCCCGGCCAACTTTGTCATTGGCGATGTCCGAGGCTACCGTGGCACATCCGACGACGCGCTCATCAACAAATTCCGGCACGCCTGGAACAGCGTGAAGATCGGCGACCAGTGGTATCTGATGGACGCCACCTGGGGTGCCCGCCAGAACGGCGAATCCGCCACCGACTATCTCGCGCGGAGCGGCTACTATTTCCAAACGCCAGCCAATCAGATGATTTTCGACCATCTGCCGGAAACGACGGATTGGCAGTTGCTGTCCAATCCTGTGACGGATGAGGCCTTTCGCGCCTTGCCAAACCTCAAGCCCGCCTTCTTCCGTGACAATCTACGCCTGGGCAACGCCTTCGCCGACACCCTCGCCACCGCCGCCGAGCAGCCCGCCAGCGTGATTATCACCGCGCCGGAGGGCATTCTGCTGACGGCCTCGCTATCTCGCAACGGGCAGGACATCAGCGTCGGCAAGCTCGCCCTGCGGGAAAGCGGCACCCGCCGCGATTTGATCATTGGTGCGCTGCCAGCCGGCGAATATATCCTGCGAATCTACTCTAAGGCCGCCACCAATGCCGGACCCTATGAATGTGCCGTGGATTATGTGTATGTGGTTAAGGGTAGCGATTGAGCGGTGACGCGAGCGGCGCTTCCGGGTTTGTGGGGGAAAATTGTATGGGTCTGGGTGTGATCGGGATGGGTTGAGAAGCCGGGTATCGGGTATGGCGCGGACATGAAAGCCCCTTTTGTGTTGAGATATGGCTGGCCGAGAGCCGTCTCGACAAAGTCTTGCGACGAAGCGTAGACGACAACGTGTGGGACGAAGAAAGCGACGAAGTGTGGCGTGGATAGGAGCAGCAAGTATGGCAGAGTGCTTTGGCCACGAGAGACTGAAAGTCTACCAGAAAGGCATGCAGTTCGCGTCCATGCGCAAGACGCTGCTGGACGACCTGCCCCGGCGGGTTGCGGCATGCGATCACCTTGATCGTGGAGCCGAGAGTATCCTGTTGAATATTGCCCACGCCAGTAGTTCTTGGGCTCCGAAGGAGAGAATCGTGTACTTGGGAAACGCCAGCGGATCTGCGCTGGAGTGTGCAGCGTGTCTAGATATCTTCGTCGCGAGGGCCGTGGCGGCGGGCAAGGATATGTATCCAGGGAAGAGCTTGCTGGCGGAGATCGTGAGCATGCTGGTCCGCATGCGGGAGACAACAGCCGACAGGGTGCGCGAAGATCATGCCACTTATCGTACGAAAGGTGGCAACTTGTTCAGTCATGAGGACTTGGACGTGTACCAAGCGGAGATTCGGCTCATCTCCTGGTTGGAACGCATGTCATCGCAATTCACATGCAGTTCTGATCTGTTGTCCAAACTGGACAAGTCCACAACGTCGATCGTTCTGAATACGGTGGAGGGTAATGGCCGTTTCTCTGGGACGGACCAAGCCAAGTTCCTGGGCATCGCTTATAGGGCAACCGTGCAATCCGCGACACTGGTGGATCTGACCACCGCCGATTCCTGCCCGACAGACCCATCCCTCGTGGAGGAGGGGCGCGATCTGCTCAGACGAATTGCATCCATGCTCAGACAACTATCAAAGGCGGTCAGGGATGACATCTAGCACCCACACTTCGTCCCACACTTCGTCCCACACTTTGTCGTCTACGCTTCGTCGTACACTTTGCAGGATCTTCCAGTTCGGCGGCTTGAGCCTAGCCCCACTTCACCTGCAATGAATAATCACCACACAAACCCGAAAACGCCAGAAATTTATCAAGTCAGTATGCCGCCCGCCATCACATACGTACTCGGCACCTATCCCTGCCCGAGCGAGACGTTTATCGCGAGGGAGATCGCGGCTTTGCGTCGCCGCGGGTGGGCGCTAGACGTGGTTTCGCTACAGGGGGCAGCCGCGCTCACCGCGCCAACCAACCAGGATAAGCCCTGTCCCATCGGCGCGCTGGCCGTCGCCGCCCTGCGGCAAACGCTCCCGCTTTTTTTTCACCTACCGCGCCTGCCCCTGCAACTGCTGCGCCACCTGCCGCAAGCCGCCGCGCTGATTCAGCGTGTGCGCGCCAGCGGCACCACCGGTATCCATGCGCATTTCGCGCATCTGCCAGCGGACGTGGCCCTGCTGGCCGCCCGCCAGACCCACACCCGCTTCACCTGCAGTGTGCATGCCTGGGATGTATTTGCACAACCGGTGGCCGTGCTGCGCCGGCGCCTGCTACCCGCCATGGCCATCTGCGCCTGCTCCCAAGCGGCAGTAAACCGTGTCCTCGCCGCTGGCATCCCCGCCACCCGCACCCATCTCATCCGCCATGGAATCCCCTTGGCGGAATATCCCTTCTCTGCCGCACCACGCGAAGGGCGGCAGATTCTGGCCGTGGGGCGTCTGGAGTCCAAGAAAGGGTTCGATCTGCTGCTAGCCGCCTGCGCGCAATTGCCGCCCCGTTCCTTCACCTGCCAGATTATTGGGGAAGGGGCGCAGCGCCGCCAGTTGGAACAGCTCATAGCGGCTTACAACCTGCAGGGCGCCGTCACCCTGCCGGGGGGCGCCACGCCGGAGACCATCCGTCGGGCCATGCAAGCCGCCACCGTACTGGTGCTGCCCAGTCGCCGCCTGGCCAGTGGAGATCAGGACGGCGTTGCCAATGTGCTGCTCGAAGCCATGGCGCTCGGCACCCCGGTCATTACCACCACCGCCAGCGCCGCCGGCGAAGTCATCCAGGATGGCCGGAACGGCTGTCTGGTGCCGGCCGACCAGCCGAACGCGCTGGCCGCCGCCATCCGGGAACTGCTGGACACCCCACCTCAGGAGCGCGCCGCTCGCGCGCAAACCGCCCGTACGACTGTAGCAGCAGCGTTCGACGAGGAGCAGACCATCGCCCGGTTGGAGAGCATTCTCCACGGCACAGAAGAGGGAAATTGACATTTTTACACCAGTCACGGTAAGGTTGCCACGCCCTACTGAGGAGAATCCCGATACACGGCAAGACTGTGATGGCATCTGCCGTGCTGTAGCATCTCAATGTCATGCCTGCTTTCTTCATAATGCTGGTTATGCTTGGCAGCAGCCTGATGGTCTGGCCCGTTTGTGGCGAGACCTCTAGCGCGGCCGCCGCCGTCCAGCCCACTGCGGCAACAGACCAAGTTACCAGCGCCATGACCACGCGCCCCTCCCGCGCCCTCTGGGCAGGCTGGCGCGGCGGCCCTGGCAAATCCGGCTGCATCGACGGCAGTCGCCTGCCAGAGGTCACGCGCTTCACCTGGCGCTGGCCGGCGACCCCCTTACAAACCAATGGTGTGCCCGCCTACACGCCGGTGGCCTGCCTGCAAGAGACCCTATATGTTGCCATTCACAACGCCCAGCAGATGGGGCTGGCGGCCATGGCCACCGAAGTCGTCACCCCCGACCTGCGTTGGTCCACCAAGCCACCGGAAACCAACCGCTGGTTCTTCGCCACCACCTTACCGCCCGGCCACACCGTGGCGGCCAGCACTGATTCCGTCTATTTTACCGATGGGCGCCCTGGCGATGTCGGCCGCCAGCTCCGCTGCGTCACAGCGCGCCAAGGTCAGCTACAATGGCAACAACCGGTGGCACCCGCCGCCTCCGGGGAGCTCCTGCTGACGGAGAACAGCCTGCTAGCCATCTGCCGCGAAGGGGAGATCATGCAGATCAGCACCACCGGCCCGGAAGCTGGTCGTAGCCGCTGGTCTACAGTGGTGAGCGCACCGGTGGTAGGTGCCCCCTGTCTCAGCCAGGGCGTGGTACTGGTTGGTACCGGTCAAGGTGTCGTGGCACTGCTGGCCGCCACCGGGCAGATCCTCTGGCGGCAACCCGTACCAATCCCCGCGCTGACCGGCCCACTGGCCAGCGCGGACATCGCGGTGGTCGCCTCGGCGCAAGGTTTGAGTGGCCTTAGTCTGGCCAATGGCGGCACATTATGGACCATACCTTGCAAACCCGCCACCCTGCCACTGGTGGCCGATGACCAGCGCATCCTCTGCACCACGACCACCGGCGAGATCCTGATGACAACCTGGGAGGGCGACAGCCAGTTCCGGTGGCAAGGGGCCCTCCCCTCCCTGCCGCCGATGCTCTATGGCAACACCCTGCTTTTTGGCGGTCCGGGCACTTTACAAATCGTGGATCTCGCGCATGATCCCGGCACCACCAACCGCTGGCTGGGCACGGCCTGGCTCGGCCCCATCACCGCACCGCTGCTCTTATCCGACAACATCGTCTTTTTTGCCACCGCCGAAAAAGGGTTGCTTTGCGCCCGACAGGGGAAACGATGAAGCCGCGCTGGACCTATTTCTTCGGTCCGGAGCAGGTCGAGGGTGACCCCGACCGCCGGGATCTGCTGGGCAGCAAGGGGGCCGGCCTGACCGCCATGTGCAAGGTTGGACTCCCCGTGCCACCGGGGTTCACCATTTCCACCGACTGCTGCCGCTTCTTTCTCGAGCACCATGGCCAATGGCCCGAGGGCCTGGAAGCCGAAATCCGGGAGCAGATGGCACGCCTGGAACAAGCCACCGGCACAATTTTCGGGGGCCAACCACCGTTGCTGGTCGCAGTCCGTTCCGGCGCCGCAGCCCCTCTGCCAGGCATGATGGACGCCATTCTGAATTGCGGCCTCGCGCCGGCCGCGGCCGCCGCCACAGATGCCAATTTCTGGCGCATCTATGCGCAGTTTGTGCAGATGTTCAGCCGCACCGTGGCTGATATCGAGCCGCAGGAATTCGCGACGGCACGACGCACCGTCATTTCCGAACAACAGGCCGGCCAGCGCAAAGCGGGCGGCGAACCAGACCCCCGGCTACTGGCCGAACGCTATGCCAGCCTCTATGCGCTGCGCACGGACCAGCCTTTCCCGGCCACGCCCTGGGAGGCCCTGCGGCAATCCATCGAGGCCGTATTCCGTTCCTGGAATCATGCGCGCGCGCTCGCCTACCGCCGGGAACACAGCGTACCGGGCAGCGACGGCACGGCAGTCACCGTGCAGGCTATGTTCCCCTCGGAGATCTCCGGCATTATCTTCACCCGCAACCCGCACAACCTTGATGCCAACGAACTGCTCATCGAGGCCTCCTACGGGCTCGGGGAAGCAGTGGTTAGCAGCGACGTCTATCCGGATCATTACACCCTCGATCGGCAGACGCTGGCGATCCGCCACCGGGTGATTGGACAGAAGACGCATGTCATCGCCCCCTTCCGCAGCCACCCCGCCAGCCGCGATCCGGCGGCGAGTTCCCTTAGCGATGATCAGTTGCGCGAACTCGCACGCCTCGCGCGTATTGCCGAAACCCTGTTCGGCCAACCGATGGACGTTGAATTTGGCATCGCGGATGGTGCCATAGCCATTCTGCAGGCGCGTGCGATCCGCGGCCTGGATGTGCGCGAAGATGTGGAGATCGGGCGCAAGGAGGAGATTTACCGCCTCCGCAAATTCCCCCGCCCCCACCTCTGGATCGCGCACAGCTTGGGCGAGACGCTCCCCGCCCCCACGCCGCTCACCTGGGACATTATCCGCGAATTCATGAGCGGCCAGGGCGGCTTGGGAAGGATGTATCGCGATCTCGGCTACCAGCCTGGTGCAACCGTCTGCCGCCAAGGATTTCTGGAATGCATTGCCGGGCGCATCTATGCCGACCCCGTGCGGGCCGCGCAATTGTTCGGCGATGGCCTCCCCTATCGCTATGACCAGCAGGCCATGACACAAAACCCCAAACTGCTGGACGCCCCCCCCACGTCCTTCGATGCCGCGCTGCTGGGCAGTCAGTTTCTCCTGGCCACCCCCCAGCTCGCCCTGCACAAACTACTGCGTTGGAGCCGCAACGGGGCGCAACGCCGACAGGCCGTGGCACGCTTTGAACAGAAAATCCTGCCGCCCTACCTGAAATGGGTGGCCGAAGCGCGACAGCAAGACCTGACGCATCTGTCCACGCAGGCCTTGCTGGCCCTGCTCCACGCCCGCATCATCCGCACGCTGCACCAATTCGGCGCGGAATCGCTCAAGCCAGGCTTCTTCGGCAGCATGGCCGATGCCGCACTGCTCAACACCCTGACCCAGCTACTCGGCCGGGAAGCCGGCACCCAACTGGCCCTCTCGCTGACACAAGGTCTCGAAGGCGAAACCACCATCGAGCAATGGATGGCGTTGGACGATGTGGCCCACGGCGACCGGAGCTTCGAAGCGTTCGTCGAACGGTACGGCCACCGGGCGGTCGAAGAGATGGAACTGGCCAAGCCACGCTGGCGGGAGGACGCCTCCTACCTCAACCAGATCATCACCCTGTATCAGAGCCCCACCGCGCGCCGGCCGGCAGAGCAACACCGGCGCAATGTGACACGGCGCCTCGCCGCGGAACAGTCGCTGCGTGAAACGCTGCGTCATGCTGGCGGCAGCTGCCTGTATGAAGAGGTGCAGGCGAATCTCGCCGAAGCACAACGCCTGATCCCCTATCGCGAAGCGGGTCGGCACTATTTGATGATGGGCTACGAAACAATTCGTCAGGTAATCCATGAACTCGCCAGCCGCTGGCATATCGGCCGCGACATCTTCTTCCTCACACGGCCGGAATTGGCCACCTTTGAGCAACGGCACGCCGAACTAACCCCCATCATCGCGCACCGGCGCTTGCGCTGGCAATCCGGCCGACGACTGGAGATGCCCACCGTCATTGACACCCGCCACTTGGAAGAACTGGGCTTGCCGCAACACTACGACAATACCCGCGAACTCGCCGGCCAACCGATCTCAGCCGGCGTGGCCACCGGCACCGCACGCATCATTTTCGATCCGCAAAAACTGACCCATCCCACCGGTGATATGGTCCTGGTCTGCCCCTCGATTGACCCGGCCTGGACCGCACTCTTTGCGCATGCCAAAGCCTTAATCCTGGCACGCGGCAGCATCTTGAGCCACGGCGCGATCGTCGCTCGCAATTTTGGCATTCCAGCCCTGGTCTGCCCGGACGCCACCCGCCGCATCCCGGACCGCAGCCGCATCCGTGTGGATGGCAACCGCGGGCGCATCACGTTTGTGGAGGGGTTGTGACATGACCACCATCCTCCCTCCCTGGCTGGCCACCACCGCCGACTGGCTCTGCGACTGGATCCTCTACCTGCCACGCGATCTGGCGCTGTGCTGTGTCGCGCTGCTCATGGCGTTGCTCTTTGCGCTGGCGCGCAAATGGTTGACCAACCAGGAATGGCTGCACCGTGCGGCCACCGACCGACAGCGCCAACGACAACTACGCCGGGAAGCCGTGCATCGCCAGGATACGGAAGCTATCCGGCGGCATGCGGCCGTGCTCCTCCGGATCAGACGCCAGGCCGTACGGCGCACCATTTTGCCGATCCTCATGGCACTGCTGCCCGTCGCCTTGCTGGGGCTCTGGGCATTCACCCACCTGGCCTATCAACCCCCTCGCCTGCAGGAAGCGGTGGAAGTACGCGCCCGGTTTCCCCACGCGGCGATTGGTCAAATGGCCCACCTGGCACCGGCACCGGGCATCATGTCGGTCAATGGCTGGATTCAGCACGTGGGGGTAGCCAAACCTGTGGCACCTGTCAACACGTGGGACCGGGTTGGCGCCTGGCTGGGCGATCAGGGTCGCGCGATCTGGCAACTCCTCCCCATTGCCCATGCCACGCCAGCGGCGGCACCCGGCGAAGCGATCTGGCGAGTGCTGGCCCTCGACGCACAACCCCACCTACTGCTCGTGCGCTACGCCGGCCGCACCTACGAAGTCCCTTTCCGCGCCGGAACGCATCATCCGGAAGTACCGCTCCAGCTATTCCCCGGCGCGCCGTTGCCCGCGATCGAGGTTGCCTTGAAACCCATGTATCTTTTCGACCGCATCGGCGGTCTTCCCTGCATCGGCTTGCCCGCGTGGTTGCTGACCTGCCTGCTGCTGACCCCCCCGCTGGTCAGCTTCCTGCGCAAGCTGCTACGCATTGCCTAATCGCGCGACCGGCAGGCCCCCCGGCCCTGGACCATCCTGCCGCTCACCCATGTCTGTTTACGCGAAGACGCCGAGCACACCGAGGCCAGCCCGCGCAAGGTGGCTATTTAGATAAAGAGTCTACCCGGCGGGTATGCGGTTGTTTTATTTCCTTTGCCGCGGCGTTGTGCTACTATCACTCCCGTTTACCGGCAAAGCAGTTGTGCCAGCCGGCCCAAGGAGCTTGTGCATGCCCACGGATTCCACCGCCGCCACCTCGCAGCAAGAAACACAATTTCTCACCGCTCTGGAAGCACGGCCAGTCCCCGTTGAGGCCCTGATCGAGGAGATCCGGGCCCTGCAGGCATCCGGCCAGTCCGCCGCCGCCAGCAACTTCATACAAATGCTGGAGGACGCCCTGGTGGAAGCGACGGACCGCGACGGACTGCTGCGCCTGCTGCGCTTCCGCGCTGCCAGCCACGAGACCGACCGGGCCTTTGGCCTCTTCTGCCGCGAACTGCTGGCCGAAACCTGGAAGGAGCGCGATGCCGCCGCCTATCTAGATGCGGCCGGTTTCAACGATCATACCCCGGCGGAGGCCTTGCTGCGGCTGGAGCGACTCCTGGCATGCCGTCCAGGCGCCATGTTTTTGGACAAGACGTGGGGCTTCGGCGTCGTGAAACGCGTGGACACCTTCTATCGCAAGCTCTCCTTCGACTTTGCCGGCAAGCCCGCCCATCAACTCGCCTTCGCTTCGGCGGCAGAATCCCTCACGCCCATTGATCAATCGCACCTGCTGGCCCAAAGCCATGCCAACCCCGCCGCAATCGCCAGGCTGGTGACCGAACAGTCGGACGAGATCGTACGCATGGCGTTGCGCAGTTTTGGCGCGCTCTCCGTGATCCGACTGGAACAACTCCTGACCGAACACCGCATCGTGGCGGCCGCCGACTGGAAATCGTTCTGGGAGCGGGCCCGCAAAGGGTTGAAGTCCGATCCGCTGGTCGAAATGCCGGCCAAACGCAGCGATCCGATTATCCTGCATGCTCAGACACGCAACTATGACAGCACGTGGGTGGCCAACTTCGCCCGCGAACGCGACCCCGCCAAAATCCTGACAGGCGTCGAGTCTTACTACGAAGCCACCAATGGCGTCTTCGAGGAATCCGCCCGTCCGACGCTGCTCGAGCGACTGGCCTTTGCCGCCAAGGGTGCTTGGAACACCGACCCAGCCCTCTACGCGCGCCTAGCCGCACTGATGGACCGCTCCCGCCTCGAAGCGGTGCCGCCGGCAGAAATGCGGGCGCACCTGTGGGACAAACAGCGCTTTCTGACCGCCGCCCAGCGACTAGTCGCGCGAGACATCGCCCGCATGATCCAAATGTTGCTGGCCGAGGAGGACGCCCCGGCTCGCCTGCTGGCCGTGCTGCACGAAATGCCATTCTCCCTCCTCTCCGAGACGCTGGAGGCGCTCCGGGAACATCCCGCTTTGCCGAGCGTGCAAAGCCGCTGCCGGGAACTGCTGCTCTCCCCGCAGGCACCCGCTACCCTCGTCGTATGGACCTTCCGTCATCGCGACGCCCTCACCGGTTGGTCGCTGCCTGGACTCTCGGAACTGCTGGCGCATGCCATCCTCCTGGTCGAAGCCTCCCTCTCCGGCGAGGAGCTTCGCATGCAGAACCACATGCGTCAGTTGTTCGAAAACACCAAATGGTTCGCCGCCATCTTGCAAGAACTCGACGCCACGGGACGCCGTGCGCTCTTCGACCGCGTGCAGGCCTCCACCGCCTGGGATGCCACCACGCAACGCGCCCTGATGGGGCGCATGATCAAGTTCGAGCCCGCTCTGGCGGAGCGCCGTCGCGCCATTGACAACAGCGGGGCGGCCGCCAAACCAACCCAGCGCCTGACCTCATGGCGTAGCCTGCTGGAACGCCGCACCCAATACAAGCGCCTCGTCGAGGTGGAATTACCCAAAACCAGCCAGGATATCGCGGTGGCCCGCAGCTACGGCGACCTGCGTGAAAACTTCGAATACCACGCCGCCAAGCATGCCCAAGCCCTCCTGCTGCAGCGCCAGTCGGAAATGGAACAAGAACTGAAGTTGATGCAGGGCACCAACTTCGCCCACGTCGCCACCGCCCGCGTCGGCATGGGTGTGCGTGTGCAACTCGCCTACCCCGACGGCCGCAGCAGCTCCTTCTGCATTCTGGGCGAGTGGGACCGGGATGAAGCGCTGAATATTATCTCCTGCAAAAGCCGGCTGGCACAATGCCTGGAAGGGTGCCAACCGGGCACGTCCACCCAAATCCCTGGAGAACAGGGGGACGAAACCGTCACGATCCAGGCCATTGAACCCTTGGACGAAACCATTCGCGACTGGATCGGAGCACCCGCCGCCACCTGACCCGCGCCCGCGACAGCCTGTTTGCCAAAACGAAAAACCCTAACGTGCCAGAAGTGTATGGACGAGACCGCCTGGACGTGAAACCTTTAAGATGTGCGCCTAGCACCTGACCATCCCCAACTGTAGGAGACTCCATGAATTCCGCGATCATCGTGGCAGCCGGCAAGAGCGAGCGCATGGGCGTTGGCACAGACAAGGCCTTCCTGTCGCTCGGCGCCCGCCCCGTGTTAGCCTGGTCGTTACTGGCCTTTGAGCAGTGCCATGATATCGAGCAGATTGTCCTGGTGGTCCGTAAAGAACAACTGGTGGCGGCACGCGGCGTCGTGCAAATGTTTGGCATCTCCAAAATGCGCGCCGTCGTGGCTGGCGGCGCACGTCGGCAGGACTCGGTCGCCATCGGGTTGCAAGCCCTCGACCCCGCCACCCGCATTGTCGCCGTGCACGATGGCGCGCGCCCCTGCGTCACGCCGGACCTGGTGACCGAAACGATCCGCTCAGCCAAGCGTGCTGGTTCCGGGGTGGCCGCCTCCCGTGTGGTGGACACCATCAAGTTCGTGGAGCACGGCTCCACGGTGGAGCGCACCATCGAACGCGACAAACTCTGGGCCGTGCAAACGCCGCAAACTTTCAAGGTGGACTTGCTGCGGAAGGCCTATGCGAAAGTCGCCGCGCAAGCGACTGTCCTCACCGATGAAGCCGCCGCCGTGGAATTGTTGGGTGAGGCGGTCCGCCTGGTGGAATGGCCAAGGGCCAACCCGAAAATCACCACCGCGGAAGACCTGACCATCGCCGCGGCACTGCTCAAAATCCAAGGTAGTTAACCAAGCACCGGCCACGGCGCCGGGCATCCCCCCCCTCCCTCCGCATCGCAACGACATGAACCGACGGTACGCGATATTGGGCGACATTCACGCCAACCTCGAGGCGCTGCGCGCGGTGGTCGAGGACGCCCGCCAGCAGGGCGCCACAGACTTTGCCTGTGTCGGCGACATCGTCGGCTACAATGCCGACCCGGTCGAATGCATTCGGATCATCCGTGACGAGCTCAACTGCCCCACGGTGTGCGGCAATCACGACCATTACTGCTCCCATGACGACGAGGAACTCGGCGACTTCCAGCCGCTGGCCGCCAATGCCATTGCCTGGACCCGTCGGCAACTTTCCGACGAGGACGCGCGCTGGCTGTGCGGACTCCCGCTCACCAAGAATGTCGGCGGCTTTGCGCTCGTACACAGCACCTTGGACGTGCCGGAACGCTGGGGCTATGTGTTCGACCAACTGGATGCCGACGCCCATTTCACCTACCAACGCACCACCATCTGCTTCCACGGCCACACCCACGTACCACTCGTCTTTGAAAAACGGCGCGACGTGTTGCGCTGGCAACCGGAAGAGCTCCGCATTGTGCCGGGAACCAAATATTTCATTAACACGGGCAGCGTTGGACAGCCACGCGACAGCGACCCGCGCAGCTCCTATCTCCTCTACTGCCTGGAAAGCCGCACGATTACCTTCCGCCGCGTAGCCTACGACGTGGCGTCCGCCATGGAAAGAAACCGTCGTGCGGGGCTCCCGGAACGCCTAGCCCAGCGTCTAGCCGCCGGGCGGTGAACACTCACCCCGGCTGGTCCGACACCGTGATGTGCTGGCGAATCAGCTCCGCAATCTGCCACGCCTCAGCCGCGTCCAGTCGTTCCAGCACATGCAACCAGCGATAGGCCATGCTTCCGCCCGGATCCCAGGGCCGATGCTTAAACAGCGAGTCAAACGCGCGCTTGCGCCCCCGGTACACCTGCTGGATGTGCACGAACCGCGACACGAAAGCGTCCAGATAGCACTGCGCAAACGCGCCGGCGTGCGCCGCCAGTTTATCGGCACGCCGGTTCACGGGGGCGGCATAGGCCTCAATGTTCAGGCTGAAATCATCCTCATAATTGGTGAACGTGCCGGTATGGTCGGAAACCACCAGGGAGGCGGGCAACCCCTCGGCATCAAACAGAATCACCTCATCCCCATCATCAAACAGCACGGTGGTACGGTCGCTGCGCATGCGCCCCACAATGAGATTCACCGCCGCCGCCTCGCCCAGCAGTCGCGCCAACCGCACGACAAAGGCCGGATTCTGGTAAGCCGCGTCGGGCAGTTTGTCACTGGCGCGCCCACTGACGTAATCACGTTCCAGATAGGTAATCCAGTACGCCTGGCCTAAGTAGCGGCTGTTCTGCCCCGTGTACCGTTCACTGATCCGCCGGGTATTCACATGCGGCGGCAGATTCATGCCCAACTGGCGGCAACCCATGCGGCGATCGAGAATATAATCCGTATACTCCTCCGCGCGCAGAATCGCGGTCAGGAGATCCACGCCATCGTTAAGATGCTCCCCAATGCCCCACTTTTGCAGCCGGATAATGCGCACCACCGGCACCGGAATGCCGAGCTGTTTCACTTCCGCGATATAAACGGTATTGCGGCGCGCCTCCTCGCGGCGCAGCGAGAGCGTCCGGTTGATCCGGCCAATGTTCACATATTCCACATCGCCGAACTCCCGCACATAATTGAAAATGAACTCCCGGGCCCGCAGATCACACATCGCCTGCAGTTCCGCATCCGCCACATTCTCCTCCGCATCCGCAAAGACCGGATCCAAGAGCAGTTCGCCCTCCTCAATCCACGCCCCGGGCAACCACTCAATCTGCAGGAAGAACTCGGGCGAGAGCCCCTGCACCACCTCCTTGGCAGAAGTCTCATGGGGGCGGCTGATCAGCGCGGCAAACATGGCATTGCGCCATTCGATGTCCGCCGGGTCATCCACTCGTAATGCTACGGGCACCGCCGCCCGGAAGGCCGCCGCCAACTCGGCATGCTTCTGCCGCAACGCCGGATTATCGAGAATAACGAAATCCACCTGCTCCAGATTGCGCCGCCCGAACGCGGGCGGCGAGAGGAAGAAATCCACCTCCGCGGTTCCCTGCCGGTTGCGCCGTCCGCAGAACGCCTTGATTTCGACCAGCATTTTGCGCAGCACATGATCGGGTTGATTCTTCAACCCCTCAAACTCCTGCCACGTAACCAGCCGCGTGCCATTCGTCTGGTTGTAATAGTAGATCGGCAGACCATCAATCGCCACCCGCGCCGCCCCGATATGCGCCAGAATGGCCTCCGGCTGCAAAGGCACCACGCTCATGCGCCAATACTCACCCCGCGCCCGCAGGGCCCCGCGCACCCGCTCGTCGGTCACATTCAAAAACCGGATGAGCCGCTTGCTCACCTGCAACTGCTGCTGCAGCAACTCATCCGCCTGAAAGGCCATCGCCATGGCAGTCGGATCCGGACGAATCAGGATGTTACCGTCGTGAAACAACAGATCCACCGATTGCGCCCACTCCGCCTCGATCTCGTCTTCCGACAACGGACCTTCCCCGCGCATCACCCGGTCTTCATTCAGGGCGTCTACCCAAGCCAAACGCTGCGTGGCATGCATCGGCGTACGCGTCACCACGCCCGGCGTCCGGAGAAAAACCGTACCCACCCGCGGGCGCGCCCCCAACGGCACGCTGACATCCAGCGGTCGCTCGCCCACCACCACAAATTCGCCCGGCTTTACCGTTTGGGCCATGTATCCTTTTTATCATTCCGCCTGCTACCAAGACAAGCCTTGAAACAGCCGCCGACGGGATGATGGAATCCTCACAAGTTGAGCCGACGGCTAGCGCACGGCGGCCGCCGGCTTACGTCCGCCAATCAGACGCAGCAGCGCGGTTTCCAGCAAAACCTCGGGCGGCGCCGAGGATGACACCAGCTTCTCGCGCAATTCCAGCAGGATATGCCGCGCCCGGCGCAGTTCCGCCAGCGTGTAGCGGGTGGCCTGTACCGCGGCCTTGCGTTGGATAAACGGGGCCACGCTGCGCGGATCACGCGGCAGCGCGCCCAGCAGCGCGTCGGCCTCAGCGGGCAGTTGCTCCTTCCATTTGCAAAAAGGGCCGCGCTCCGTCTCCCGCGCCTCCAGCCAGCGAAAATCAAGCGCCTGACGCAGCACCAGCAGTTCCCGGATGCGCGACTCCGCCATGGTCACCAGCCCGATCGGATTTTCGTTCTGCGCCTCTAACCGGCGCAGCGCGGCCACCAACCCCGCCGCATCCCGCTCCCCCATGGCATCCGTCAAATCCCACGCCATGGCCTCCCGCCCTACGCTGACAATCGCATCCACATCCGCTGCCGCCACCTGCTGATCGGCCGCACCCAGGTAGACCCGCAACTTCTCCAGTTCGTTCGCCACCAGACGCGTGGAGGTTCCCACCCGTTGTAAAAAACGCTCCCGCACATCCTCCGACATCTGCAAGCGCGCCTCCCGCAACAACCCCTCGAGCCGCTCCCGCGCCAACTTCTCCTGCTCCCAAGCCTTCTCGGCACTGCCAAAATCGGAAACCTCGCCCGCCGCCATACAAGCCTTAAAAAAAGCTGTATTGCGCGCAATCGACACAGCGGATATGAGCAACCCCTGCCCGACTGGCAACCCTGCTTTGATCAGGGCCGTCAGGCTGGCCAGACGCGCCTTGACCACCTCATGGTCGCCCGGCCGGACGAGAGGATTGAGAAACGTGGCGTTCTTCAGCCAGACCAGCTTGCCCGTGCCAAAAAACCCCGGTGTCTGAACCGCTTCTAGGCATTGCCGGATCACCGTACCGGCCGCCTCCGCCGACTCCACCCGGCCATCCAGCATTTCGAGCCCCAGCGCCCGCTCCGCTGCGGGCACCCGTGTCTCCACGATCCTGCGCGCCTGCTGCTCAACCAGATAATCATCGGCACCGCAAACAAGGTATACATTCACTGGCATGACCCCATAGACTAGGCCTCTGAGCGGCCGCTGGCAAGCCTGGAACTCGACACCGGGCACCGGGCCGGCTATCATACTTCCCATGTCGCTCACCAAAACCAAGGCGCGCGCGCCCATCGCCCAGCTACTCCCGCTCTTGCAAACCCCCGGCCGAAAGCTCCTGACCGGACACATGCGCCCCGACGGCGATGCCATGGGCGCCGCGCTGGCCTTGGCGCATTGCCTCGTCCAACAAGGCCAGGATGCCATCGTCGCCGCCGAACCGGCCGATCTGGGGCTGGTACGCTTTCTGGAAGGGTGCGAAACCGTGGTGACCCCCGCCGCGGCCGCCGCCATGGACATCGCCACCATCATCAGCCTCGACTGCGGCACCGCTCAACGCATCCCCGAACCCCTCCACCCACTCCTCACCCGTCTGCCAGTAGCCAACATCGACCACCATCGCACCAACACGCGCTTCGGCCAGATCAACTGGATTGATGCGCAAGCCGGCTCCACCTCGGAGATGATCTGGCGCCTGCTGCGCCAGGCCCGCTGGCCGCTCGACCGCATTAGCGCCGAAGCGCTCTGGGTCGGCGTGGTGACCGACACCGGTCGCTTCGCCTACGACCAGACCAGCCCCCGTACGCTGCGCTGCGGCGCCGATCTCCTGCGCTTCGGTGTGCGCACCGCCTGGATCAACGACCGCCTCTACGGATCCTTCGACCAGAAAGTGCTGGAACTCAAGCGCCGTGCCTTCCAAACACTCGAATACTGGCAAGAGGGGCGCGCCGCCGCCATTACCCTGACTCGCGCAGACTTTGCCGCGACCGGTTGCACCAAAACAGACGCCGAAGATATCATCGAAATCCCGCGTTCCCTGCGCAATAACGTCGTAGCGCTCTTCTTTTATCAATCCGGCGAAGAACAGGTCACCCGCCTCAGCATCCGCACCCGCGAACCCCTGGACGCCACGCAACTAGCGCTCCGCTATGGCGGCGGGGGACATGCGCGCGCCGCAGGCTGCACCATCCCCGCGCCACTCGCCGCGGCCAAGCAGGAAGTGCAGCAACTGGTCGCCGCCTGGCTGGGTCCGAACCAGACGATCCCGTGACCCGGATCACCCACACCACCCGCCATGAGCTAGCCATGCCTAATCCCAGCCAAAATCTATTGGCCCACCCCAGCGACCCCCAGCTAGCCGCTTGTCGGCTCTGCCCCCGCGCTTGCGGCGCGAACCGGCTAGCCGGCCAGGCCGGCTATTGCAGCGCCGGCGTACGGCCGCGGGTCTTCCGCCATGGCCCGCATTTCGGCGAAGAACCACCACTCAGCGGCGTCCACGGCTCTGGCACCATCTTTTTTGCGCACTGTACCATGCGCTGCCTCTACTGCCAAAACTACCCCTGGAGTCAGCAAGCCCGGGGCGAAGACCTGGAAATCACTCAATTAACTGCACTTTTTCGGCAACTGGCGGCCAGCGGCTGTCATAATTGGAACCTCGTGTCCCCCACGCCTTGGCTCCCCCAGATCCGGGCCGCACTGTTTCCCATATTTAAGGATGGCATCCGCCTGCCAATTATCTATAATTCCAGCGGTTTTGAGTCACCGGATACTTTGTCGTCATTCCAGGATCTGGCGGACATTGCGCTGGTGGACCTTCGATATGCCCAGGATGCAACCGCAACCGAAGCGTCGGACTGTCCCGCCTATGTCCACGCTGCCCGGGCGACGCTGACATGGTTCTGGCAGAAACTGGGGCCGCTGCAGACCGACGCCGACGGCTATGCCGTGCGAGGCGTCATCTGTCGGGTGCTGGTCCTGCCGGGACACGCCGAGGAGGCGGTTGCCAACCTGCACTGGCTGGCAGATCACCTGGGAGCGGACGTACCTGTCAGCGTCATGGCACAATACACACCGGTGTACGGTGCGCAGCAGCAACCCGGCTGGAATCGCCGGATTACGGCTGCCGAGTACGAACAGGTGACCCGGACAGTCGAAGAACGGGGCTTTGCTAACGGATGGATACAGGAGTGGAAGGCAGACGACACCCCCGACGATCTGCTGGGTTGCAATATGCCGGCGGGGGAGGCGGCGGTTGGCCGGGAGCCGACTACCACCAGGAACAAACACGACGCGCCCGATGCGCCACGCAGTGACATGAGCAGTTGAACCGGCCGGCACGGCCGGTGGACGGAAGGAAAGACGGATATGAGCGGTCATAGTAAATGGGCCAAGATCAAACACGCCAAGGGTGCAGCCGATGCCAAGAAGGGCAAGGTTTTCAGCAAACTGGCCAAAGAACTCATGGTGGTCGCCAAACAGGGCGGCGGCGACCCGGGCATGAATGCGGCGCTCCGCAACCTGATCCAGAAGGCCAAGAGCGTCAACATGCCCAACGACAACATTGACCGCGCCATCAAGAAGGGCACGGGCGAAGTGGGCGGCGCGGTGTACGAGGAAGTCTCGTACGAAGGTTACGCCGCCGGGGGTGTCGGCATCATCGTCAAGGCCCTGACCGACAACAAGAACCGCGCCGCCGCGGAAATCCGCAACATCTTCAAGAAAAACAACTCCGACTTTGCCGCCGTGGGCGCCGTCTCGCGCGGCTTTGAACGCAAGGGACAGGTCGTGGTGGAAGCAGCCGGCCAAAGCGAAGATACGATCATGGAGCTCGTACTCAACGCCGGCGCCGACGATATGATCAATGCGGGTGAGAGCTTCGTAATCTCCGTCCCCACGTCAGCCTTCGGCGATGTGTGCGATGTCCTGCAGAAAGCCGGCATTCAACCCATCAGCGCGGAAGTCGGGCTCTTCCCGCTCACCACCGTGCCGGTCAAGGATGTGGCCGTCGCCAAGTCCGTGAACAAATTCATCGCAGCCCTGGATGACTACGAAGACGTGCAGAACGTCTACACCAACATGGAAGTAGACGATAGCATCGCCAGCCAAGTGGACGAAGAATAGTCCGCTCGGTGATCCTGCTATGCAAAGGCGCTTGGGCAACCAGGCGCCTTTGCTTTTTCTGGCCAGCTAGGGCCGCGCAAGCGCAGGGGACGAGGGGAGCGGAGCCTGCACGACCCGCACCACCTGATTCGTGGCAAAGCCCCACGTTTCATCTTTCGACCACCCCGCCAGATGTTTATACTCTCCCCCCATGAAGCACGTCTTATACATTGCTTCCAAACCGTTCTATCCTTGGCGCAGCCCCTGTATTCGGACAGGCCATGATCTGCTGGCGCTCACGGAACTCGGCTATGCGGTGGACTTTCTGACCGTCCCCATCGGTGCCCACCACCCCATGCCAGGCGTCCGCATCCTGCGCGTCCCCAACCCCTTGTTTCTGCGTGACCTGCCTGACGGCGCCTCGTTGCGTAAGTTTCTCTTCGACCTGCTTCTACTGGCATATGGCATGGGGCTCGCCTTACGTCACCGCTATACCGTCGTACATGGGTTGGATGATGCCGGCGTGATCGCGTGGGCGGTCGGACGAATCGGCCGCTGCGCCGTGATCTTTGAGAAACACACCGACACCAGTCACGCCGCCGGGCACGCTTGGCGCCGCTTTCTGTTGCGTCTCTATCAACGCGCGGAACGCTTTGTCCTGCGGCGGGCCGACGCCGCGATTGGCTCTGGTCCGGAACTGGTGCCCGCCATGCAAGCCATGGGTTGTGGTAGCCGTGCCTGTCGCATCCCCGACATTCCCTCCTCCCTCGACACACCGCCTGCGTCGCATGTCACCGAATGCCGCACGCGTCTGACCCCCCATCTCGACGACCACTTGGTAACCTATGTCGGATCCTTTGCCCACCTGCAGAGCATAGACCTCTTGTTCCAAGCCATCCCGCAAGTCTGCGCCGCCAACAACCGCGTCCATTTTGTGGTGGTCGGCGGGACCACCGCCGAGATTGCCAGACAGCGCCACCAGCTCGCCCGCCAGGGGTTGTCACACGCCATCACGTTCCTCCATCATGTATCTCCCACCGAACTGGCCGCCATCCTGGCGGCCTCAGACATTCTCGTCGCCCCACGCCTGGAAGGCTCCGTCGCACCGCGCAAATTGCTGGACTACCTCTGCGCCGGCACCGCCATCGTCGCCGTCAACACCCCCGCCAACCGCGACCTGCTCACACGCGACCTGGCGGAGTTCACGGCACCCACGGCGGCCGCGTTTGCCCAGGGGATCCTGAAACTCTGCCACAACCCCATGCGCCGGCACGAACTAGGCCGCCGCGGCCGCGAGCGCATCACCACCACCCACCGTTTTGATCAGTTCCGTGACAGCCTCCGCCGCTGCTATCAATATGTCACCGCCAACCGGGAAGAGGCACCGGAGGACACCGGCGCCTAATCCCGGGGCAGCATCCCGGCGTTCACGCGTGCGGCGGCCGCGCTTCCAGCCGTGCCAAATACCGCCCCAACCGCTCACCCAGGCGGTTTTCCAGGCAGGGTCGCACCTGCCACCAATCGCGCAGATCCAGATACTCGCCCACCGCCTGCGACTGACCAGGCTTACCACTGTACTCGGCCCGCAACAGCAGATTACGCGCCGTGGCCTCCGGCGCCACGAACTCCATCACTGTCACGCGATAGCCAAGAATCCGCAACATCTGGGCGCGGAACGTATCGGCCAGCATATCCGCCAGCCGCTCGCGCAGAATGCCATGCCGCAGCACGGCCCGCATGGGTCCGCCGCCCTTGAGTTCGTCCTGCAACTCATGCTGGCAGCAGGGTGCACACAGAATTACCCGGCTCCCCCACTCCACGGCCCGTGCCAGCGCCTCATCCGTGGCGGTATCGCACGCGTGCAGACTCACCACGATCTCCGGCCGTTCCGCCAGATGGCACGTGGCCAGATCCTCGGCCAGAAACTGCACTTCCCGCGCCACGCCCAGATCCTCCGCCATGCGCCGCGCGGTCGCCACCAACTCGGCGTTGCGTTCGATTCCGCGCACCTGCACATCCAGCCCATGACGGCGCGTTAGATAAAAATACGCCGCCAGCGTGAGGTAGGCCTTGCCACACCCGCAATCCGCCAGCACCAAAGGGCCGGCATCGGCCGCACGCTCCGCCACAATGGCATCAAACAAACGCAAGAACTCGTTAACCTGGTCATACTTGCCACGCATGGACGCGCGGATGCGCCCCTCGCCATCTGCAATACCGATTACGCGCAGCAAAATATCAGCATCAAAGGCTTGCAAGGGCTGATGTTTGACATGGTCATGCGCCGGCGCCTCTTCGACCGTGCGCGCCAGCGGCTTGCTGCGCGACAGCAGCACCTTCCCCTTGCGCGTCACGCGCACATGCAAGTCGCCGGCCGCCGTGACCAGGTGCAACTCCCGCGCGCCCTTCTGGTCCAGGATCTGTGCCACCGCCGCCCCGGCCTCCACCGGATCCAAGTTGCGCACCACGATGCGCCCCCCGGCCGTACTCTCCTGCTGGAACTGGCGCACCCCTTTCAATTGCAGCGGCCGCAAACTCACCCGGCGCACCTGCCCCCCCCGACGCGCCACCTGCGTGACGCGCATCAGACCGGGTTCATCCAACACACGCCGCCGGATCTCCCCTACCAACTCCTCCGACAGCCCGGCGCGTGCCACGCCCGCCACCGCATCGTCCGCCGCCTCATCCAGCCCTGTTTGTGTCTCATCATCCATCATAATACTCCGTCCATCCCTCCGGCCTCTGGCCGGATTTTGTAGCCGAATTTCTCCGCCGCAATGCGCTCGAACTGTGTCGCCGCCTGCGCCACATAGAGCCGTTTTTCCGCGTACGAACCGGGAAAGAAAGCCGCCTTGAAGCCAGCCAGCACCAGATTCCGCACGGCCCGCAGATCGAGCTGGAAGGCCTCGGTCACCAGCGCCAATTCCCGCGAAAGCGTCGTGTGCGACACAAGCCGGTTATCGGTGCCAATGACCACAGCCAAGCGATGGGCCAACATGTGCCGTACCGGATGATTGGCAATGTCGCCCAACTCCGGCATGGTCTGCAGGTTGCTGGTCGGACAGACTTCCACGCCGATACGGCGCGATGCCATATACTCCGCCAGCCGTTCCACATAGCGGATGCGGTCCTTGATGCTCGCATCCGCAATGCGATCGGCGGCAAACAGCCAAGTGCCATGCCCGATCCGCTCCGCATGACAACGGGTGATCGCCTCGTAAATGGACTCCGGTCCGTAAGCCTCCCCCGCATGGACGGTCTTACAGATGAAGTGATGGTGCGCCTCCTGGAACGCCGCCGTATGATGCCCGGCCCGGTAGCCGGCCTCTTCGCCCGCCAGATCAAACCCCACCACCGGAATGCCATGCCGCTCCCGCGCTTCCACGGCCACCCGCGCCGCCTCCAGCGAAGCCAGCGCCACCAACTCCTTGTGCGGCATGGTGGGCAACACTTCCGTCAAGCGATCGTAATACCGGCTCATCCCCGGCCCAAAGTTACGCATGGCACAGACCACCAGCCCAAACCGGAAGCGCAAATCAAGCCCGGAAGTAACCGCCGGCGTGGCATTGAAGGCCTGCGCCGCCCACTCCAGGCCGCGGTTGACCGCTGCCAGGACCTCGATCATCTCATCGCTGCGCGAAACATGCAGTTGTGGCGCAAACCGCACCTCCAGATAGCGCACATTCTCGGCCAGCACATCCTCCGCCAGTTCACAAGCCACGCGCTCCAGCGCGGCCGGATCCCGCAAGACCGCACAGGTGTAGGCAAAACCGGCCAGGTATTCCGACAAATTCGCGTACTGCGTCTTGAACACCAGATCGCACAACCCCTCCTCTTCATAGGAGGGCAACGACACGCCCTGACGCCGGGCCAGTTCAATGAGGGTGGACAGACGGAGCGAGCCATCCAGATGCACATGCAGCTCGCTTTTGGGGACCGCGCGCAGAAATTCAGCGGATACCATGACGTACTCCTCGCTTGGGTGGTTCTGTACCTTGCTCTTGCCGACGGCCTACCACCCTGCTATCAGGAACCATCGAACGTTGCCAGCCCCTTTTCCCGCAGACTGAGGTGACCGGGTCGGGAAGCCGTCTCGCGTCCTACAATAACATGATCGAGCACGCGAATCCCTAGAATACGCGAAGCTTCCACCAGTTGCCGGGTGACACGCAGATCTTCCGCGGAGGGCGTCGGATCGCCAGAGGGGTGATTATGCGCCAGGATGACCGCCGCCGCCGTATGTCGGATCGCCATGTGAAAGACTTCGCGCGGGTGCACCAAGCTCGCATCCAGCAACCCCCGTGTAATCTCCAGCGGCCGCCCGATCAGCCGATTCCGCGCATCCAACAACAACGCCCAGAAAACCTCCTGCTGTAGCTTGACGACCAGCGGCCGCAACTGCTGCGCCACGCTTTCCGGGTCGCGGACCACCGGTGCTTCCCCCGCCGGCGTCTGCGCAGCCGCGCGGCGCCCCAACTCCATGGCGGCCGCAATCTCCATGGCCTTCACGCGCCCCAAACCGGGATAGCGACGGCTCTGGATTTCCTCAAACGAAGCGCGGCACAACGCCTGCAGGCCGCCAAAGCCCTGCAACACATCACGCGCCAGCTCCACTACGTTGCGTCCGCGCCGCCCGCTGCGCAACAGGATGGCCAGCAAGGCATCATCCGGCAACTGCTCGGCGCCGCGCAACGCCAGGGCCTCCCGCGGCCGCAGATCCGGCAACATCTCTCGCACCGTCAACGGCCCCGCCGGATAGGCGGCGCCCTTGCCGTTGTCAGAACAACCGGATGGGGGTCGGTCCATGTTCACTCCAGGCCGCCAGCACGCGTGCGCCCACGGCTGCCAGCGGTTCGTCCGGTGCCAGATCCAGCCACGTTACCTCTGCCTGATGGCGGAACCAGGTTTCCTGCCGCTTGGCGAGTTGCCGGGTACGGATCACCATCTGTTCGATAGCTTGCTCCCGGGTGATGCGCTTGTCAAGCAGATCGCACACCTCGGCATATCCGATCGCCTGACACGCGGTAGCCACCCCACCCGCTGCCCCCCCGGTGATTTCCGACGGCACGGCCGAGGCCCCCCCGGCCGACGCGTCGCCCCGCGGCCGCTGCCAGACGGGATAGTGCCGCCGCAATGCCTCAACTTCTGCCAGCAAGCCGTGGTCGAACATCTGCGCGACACGTGCCGCAATTCGTATGTGCAAGGCGGCGCGCGGTAAGCGCAACCCCACCACCCGCGGCAACGCCTCGGCTCGCCACCCCGCCGGCAACGCACCATACTGCTCCAGATGTTCCAACGCACGAATCACACGGCGTGGATTCTTCTCATCCATCCCCGCGACGATGGCGGCCGGCACCCGCGCCGCCAGTTCGCGCTGCAAACTTGCCAACCCCTCCCGCGCCAGCCGTTCCTGCCAATACTGCCGCCGGGCTGGATCGGCCGCCGCGGCTTCCAGACCTTGTGTCAAGGCCCGCACATAGAGCCCCGTACCACCCACCGCTAGCACCCCGCTACCCGCGACCCCCGGTTGCGCAAAGACCAACTCCCGCGCGGCGGCAAGCTGGGCACGCACCCCCTGCAGCCAGTTACCGGTACTAAACGGTTCATCCGGGTCCGCCAAATCGATGCCGAAATAGGGAACGGCGCCGCGTTCCACCACGGAAGGTTTCGCCGTGCCAATATCCATACCGCGATAGACCAGCATGGCATCCACGGAAAGAATGGCCGCGCCCGTGCGCTCCGCGACATATTGCGCGACGCCGGTCTTACCTACTGCTGTCGCCCCCACCAGAAACCACGCCGACGACACCGGATTCTGCCTGGCTTCTTGCATCCCAGCCCCTGCCCGCTCCGCGTTCGCGCGGCCTTGTACATATTCCATTATCGTCCGCCGGCGCGCTTCAACCGCCACTCCTCCCGCCACTGCCACAGCAGGAAAAGTCCCACGCCGATGCAAATCGAGGCGTCCGCCACGTTAAAGGCCGGGAAATGCGATCTTCCCCAATAGAAGTCCAGAAAATCCACCACACACCCCAACCAGATACGGTCAATCAGATTGCCGCAAATGCCGCCCAGCAACAGCCCCAACACCAGCCACCGCCACGGTAGATTACCCAGCAGAACATGACGGCGCCAAACCAGCAGCACCATGGCCACCAGTGAAAAAACAATCAAAAAGGACTGCCACCCGGAGAGCATCCCCCATGCGGCGCCGGTATTACAAATGTAACACAGGTTCAGCAAGCCCGGCACCACCGTCAGGCTGGTATCCTCAAGCAGGAAAGTGCGCCGCACCAGCCATTTGGTGGCCTGATCCAAGGCCACGACCACGCCAGCTACCAGCACAGGGCGCATACGCCGCAACGTCATGCTTAGGGAACCTGACGACGGGCACCGCCATGATTGCGGTTGCGTTCCATCTCCGACTGACACTTGATGCAATTTTTGGCAAACGGCAGGGCCTGCAGGCGGGGTTTCTCAATGAGATTGCCACACCCATCACACTGCCCATACTTGCCTTCGTCAATCGCGATGATGGATTCATCAATCGTGAAGATCATATCCTGATCGCTGCCGGCGCGCTCCAAAGCAAACAGTCGGTCAAAGGCATCCGTACCATCCTCTTCCGTGTTGACTTCGTCATCACGCGTTAAGGAGTCCTGTCGCATCCGGGCCACCTGCCCTGTCAGACGGTCGCGCAGCGCCATCAGTTCCTTACGGAAAGTTTGCAAATCCTTCTCGCTAAACCGCATCTCTTTCCCCTGTTCCCTGTCACATCCGCACTTGCCGCAGCCTTTTGCCGTGGTGGCGTCCACCTTCTTGGCGCCCTGTTCACTGGCGGGTGCAGCCTTGCTGGCGGGTTTAGCTGGCTTGACAGTCTTGGCTGGCTTGCTTGTCGGCATGAGAATGCAACCTTCCTTGAACAAAGGAGACTTCCGTACAGAGAGTTGAATATAGTATCGTAATCGCTTTGCGACGTCAACTGGCACGCAAAGGTTTTACATCCAACGTAAGAGGACGACACATGACCACACTGCTTCCTGCCCTACGCGGTATCCTAGCAAGCAACGGACAGTTGCCGCGACTGCGCCTAGACCCTGCCATGACTACCGAACTACCAGCCCTGCCCCTGCCCACCGAAGCTACGCCGGCCGCGCAAGTAGCCGCCCTGCGGGCCGCCATCCCCGCCGGGGCCCAACAGGTATGCCTGGCCGGGCTCGGCACCATCCGCACAGAGTTTAGCCAAGGTAGCGGCCGCGCAGCCGGCAAGATTGCGCTGGTTACCGGTGCCGCGCAGGGGTTCGGCTGCGAGATCGCCAGCGATTTGGCCGCCCAGGGTGCCTGGGTGGCACTGGCGGATGTCAATGTGGACGGCGCCCGGGCGGCGGCCGAACGCATCAATGCCGCTTGCGGACGCGCAGTCGCCATGGGCGTGGCCATGAATGTCACGGATCCAGCCTCTGTGCAAGCCGCGCTAACCACGGTGGTCGGCGCCTTGGGCGGCTTGGACCTGCTGGTGGCCAACGCCGGGGTGCTGCGCGCCGGCAGCGTCAAGACCATCAGCGCCGCGGATTTTGATTTCGTCACCAACGTAAACTACAAGGGGTACTTCCTCTGCGTGCAGGCGGCTGCCCCGATCATGGCGCTGCAACACCTTGCCTGCCCGGCAACCTGGTTCGACATCATCCAGATCAACAGTAAATCAGGACTGCAGGGGTCTAATCGCAACGGTGCCTATGCCGGCAGCAAGTTCGGCGGCGTCGGTCTTACGCAGAGCTTTGCCATGGAACTGGTGGAAGACGGCATCAAGATCAATGCCATCTGCCCAGGCAACTTCTTTGACGGCCCCCTCTGGTCCGACCCGCAGAACGGTCTGTTCGCGCAATACCTGCGCACCGGCAAGGTGCCGGGGGCCCTGACCGTGGCTGATGTCAAAAGGTTCTACGAAGCCAAGGTCCCCATGGGGCGTGGCTGCACCACGCCGGATGTCATGCGTGCCATCTACTACCTGTGCGAACAGCACTACGAGACCGGGCAGACGCTCCCCGTAACCGGCGGGCAGGTGATGCGCTAGGCGGCTACAGAATGCTCAGCGCATCCACGTCCAGCGCCAGTGCCACGTCAGCGGGCAACCGGGCTTCGCCCACCGCCTGGTGCAACAGCGGGTGGATGCTGGCCATCGCCACGGCACGCAGCAGAATCTGATAGCGGAACTCCCCCTTGGCCTTGGCGCGCGGCGCTGGCAGCGCGTCGGACACATCCACGACCACCCCCGGTGCCAGTCCGGTAGCGGCAGGCCTGGCGCCCCCCTCCTGCCCAGCCCCCTGATGGTGCGCCAGCGCCTTCAAACGTTCCGCCAGCTTGGCCGCGACAAACGCCACCTTCTCCTCGCTGCCCCCCCGCAGCGTCAAGCAGACCATCCGCGTGTAGGGCGGGAAACCGCCGCGCCGGCGCTCCGCCATTTCACCGGCGGCAAATGCCTCAAAATCGGCCGTCTCGGCCGCCACCACCGCCGGATGCCGCGGGGTATAGGTCTGGATGATGACTTCCCCCGGAATATCGCCGCGTCCGGCCCGCCCGGAAACCTGCGCCAACAGTTGAAACGTACGTTCGCCGGCACGAAAGTCCGGCATATGCAGGCTCATATCCGCCGCCAATACCCCCACCAGCGTCACACTGGGAAAATGCAGCCCCTTGGCGATCATCTGCGTACCCAGCAGGATGTCGGCACGCCCGCGGCGGAACGTATCCAGGATTTCATCATGGCTGTGCCGCCGGGCCGTAACGTCGGCATCCATGCGCGCCACCCGTGCCTGCGGACAGCATTTGTTCAGAATCATCTCCACACGCTGCGTCCCAAAACCGACGTACTTGAACGCCGGATCCTGGCACCCGGGGCAGACTGCAGGCACCTGCCGGAAATCGCCACAGGTGTGACAGCGCAGGCAGGTATCCGTCTGGTGATAGGTAAACGCCACGGCACAGGCTTCACAGGTCGCCACATAGCCGCAGCACGGGCATTGCAGCGATGTAGCATAGCCGCGTCGGTTCAAGAAGAGGATCACCTGCTCCCCGACTGACAACCGGTTCTGAATGGCATCCAGCAACGCACTGGAAAAAACCTGCACATGCCCGGCCTTGGCCATCTCAATGCGCATGTCCACCACACGCACCGACGGCCGCGGGCGGTTGTCCACGCGGCAAAGCATGCGTGCCAGATGATACTTACCACGCTGGGCGTTATACCAGGTTTCCATGGCCGGGGTGGCAGAACCGAGGATCACGGCACTCTGTTCCATGCGGCCGCGCATAACGGCCACATCCCGGGCATTATAGCGGGGGGCTTCATCCTGCTTGTAGCTGGGTTCATGCTCCTCATCGACCACGATCAACCCCAACCGCGTCACCGGTGCAAACACGGCGGAACGCGGGCCAACCACCACCCGCGCCTCGCCCGTGCGGATCCGGTGCCATTCATCGTAGCGCTCGCCGTCACTCAACGCGCTATGCAGCACGGCTACCTGAGGGCCGAACCGCCCGGCAAACCGCTGCACGGTCTGCGGCGTCAGGGCAATCTCTGGCACCAATACAATCGCGCCCCGCCCCTGCGCCAAAACATGTGCAATCCCCTGCAAATAGACCTCGGTCTTGCCGCTATTCGTGACGCCCAACAGCAGCAGCGGCCGTGGCGATGGGTCATCGCAAAGTGCTTGCACCTGGGCCAGCGCCGTAGCCTGCTCCGGCATGAGCGCCAAAGGGAGCGTCGGCAAAACGGCGCGATTCGCCATGGGATTCCGCCGCATGGCCCGCGCGGCCAGCGTAATGACCCCGGCCGCCGCCAGTTTGCGCAGCATCTCCGGCGTGCAGTGAAACTCCCGGCAGACCGTAGACGCCCAACCGCCGCCCACCTGACGGATCTGGGCCAGGATCTCGGCCTGCCGCGGTGTCAGTTTAGGATCTGGCTGATCCGTCTGATCAGACTGATCCGTCCGATCGGGCAGATCCACAAAGAGCTGTTCCTTGGCCCGCGCCCCCTCCGCGCGCACCGGGGCCGGCAAGGCGCTGCGAATGGCCGCCTCCAGCGACGCACCATAATACCCCGCCAGCCACTGCAACAGCTTAAGCAACGGCTCGGTCAGGAAGGGGTGCTCCCCCACAATCCCCTCGATGCTTTTCAGCGCGCGGGTCGGCGCGATGCGCTCCCCCAGCAGATCCGTCTGAGCCGCCGGATCAGGCGGATCAGGCTGTTCCACCACCTCTACCACATACCCCGTGACGGTGCGCGGACCGAACGGCACGCGTACCCGCATCCCCGGCACCACCTGCGCCCGCAGCACGTCCGGCACGACGTAATCAAACAGGCGGTCCACCGCCGCCGCCACTGTGATACGGGCAATCATAATATACATAAAGCGGCGTCACCCGTAGGCGACGCCGCTTGCGTATCATAGAATGATTTAACGGATTACTAAGGACGATAGATCTTAACTGAATTGGTTGAACTCACAAGATTGTTCGTTGGGTTATCGTTTGAATCAACACCCATGTACTTGTCGCGGCGGTCAATGCATGCTCCGCCGTAGGTGACATAAATTCCGCGATTCAGATTATAACTGCCTAAATCGGCGGCTGCTGTCGTCAGTTGAGAAACATCGCTGCATTTCACTTCAACGCCAGCTGAATACGTCACGCCAGCAAATACAATGTTCCGCGTATAGATGAAGGCATCTTCCGAAACATTATTTGAAGATGTGGGCGCCGCAATACACCAAGCGTTGTTGGCGGCCCCAAAACCAGCAAGGCTGGCTGCGCTTGGCATGCCCGGGCCGGCCAGCGTTGCAAACTTCAAGTCTTCGCAGATCGGAGCCCCCCCCCCCCCCATCAGATGCGTAAAGTATGCTGTCGAAGATAGATAACTTGTCGTTGGAGCGAGAGGGTGATGGTATTAAATTAGAACTCATGCAATTCACAGGTCTGCTCGATAAAAACGGGGAGGAGATTTACGAGGGGGAT
>CAIOST010000393.1 GCA_903861045.1 uncultured bacterium | reverse complement strand
GAAGTGGTTGGGTCGCGGGCTTGTCCGATTTAGGATGAAATTGCCTAGTCTGATCGGAAAACATTTGTCCAGGGATATTTGTGTGTAAAGGCCAGGGCTTGCCCCACCGGAAGCGAAGATCCGCGCAACGAGGCCAAAACTGCAAAAGAAATGGTGCGGCGCGAGGAGTAGCCGCAACGGCCGCAGAGGAGTAGCCGCAACGGCCGCAACTCGCGCTGATACATCTTCTTTGTTACGCCTTTCTTCTCGCCGGCGCGGATCTCTCCGCGCCGGCGGCACAAGGCCGCCGGGGGCGGTGTGGTTCCTTTCTCCTGCGCGGCCAACGGAGCCGTGTCCGACTCGGCGGGAGCCTCGCCCAAGCCTTGCGGCTGATTCAGGCGCACGCCTTTGGCGGCGGCGGCTCCGGCGGACGCGCCGTACGAGTCAGTCGCCAGCGTCGGATGTCACAGGCCGTAGCCCTCGGCCCGCCCCAAGGGGCGTCTTTGTCTCGGGTCGTAATCTCGGGTCTTTGTCTATCCGGTCACAGGGGAAGATTAAGACTGGAGATTAAGACCGGAGAATATGACTCGTTGCGTCCCTTCCTGGACAAAAGGCGTCTTCCGCTACCGTTAGTAACTGCTCCACCGACGGTCCGGCGGCGGGTCCGGCGGCCCCGCCCTACCACCTAACACCTTCCACCTACCACCTACCACCTCTTGCGCGTGCGCGCCTCGCGCCGGCCTAGCGCAAGATAATCACCGTCCGCAACAAGGGGTTCGCCCGATAGAACGACTTGGTGCCAGGATCACCGGCAGCATTCAGATTCGGCGCACCATTCTCCCCTGCGCCCGCGGCGACCGACAACTTATCCAGCGTATACCCGGCCGGGGCGTTGGTGATATACGCGGTAGAACCGCGTGCCAGGAAAGCGTCCAGATCCGCGGGCTGCGCCAGGTCGTACCAGATGGCAATGCGCCCACCACCCCCACTGCCCGAATCGAGGCCCTCGGGTGTGCAGCACCTGCCATTACCACCATTAGCCGACATCGTGCCACTCCCGGCGATCGTACGGCAGGCGATAAACAGACTGCCGCCAGAACCGCCCGCGCCTTTGGGCCAGTTACCAGCGCCCACCCCGCCGTAACCGTTGGCGGAGATCGTGCCATCATTGACCACCGCGCCGGTCGCGCGGATCCAGATACAGCCACCGCCGGCCCCACCTGCGGCACTACCGCCATTACCACCCGCGCTGCCGGGAAAGATCGGCGCCACCGCGCTGCCGTACGTGACCCCGCCCGTGTACACATTGAAGGTGCCGCCCCGGCCGCCATAGCCACCACCACCGCCCGCGCCAGAACCGGTGGCCCCTTTGCCTGGACCGCAGGCCAGGGTTCCGTTCACTTTGTACCCCTCCCCATCCGCATAGATCCAGCCGCCACGGTGAATCGTCAAGTTGCCGACCTCGAAGCGCACCACCCCACCATCGGGCGGCTCATGCGTGGCATACAGGCTCGCGCTCGGCACCACCACACAGTTGGAATGCACATCCATATTGCCATGGACGATCACCCGCGCCGTATAGCTGGGCGCCGCGGCATTCGTAACACCCGCACAGAGATACAAGCTCGCGCTATTGGTGAGCAATAAGTTGGCGCAGTTCAGGGTGAAATAATTTGTCAGGGTCAGCCGCGCGTCACCCATGATATTCACATTCCCAGCCACGGTCACGGTCACGCCCGTTGCCGAGAAGCCGTAGTCACCACTGTTGAACGTCAGATAGGGCGGCGTCCACGCATTGCCGGACCCCCAACTGAAGGTGGCGCCACCGGAAAAATCACCGGCCAGCGAACTCGGGTCGGACACATGGATCGAACCGCCCTGCGCGTACAGGTAGGTATTATTAACCCCCGTAGGCAGGACGCCCCGCGCCACGGCCAGCGAGGGCATCTTACTGGCCCCCTCCTCCCGGTAGGCATACGCCTGCTGCGCCGCCGTATTGACGTAGACCGCGATGCGTCCGCCACTGCCATTGCCGCCGGTCTGGCTCCCGCTGCCGCCGGTGGCGCTTACCTCGCCATCCCCTTGGAACGTGTCACAATGGATGCAGACACTCCCGCCCGCACCACCGGCGCTGTTAATGGAGGCGCCCGCGTCGCCATTGACGTCTATCAGCCCCCCCACGGCTACGTTCACGATTCCAGTCGCATCGATCGTCACCCAGCCACCGCCGGCCCCGCCGGCCCCCGTGGTCGCGCCGCCACCACCGCTCCCGGGTGCCGCCGGGTTAGTGACCGAACCGTAGGGCTTAGATTGCGACGATTGATTATATGCTGTTGCACCGCCGACAGCGCCATATGACGCGCCGAGAGCTTCGCCAAATGACCACTGTCCACCCCCGTTGCCGCATCCACTGGTCTCGCTGGCGCCGCCCGCATACCCCTTGCCCTTGGCATCGATCTTCCCGCCCTCCAGCACGGTCAGGTTGGCACACTGGAGCCAGATCCGGTGGTCAGGCGTCCACCCACCCGCGGAACTCACATCGCTCTGCGCGTCGTGGGTGATGGTGCCGCCGACCAGCAGCGTGGTGGCGCGCAGGATCGTACCCGTCCCCTGGAACGTCAACGTCCCGCTCGCGCTGTTAGAGACGATGTTGTAGGTAAACGGCATGCTCACATCCAGAACCACCGCATTCGTGACCGTCACATCGTCGCCAGCCCCCGGCAGGCAGCCGCTGCTCCAGATCGCCGGGTTGGTCCAATTACCAGCCTGCACCGTCGCGATCGCTACGGGCGTATGATCGTAGTTCGCGATCACGAGGGTAGCGGCGTTGGCGGGCACGCCGTAGGGGTAGACCCCGTTGCCGGCGGCCAGCGTCAGCACCACATCCTCGCTGGTCGGATCCGCATCGAAGAACGGCCTGATGACCACGTCGGCGTTGGTGGCGCCAGCCGCCAGCGTCACGCTGCTCGCAACCGCTGCATAGTCCGTGCCGTTAATCGCGCTGCCCGAGAGCACGAAGGGTACGGTGATACTCTCATTGGTGCAGCTACCGGGGCGGCTGATGCGGAACGTAGCCGTATTAACCGGGTATTGCGCCTCCGCATCCAGCGCGTTTACCGTCACTTCGCCGGTGAGGAAGAACTTGGACGAGGGCGCGACATACGTGCCCCCTGCGTTCCTGGCCACCCAGGTGTAGTAGTACGTCTGGCCAGACGCGATGCCATCAGCCAGGTCCGTCAGGTTGGTGCTGAAGAGGGTGTTGGCCGTCCAGGCGGGATTCACGTCGCCGTTATTGAACCAATTCGTGTGGGCCCAGGCCGACGGTTCCTGCTCGCCGTTGCGTGGGCCCCAGAGCAGGCCGACGGCCGTGGCCGCGCCCCCGGTCGTGACCAGCATGCCATGGCAGGTCGCGCCGTTGGTCAAGACCGCTGTGACCGCCGCGTTCTGGACCAGGGGGGGATCCACCACCCCCAGCGGCACCGACTGCGCACTGCGCAGGGTGACCCGGTTCGCCTTTGGTTCGCCAACCAACACGCGCGTGTTGACGGCATCGTACGCCACCACGAAGGTTGCGCCCTGCCCATTCTCCGCCCCCAGCACACTGTTCCAAGAGCTAAGCAGGCCTTTTACGCCGGTCTGCCCGGGCCCCGGTGTCACCGCGCCGGAATCTGTAAATCCGACGGACGTATTGTCCCATTTTTGACAGGTCACCACATAGTTGCCGTCCGGCTGGGCGGTCAGGACACAGGCGTTGAAATCATCTTTCGTGCCGCCCACCAGCGAATTGTTGACCGAGACCGCCCCGGCCACGCCTTGGGTGCCATCGCCCCAGGTCAGCGCGCCGGCATTGGTCACCACACCATTGTCCCACAGGGTGCTGGCCACCACATAGTTGCCGTTGGACAAGGCATAGACACTCTCCCCAACATTATCAGACAACCTGCTCCCCACCAGCGAGTTGGCCGCCGAAACCACGCCGGTCACGCCTTTGGTGCCGTCGCCCCAGGTCGCCGCACCGGCATTGGTTACCGACCCGTTGTCCCAATTTTTGTTGGCCACCACATAGTTGCCGTTCGCCAGTACGCGGACGATCGACCCAACACTGTCACTCGCCGTGCTCCCCACCAGCGAGTTAGCCGCGGAAACCACCCCGGTCACGCCGCAGGTGCCGTCGCCCCAGGTCGCCGCACCCGTGTTCGCCTTGGTTCCGCTTCTCCAGGTAGTACTGGCCACCACATAGTTACCGTTCGCCAAAGCATAGACACTGCCGCCAACCGTATCATTGGTATTCCCCACCAGCGAGTTGGCCGCTGAAACCACCCCGAACCGCCCGGTGGTGCCGTTGCACCAGGTGGCCGCACCCGCAGCAACCACCGCACCGTTGTCCCAGTTCTTACTGGCCACGACATAATTGCCGTTGGTTAAGGCACAGACGCCGCTCAAGCCAACCTGGTCACTCGCCGTGCTCCCCACCAGCGAGTTGGCCGCCGAGACCACCCCGGTCACACCCAGGGTGCCGTCACCCCAGGTCGCCGCGCCGGCTTTGTCTACGGCGCCATTGTCCCAATAATGGCTGACCACCACATAGTTGCCGTTCGCCAAGGCACGGATGCCGCCCAAGCCAACCTGGTCAGACGCGGCGCTCCCCACCAGCGAGTTGTCCGCTGAAATCACCCCGGTGACGCCCTGGGTGCCGCTGCCCCAGGTCGCCGCCCCGGCATCGACTGCCGAGCCACTGTCCCAGTTTTTACTGGCCACCACATAGTTGCCGTTGGTCAAGACATAGAGACTGCCGCTAGAGCCAACCTGGTCATTCGCCGTGCTTCCCACCAGCGAATTGGCCAGCGAAACCACCCCGGTCACGCCTTTGGTGCCGTCGCCCCAGGTCACCGCGCCGGCATAGGTCACTCCGTCATTATCCCAGTGGTAGCTAGGCACCAGGTAATGGCCGTTGGGCAGAGCCACGATGCCGGCAACATCAGCGTTGGCGCATCCAATATAATCATACATCGTGCTCCCCACCAGCGAATTATCCACCGAAACCACCCCGGTCACGCCTTTGGTGCCATCACCCCAGGTCACCGCGCCGGCAAAAGAAGAAGAAGAGGATTGCCAGTAGGGACGAGCGACCACGTAGTGGCCATTGGCCAGCGCCGTGACGGCCATGTTAAGTCCATCCGCGCTACCCTCAGCCACGAGCGAGTTGTCGCTGCTGACGACGCCTATCGGGAAGGCATTCGTGCCGCTGCACCACGTGGCCGCACCGCGATTACCTAGACCGCTACGACTTACCACAACATAGTTGCCATCCGCGCTGTTGAGCACCACGATCCCATCATCGCCAATCTTCTCCTGGGACCAGTTTTCATAGTCGCTCACCAACGAATTGGCCGTTGATACCACCCCGGTCACGCCCTTGGTGCCATCGCACCACGTGACCGCACCCGCCTTGTCGTACCACAAGCTACTCAGCACCACATAGTTGCCGTTCGGCAGCGCCGTCACACTTTTCTCAAGGATTAAACTCCAATAGTCAGAGCTCCTGTAACCAACTAAGTCCCCCCATTGAAAATTATCTGGATCTGCCGCCAGCTCCCCCACCAGCGAATTGGTAGCCGCCACCACCCCGCCAACGGAACCGTCAGCCAGCGCGCCGTTGGTCGCGTTGACCCAGGTGACTGCCCCACGATTCGTCGACCAATAAGGGCTATGGATCAGGAAGTTGCCATTGGCCAGCACCGTAATCCCGCCGGAGCCGATTTGGTCATTGGTATCGCAACCGGTGATGGTGCTGAGCAGGGTCAGGTTGGTATAGAGATAGACCGCGCCATACCTGGCACCGGCCACGTTATTGCTAAAGCTCGGGTCTGTGACCACGATCTGGCCATTGGGGAGGTTGGTGACCAGCGTACCAAACGCGCTGCTCCCCGTTGGCCCGGTAATCACCACCTGATCTTCGGCCACGGCCGCCGTCCCGCCCAGCGCCAGCGCCAGCACGGCCATGCCGAAGCATCGCACCATCTGCCGCCCGATCTTGGGAATCCGCTGCATCATTGTACCTCCTGTGGACTGCACGTAGGACTACGTAGGGGTAATTATGGCACAGAGCCTAACGAAGAATCAATCGGCAATGGGGCGCGGGGCGCGGCAGGGTTCAGGGTTCAGGGCGCAGGGTTCAGGGCGCAGGGTTCAGGGTTCAGGGTTCAGGTGACAATCCACGCGCCGGGAGGCTCCCGCCGAGCCGCACACGCGTGCATGCAACGCCCAACAACCAACGTCCAACGCCCAACGTCCAAGTGAGGAAGAGCCCGTAAAAGTTCGCACGAAGTTCCGTTGGGCGTTGGTTGAACGCGATCGAGACCACGCCGGGAGTTCGGTTGACGATTACGGCGACGATACCGGTTCACGAGGTGTGCCTTCCCAATCGTCAACCGTAAGCCGCGTGCGGCCGCTCCCCGGTGGGCTTGCCCTGCGCGTGCCCCATAAAATCGAACATAGCAAATTCGGCACTTTATGGCAGTTCAGGACCAGACCTGCCTTGTCGTTCTCAGCACCAATCAAGGGCGTACCGCCTGGAATTGGTGTTGCGTAACTGATTTCACCACCCGCTGCGCTGGAGGCACGGAGTGTCGGAGAAGATGGCGCAGAGAGGTCAATGATCAGTCGATTCACGCTCTGCCATCACTCCACTTCGAGTGTTGCGCGGATTTGCCACGCGGTGCGGCCAGGTAATCTGGGATG
>CAIOST010000392.1 GCA_903861045.1 uncultured bacterium | reverse complement strand
TTACGCTGTGAGCCTAGACATGCTCGACCGCATGGCGTGATGAGTAGACTTCAAGCCTCTAATAAAGTTGGGTCTATCGGGCAAACTGGTGTTGGTGAATCGCTAGGCGCGTATGGGTCGAAATCCCGCAACCGGAGCAACGATCCAGATCAAGGCCAAATTATGGCCGACTTGATGGCCGTTTCTGATAACCTGTTTTGGTCAAATCGAAAGCCGTTGCAGAACTATGGCGCTCACTGGAATGGACCCATCTGTGCTCACTAAAATGGAGCCATTGGGTGAGCAGAGGGTTGGATAAGAAGGGGCGGTTTTTCTTTCCAAGTAGAACGGATGACGGCGGGTGGGCAGCGTAACGGGGGCAGTTAGGCTGAAGCGGTGAGGACGTCGTTCCAGTCGTGGAGTGGCGGGCGGAGTCGCTGGACGGCGGGATGGCGGGCGATCATGGCCTTGGCCATGTGATCACCGGTGGGATCGGCGTCGAAGCCGCAGTAAAGGCAGAGGCCCTGTGCAAGCAGAGGGGCGAGCCAGGCAGGGTTGGGTCTGGCCCCGGCGGTGGAGAGGCAGAGGCGGTTGGGATAAAGAACTACGCAACTGAGGGCGTCGATGGCCGATTCGCACAGAACAACCTCGGAGCTTTGGGTGGGGCCGCCGAAGAAGTAGCCCTGGTCTTTGCGGGAACCTGGCGCGAGACCCCGCCACGCCGTACCGGTGGTGCCTCGCAGTTCGGCGCCGACGGGCTGGTCATGCTTTCCAAGTAGCAGGAAGACGGCATTGGCCTTGTGGTCGGCATAGAGGCGTCCCGTCTGGATGAGGGGATCCAGGAGGCTGTCCGGTAGTCGACGTTGTTCGGTCAGATAGCGTTTGATGCCGGGAAGCCGGCTGGCATCGGACGGAGGAATGGCGAGGTGCGACTTCGGCGGCGGTGCCAGGGCCCAAGAGTCCGGGCAGGGGAAGCGCTGCGCGAGCCACTGCACGGCGGTGTTGAAGTCGAAAGCGTTCAGATGCATCGCCAGGTCGATGGCGCCACCACCGCCGCGGCCCTGGTTCCAGTTGATGAACTTTGTGCCGTTGACCGACAACACGCCCCGAGCGGTCTGCCATTTGGCGTGCTCGCGGTCGTCGGGTTGGGCATTGGCCGCGCGTAGGACGGTCTCCAGGGGGATCCGCCGAAGGCCGTCGACCCAGTGGCGGCGCTGCTCGAAGTTCATGATTCCTGAGAGAGTTTGGGCCGCAGGCTGATGCAGCCCTTCATGTTGAAGAGGTGACTGCTTTCGGTGAGCCGGTCGATGAGGGCGGCGGTAAGGTGATCGTTCTTCAGGAAGGAGCGCCAGTCGCCGAAGCCCAGGTTGGAGGTGAGCAGTGTGGGTTTGCGGCGGTGCCGCTGGTGCAGGAGCGTAAAGAACAGGCCCACCTGGACCGGTTCGACTTCGATGTAACCGATCTCGTCGATCAGCAGGCAGTCGTAGGCGAGATAGCGTTTGAGGACTTTCTCCTCGGAGTGATCGGCGATGGCGGCGAACAACTCCTGGACCAGGGCGGGGAAGAGCACGAAGCGGCCGGTGTAGCCGCGGTTGATGGCCTGGATGAGGAAGCCGGTGGCCAGACCGGTCTTGCCGCAACCGGTCGGACCCATCCAGATAATGTTCTGGGCCTTGGCGATAAAGTCGAACCCGTCATAGAGCGAGAGGACTTTCTTGCGGTCGAGTTTGGGTTGCCGCTCGAAGGGGAAGGTGGCCAGGTCGAGATCCTCGGGGATGGCGGCGTGTTTCAGCCGTAGCCGCCGGGCGTTGTCACGTTTGAGCTTCACCTCCTCGTCCAGCACGTGACGCAGCAGCCGCACGGGAGAGAAGCGTTGCCGTTGGGCGAGTTCAAGGTACGCGTCCCAATGAGCCAACAGGCCGCCGAGCCGCAAGTATTTCAGGGTCTTCGCCAGGTCTTCATCCATCGTCGTTGTCCTCCTCCAGCATGTTGTCGTACCGCGATAAGTCCGGCGCGTCGGTCAGGTGGCCCTGGCGATAGGCGTCGCGTTCCCGGAAGCCCTCGTCCACCGCCGCTGAGGGCAGGTGTGCCTCGCCTTGGGTGAGGTAGAGTTGCGCGATGCGCCGCAGCGTTTCGATATCCGTGATGCGGTAGCGTAGCGCCCGTTCCACGGTTTGAATGAATAAGGCGGCGGTCATCTGCCGACTCAACGCAAAGAGTTCGCGAATGAATCGGTGACGCACGATGCCCCGGGGCTTGAGCGCGAAGGTCAGGTACGCGTCCACGCTCTCGCCAAGCGCCCGGAGTCGCTTTTCCTCCTCCTGGGTGGGCCGCTTGCGGTTGTTGGCGTTGCCGTGCGGCGCGGGCTGGCCGGGCAAGGAGAACTGCGCGTTGCGCACGCCTTCGTCCGGCAGTGAGTATTCGGCCAGGTACTCGCCTCCCCGACACAACCGCAACCGATCAGCGTATTCGAGCACCTTGACCGGCTCGCGCCTCGTGCCGGGTACCCAGTAATAGTTGCCACCCAAGGCGACGTACCCATACTGATCCGTGTCTCGCTCGTGCAATAGATACGGGGCGGGCAGATGAGGCGGCAGTTCGATCAGCGTGGGACGTTCATGCTCGAAGGCTTTGGCGGGAATCAGCCCCGCCTTGCCCTGGGGCCGGTGCTCCAGGCGCACGGTGGCCCACTCCAAGGCCTGGGCATTGAGGTCATCCAAGCTCTGGAAGGTGCGGCCCGGAAGGAAGTTGGTTTCCACGGTCCAGAAGCTGCGTTCCTCGCCGGCTTTGCGGTTGGCATGGCCGAGTTCGTGACAGCGGAACCGGAACCCGTATTGCTTTCCGAAGGCTTCCATCTCCGGAACGATCAGCGCGTCGGCGCCCGTACCGCGCAACCGCGCCAGATTCGTGTTGTCGATGATGCACTTGCGCGCGGCATGACGCCAGAACGTGAGCGCCTCATGGAAGAAGCACTTCATCTTGAAACGGTTGAACGCGCGATAGAACTTCAGATACCGCCGCTTCGAGTAACGCAGGTACAGCAGACTGGCGATCAGGCGGACCGGTTGATCGCCCAGGACCATCGCATAGACCGTGGTGTCGTGTTGCATCTCCGCGCCCGGCTCGTCGGGCACCCGCGCACAGCGTTCCTCGCGGGGCGCGCCAATACCCAGCGTCCGCAGCTTGCGAGTCAGGGTTGGATACGGGATCGCCACGCCTTCCTCCTCGGTCAACTTCTCATGCACCCGCCGGATCCACCCGTCGCATTGCGTATAGAGCCGCCGCAGCAGTTCCGGATCCAGGGGCTGCTTCTCGCGCCGCACCACAGGCGGCCTCGCGCCCTCCAGCGCGATCATCCGGCGCACCGTATTGCGCCCCAGCCCCAGACGCCGCGAGATCTCCCGCGCGCCCATGCCTTCCCGGTGCAACAGGAAGACCGCCTTACGCTTGTCCGCATCGATCATATAGTTGCCTCACACTCTGAAAGAAGGCTGGCGAGCGGCTCAGCAGGCCTCCCAGCAACAGATGCGCCTGAGCCTGGAAGGCCGGCGTGGAAAGTCGCGGATCGTGACTCTTGCCCGCCACCCGCTGCAGGTATTTCTGGACGATCTCCAGGTCCTTGAGCATTGCCTGCTCAAAAGCCGAACACCCATCGGCGGCCCGGCAAGAGCGCTTCAGCTGCTCCAGGGGCAAGGCCACGTTACCGGCGCGGATCTGCTCACGCAACGCCTCGCTTCCCCGGAAATAGCCGTGGGCCAGGTGTTCGATATCCCGCACGCTTAAGCGCTTGCCGCTGAGCGCCATCACGAACTGCTCAACGTCGGCGCGCGCAACCCCGTTTAGGCGCATAAACGGCCGCACGGTGTACATGTACGCATAGACGGGAAACACCCCCGCGAAAAGCTTTTTGCGCACGGCCGTCGGCATCTCGGCCAGTAGCCCCAACCGCAGACTGACCCAGGCCTTGCTGCGCGAAAGCGCTTCGGCGATCTGTGCTAGGTTCAGGGCGTGCAACCGCTTGAGTTCGTCCACAAAGCCCGCCTGCTCCAACAGCGACAAAGCCCGGTCGTTCGAGGCCCGTAGCAACGCCACGATCCCCACCGCCTCGTCTTCTCCCAACGACACGTACGGCGCGCTCGTCAAGCCGAGTTGGCGCGCGCAGCGCCACCGCTTGAAGCCGTTCAAGAGCACATGCCGCCCGCCTGCGTCCACCCCTTCCATCGGTTCGGCGATCCCGCGCTCGGCAATCGCCGCCAATAGACGCGCTTCGCCCGCCCGGTCTCTTAACCGGTGACTCTCGTATCTCACATCCAGGTTCGCTAACTCGATCTCAACCATCTTTGCCGCTCCTATGAACCGCGATCACGAATTCGCCGCCCACCATAAGCCCTGCGCCGCGTCCGCGCCATGCGTGGTTGTCTCCCTTTCTTCGCCAGCAGGACCACGATCTCCTCAAGCCCAACTTGCCGCCCCTCGATCAGACTGACCATCACGCGCACCTGGCGCAGAATTGGCGGAAGCGGCTCGCTCAGGGGATTTTCCTCGCCAGCCAGGCCCGGCGGGATCGCCCGCAAATAGCGGTTGCGGTTCTGGAGTCGCTTCTTGTCCGGGTGTTCGCGGTAGTAGCTCACGCTGCGGCGGGTGTTACTCTGGCGACGATGCGCCTCCCGGCACCCGAACCCACACCGCAGATCGTCCCGACCGGCGTTGCGCGGATCGGTGAAAAAAAGAATCCGGCACTCTCGGCAGTGCTTCAGGTAGGGCCGCAGGTCTGGCCGCTCCCTCAACAACGACCGGATCTGGGCATAGTACGACCGCACCAGATCGCGCACCTTGTCGCGGCGGTGCCAACCTGGCTGAAACTGGAAATGCCCCTGAATTTCGGTTGCTATAAACCCAGGCTCTGACTTACCTTACTGATCGTATGTTGCATGTCCTCGTCTTACCCAACGCGCGGGTGCGTGTCCAGCGGTAGGACGAGGATTCTTTCTTTCCCCTCACAACCTCGCTCCTCGCCACCGCCTCCCCATGCAACCGGTCAGATCACCCAGGCCTTGAACGGTGGCTCCATTTAACTGAGCACAGGTGGGTCCATTTTGGTGAGCGCTGTAGCAGAATCGGAGCCTTATGAAAAATTCAGAAAGTATCCTTCGTCGGCGGGAGGCGGAGGTCAAGGCGGGACAGGAGTCCCTTGCCCATGCGTTGACGAAAACCCTCGTGTTGCTTCCCCACAAGGGCAATTGCAAGTGCGGCAT
>CAIOST010000391.1 GCA_903861045.1 uncultured bacterium | reverse complement strand
TAGGCCGCAACTCCGGTTGCGGCCCATTCCATGGCCGGAACCGGAGTTCCGGCCTACTGAACGCAACTCTGTAATGAAAGGATGCGCCCTCCTGCGCTACCACCTGCCACCTGCCACCTTCTTCCCACGCGCTGCCAGTCAACGAAGCGCCCGGGGGAAAGGCCCCGAGGCTACGCGGCCGTGACCGCCGGCACCGTCGCCAACTTGCGGCACGTGACCCCGGCCTCGGCCAGCAGGCTGCGGGTCTGCTCATTGAAGGCGTAGTCGCCGCCGTATATCACCTCGGCGATGCCGGCATTGATGATCATCTTGGCACAGGTGAGGCAGGGGCTGATCGTGACATACATGGTGGCGCCGCGCAGCCGGATGCCGTGATAAGCCGCCTGCGTGATGGCGTTCTCCTCCGCGTGTGAACAGATGCAGGTGGTCAGATCTGTACCCGACGGCGCATCGCTGGCGCAGCGGGCACACCCGCCGTCACAGCAGTTACGCACGCCGCGCGGCGTGCCGTTGTAGCCGGTGGAAATGATCCGGTGGTCCGCCACCACCACGGCCGCCACCTTGCGGCGACAGCAATTCCCGCGCCGGGCGACTACCTGCGCAATATCCATGAAATACGTATCCCAATCGGGACGATCATCGAGGGGCTTGCTCATGGTGTCGCTCCTTGCGGTGTTAGGCCAACGTCAGTTCGCCGAAGCAGGCCGGCAGGTGGAAATTCAGCTCCGTGATCGGCGCCCAACTCCCCCAGTGCGGGTGCGAAGTCTGATCGCCGCACTTGAAGAAATTGGCGCGCCAGGCCTGCCCGGCGAGCGGGCCGAGCGGACCGGTGTAGGCCTCGAACAGCGCCACCGGCACGCGGTAGGCCACCCCCCAGCTCACCGGCCCGGGCAGTTCCGGCTCGACCACGGACGGCAGCGCGTGCCAGATCTGCACCTGGCGCCCCCACGCCTCGTCCACGCGGCAGAACTTGACGAAGCCATCCGGTGCCCGCCGGGCATCCTCGATGTAGAAGAGCAGCAGCGTGCCGCCGGCATTGACCTCGAAATTGAAATAGCCGCGATCCGGGCGCGGCTGCACAAAGAACTCCACGCAACTGTCCGTGCAGACCGCCCCCTGATAAGCCGTTTGCACGGAGCGCACATAGCGGTCCTGCACGGCGAACTGCACATAGAGATATGCGTCATCGCGCAGCACGCGAAAGCGCGTATCCGGCCGGTGGTCGCTCCCCTTGGCATGAAAGTTTGTGATGCACCCTTCCGCTGCGCCAGCCCAGGCGCCGGTGCCCCAGGCGGCGTCCAGCGCCGGGGGGTGGGAAACCGTGTGGATGGTGTAGCTCATCAGAGAAGACATGCGAACTACCTCCAGTGCGCCCTGCTTATAACTTACGCAATTGCGGGAAGAGGATCACATCGCGAATGGCCTCGGCGCCGGAGAGGATCATGGCCAACCGGTCAATCCCCACCCCCATGCCCCCGGCGGGCGGCATGCCGTGTTCCATGGCGACCAGGAAATCCTCGTCGATATTCTCCAGCGCACCGGCGGCCTGTTCCATGAAGCGCGCGCGCTGCTCAATCGGATCGTTAAGTTCGCTATAGGCTGGCGCAATCTCCTGGCCGGCGATGACCAGCTCAAAGACATCCGCGGAGGCGGGGTCATCCGGGCAGGCTTTCGCCAGGGGGATCAGCGACTTCGGCAGCCGCGTGACGAACGTCGGCTGGATCAGCGTCTTTTCGATCAGCTTCTCGTAGACCTCATGCGTGATCAGCAGGTGATCCCAGGCGGGGTCCAGGTCCAGCCCCGCAGCACTGGCGCGCGCGCGCGCGGCTGCCACCGGCAGGTCGTACCAGTCGGCGCCCATGCGCTCGCGCACCAGGTCACCATAAGGGCGCTCGCGGAACGGCGCTGCGAGATCGATGGCCGCCTCCCCCTCGCCCACCCGCAACGTACCATAGACCGTGGTGGCCACATGCCGGATCAGCCCCTCGATCAGGGTCTGCATGGTGCGCAGGTCGCCGTAAGCCTCATAGAGCTCCAGCATGGTGAATTCCGGGTTATGGGTGCGATCGAGCCCCTCATTCCGGAAGCAGCGATTCATCTCGAAAACTTTGTCGAACCCGCCCACCAGCAAGCGCTTCAGGTAGAGTTCCAGGGCGATACGCAGGAACATGTCCGTGCCCAGGGCGTGATAGTGCGTCACAAACGGCCGGGCCGAGGCGCCGCCGGCCATGGACTGCATCATCGGCGTCTCCACCTCCTGATAGCCGCGGTCGTGCAGGTACGTGCGGATCGCGCGGACCATGGCAATGCGGCGGTCGAAGCGCACGCGCACCTCGGGGTTGGAGACCAGGTCCAGGTAGCGTTGCCGGTAGCACTGCTCGGTGTCGCGCAGTCCATGGAACTTCTCCGGCAGCGGCAGCAGCGCCTTGGAGAGTAGGGTCCATGCGGAGACCTCGATGGTCGGCTCCCCCATGCGCGTGGTGAAGAGCTTGCCGGTCACGCCGATATGATCGCCGAGGTCGGCAAACTTGAAGGCGTCAAAGGCGGCATCCGGCAGGGCGCCGCGCTTGAGGTAGATCTGGAAGCGGTCGCTGCCATCGCGCAGATCGGCGAAGATGGACTTTCCCATGCTGCGGATGGTCGTCAGGCGTCCGGCGGCGGTTACCACCTGCCCTTCGGCAAAGGCGGCGCGAATCTCCGCCAAGCGCCCCGTGCGGGCAAAAGCCATGCCGAACGGCTGATGCCCGGCCTGCGCCAGCGCCTGCATATTCACCAGGCGCTGATCCCGATATTCATTGCTATTGACCGTATCCGACATGACAACCCCGTTTCCAACCGTGTTATAAAGACCTAGCCATCATGCCCAAACTGGGCGCCGCGTGCCACCAAAAAACCAGCCATTCTCATTATGGCATCCGGCGGGTCCGGCGGCCCCGCCCCTG
>CAIOST010000390.1 GCA_903861045.1 uncultured bacterium | reverse complement strand
ACGTGCTGCGCTGCCGCGCACTCGTTGCCGATCAACTCCACGACCTATATTGGAGCGAGCGTTCTTCGGTTGGAACCAGCCAGAATGCAGCGTGACCTTGCGCACACCCTCCCTCTTCTCACTTTTTTGTCCTACACCCCTGCGGTTGTTTGCGACCGAATTGAACTGGACAGGCGAACAAATTAACTGGATTATGTTGCCCATGAAGAAGTTGCCGGAAACGCAATGCCGGTCCTATCTGGCCCTCCCCGCACCCGGACTCGACCAACTGGGTGCCTGGGTGGAAAGTATTGGCCACTGGAACATCAGTCGGCACTTCTGTCCCACGCGCTGCCTTCAGGATGACATCCTGATCTACTATAGGTGGCCAGGGAACCTTCGAGGCCGGTCCACGCACTTTCCCGATTGGAACGGGCGACATTTTCCTGGCTCCTGCCGGTATGCCGCACGCCTATCGCGCCGACAACCGGACCGGCTGGGATATCTGGTGGATGCACCTGCGCGGCGAGCAACTGCCGCGCTGGAGCCGGTTTGCCGGGTTCACGCTCGAACGGCCGGTGCGCGCCATCGGCCGGCAACCGGCCGTACTGCATCGCTACCGCACCATCCTGAACATCATCCGGCGTCAGGCGCTGCATAGCGCCCTGGACGCTGCCGTAGTCCTGCCACAGCTATTTGCTACCTTGCACAAGACCATTGCGCCAGCGCCGTCCCCCGACACCACCCGGGCCTTGCTGGACGCGGTGCAAGGCGAGCCCATGGATCTGGCCGCTATGGCCCAAAATGCCGGCATGACGCGATTCGCCTTCCTGCGTGCCTTCCGCCGCCTCTGCGGTGTGACCCCCTGGCGCTATATAATGGATCGACGCCTCAACCGGGCCAAGGAGCTGCTGCTCGACAGCGAGCTCCCTGTGAAAACCATCGCCTATCAGTGCGGATTCGCCGATGCCGATTATTTCTCCCGCCTGTTCCGCAAAGAGACCGGCATGACAGCACGGAGGTTCCGGCAACGTCGTGGTCAGAGCGCAATGGCACTTTCTTAAGCTTCACCTGCGATCACGGCTCGCCAGGAGGGTCGCCCCCCCCATCACGCTCCCGCGCCCACCCCAGGGCAGGCAGGCAACCAGTATCTAGGACTGCAGCTTTGTGCGGCGTAGCCAGACATGCCAACCGAAAAGATAAACGATGACCACGGGCAAGGCATTCACCGCGAAGACGGCCCAAGCCGTGGTCGTTTGATTGGCGGCCGAGACCGTAAACTGATTGGTCCAGGCGGCCATGGTCCAAATAGCCGGGTCACGCGAAACCACCAGCGACCACTCCCACCCAAGATGTGCCGCCATGACCGAGCCCAGAATGCCGCAGAGCAGCACGCCCGTGGCCTGCGGCACCCCCCGGCGCAAGAACACCCGCATACCGGCAACGCCCTTCGTGGCGGCCACCTCAGCCAGCATCTCCGGCGGAAGTCGGCGGAACTGCCGCTGCAACAGAAGCACCGAGAGCACACTCGCCACCAGCGGCAGGGACAGAGCGCCTAAGGTATTCGCCACCCCCAACTCCTGCACCCGAAGGAAGTCAGGCAGCACGACCGCGGCAGCCGGGAAGGCCAGCACAGCCAGGCCGAACACGGCTATTTTGCGGAAAATCGACACGTTCCGACCTGCCAGCACATAGCCAGCCCACGAGTTGACCGTCAGGTGGACCAGGAAGGAAAGTATCAGCAAGATCACCAGCATGGTCACCGCGCGCCCGCTCAGATACAAGAAATTACCGATCGCCTGGTAGCCGGTACTGAAGCGCTGCCAAACCAGGGTTTTTTCCTGATCATGAAACGTCACCAGCAACGCCTCCCGGAACGGAATCCGCAACTCCTCAATGCGCTTCAAGTCGAGCGCATAGGCGGTGTTCACCCCCGGCAAGGTGCCATATTTATTTAGAGCGAACGTTTGAAAACCAACCTCCGGCAGGGTGTCCCGCTGGATCCACTCGTCGAACGGCACCTTGGCCCCAACATACTCCATCCATAACCGGCCGAACGGCGGCGGCGGAATCTCACCGGCCAGCTCGACCTCCGTCCAATCCGCCACATCCTTCCAATCCGTATACTCGGTGTGCATCACACGGTTCAAATTCGCTACGGTATGGAATTTCTCTTCCAGAAACTTGGCAAAGGCCGTGCAGCGTGTAGGGGTTGTGACAAAGCCGATGTGGCGGAGCGGAAACCTTTCCTGCACAAACTGCTGCCACACCTGGCGCTGCTCGGGCGGTGCACTGACCGGCACAGGAAAAGGCAAACTATGCAACTGCGCGTAATTGGTGATGTTCAGCACCCGTGAGGCATACGACTCCCAGACATACGCCAGCGCCGCCGGCCGGAGATAATCCGCCGTGCAGGAAGGATTGCGCAATAAACCAGCATGTTTTCCCTCCCGATATTCCTTGCGAAAATCGAGCAAGTCCCGGTAATAAGCCGTGTCCAGCGGCACATAGGTGCGCTCATCAATAGGCTCGCCGCTCCACGTGCCGGATTCGATCGTCGCAAACCGTTCCAGCGAAACACCCCAGGATTGGCACAACGCGGCCATCGAACCGTACTTATTGCGCAGAAAAGCGCCTACATAGCGCTGATCATAGGCCAGCACCGCCTCGCGCAGATCGCAGGTCCGGGCATATTCGCCATAATCGCGGGCCAGCACGCGATAACGATTCAGGACGGTTTCGTCATCCAACTTTGCCAGTTCCGCCAAGGCCCAGGCATCGCTCTGCGTGCGTTCGCGGGCAATCTGCTCCCAACTCTGCCAGGCCACTGGCAGCGAGGGAAAAAAGCTGCGCATCTGCCGCATCGAACTACGATGGCCGGCGGGGAAGTAGCCGCACAAGACCCGCAAAAAACGATCCGCACGACTGTATAGCAGGCGTGTCAGCGAACTACTCCGTTCATAGTCCGTGGCACTCGACACCATGGCCGTTCGGTACAAGGTAAAGGGCACCACCAGCGCGAGACTACTGGTCAGTAACAGCGTGTAAAGCAAGATTATGGCAATCCGCCCGCTGGCACCAAGTCGTGTGTTTACCTTGCGTCTCCGCATATCCGCCGCCCTTCCCGTATTCGTTCTGCGACAACCATCGACAGGCCCAGCACACTACCACGTCACCGCATCGTTGCCAACCGGGACTACTCCAGTTCGACAGTCCCGATCTGAAAACGGCCATCGGTTTGTTTCTTCCAGCGCCAATTCAAAAGCATGGCCGGTTCGTCCAGCCGGGAAACACTATTCAGCGCGGGGGAGGCACCCAGTTGCATCCCCGGACGCGGCACCACGCCCAGCATGGTCCAGGGGAGTGCCGCCGCCACTTGATAGCCGTTCGTCGTCACGGTCACGCGTACCTGTTCCAAGCGACGGTTGCCAAACCATTCCCAGCATTTATTGGTGATCGCAAACCCAAACTGCAGGTCGTTCGTACCATGCCAGCAGAGCGCCGTATTCGACGGATTTACAAACAACTCCACACAATCCTGCTTGTAGATCAAGGGCGGCGGCATTTCGCTGCGCACGTCGGGATCCACCACTTTGGCTCGAAAATACAGGTTGGTGGCATCCCAGGCAAAGGCGAAACGCAGCCACACCAAGCCATCGCCATCAAACACACTCTCGCGCGAGGCCGCATCCAACACCTGCCACGCCCACTCGGCCTCCGGCCGGGGCAGCCGCCGGGCCACCGTCACGCGCGGCGCGTCGAAACGCTGGTGAATGGTGCTGTATAGGCTGGTACGATTGGTGGCCGCAGACTCCTGCGGTGTTTGCGGCCGGAAGCCGGCGCGCGCCAGCGCCAGCGGGATCTCCGCATTACGCTGAAAACGCTCCCAGATCAACCCGCTGCGGGCATTTTCCGCCATCACCAGCATGATTCCGGCATCAATGGACAGCACATCGGCCGACACCCAGCCGGTATGCGGGTTGAAGGCATCCACGAACCCATACTTCTGCCAGATTCGTTCGCCAAACTGCGTGCGCATGTTACGCAGCGCTTGCAGGCATTCCTGCGGGGCGAACGGGATGGATCCCCCCGGCGCGCAGGGGACCAGCGTACCATCGAGCGCATTCGTCAAGACCGTCCGCGGTGGGCCGCCCCACGCTTTATACCCGTCGGCGGCTTGCGAGGCCGAAATTCCCCATAGATTGGTGGAAAAATACGGGTATTCCGGCTGGAGCGCCGCGCACATCTGGCGTTGCGCCAGCGTGGCGAAGACCGAATTGCGCCAATAATCCGCGAACGCATCCCGTCGCCCGCGAAAGTCCACAAAGGCCTGCGCATACTGGTGCACAAACAGGGGTGGATTCTCAATGAACGTGAAACCGGCGTGCGTGCCGACCGGCTCCCGCCGCCACGCGCCCCAGCAGTCGGCCGGCAGCGGATGCGTAGGCGACCCCAGTCCGAGCAGGTACATTGCCATGTGTTCGGCATACCCTTCCCAGCGATAGCGCGTGAACTGTTTCTCCGGGGTCCACCCCTGGCACAGGGTCTGCCGGCCATTCAACATCCATGGCCAATCGACCCGCTCATAAAGTTCAGTCACGAGCCGCCGGATCCCGGGGTCGTCAAAATGCTGTCGGGCCGTAAGGGCGCCGCACAGCAGCAACGCCGTATCAATGCTCGACGCTTCGCTCTCCCAGGCGCGCGCCCCGCTCGCCATGTCTAGGAAATGATAGAGGAACCCATGCTCGTGTGGTGCCCGGTTCACGAGAAAATCCAACATGAGCCGCGCCCGCGCCACGGCCTGCGTGCGCGGCTCCCAGCCCCGCTCGTCTGCCACACAGAGCGCCGCCAGCGCAAAACCGCTCCCCGCGACATTGGCCACCGTCCCCCGTCCGCTTCCATCGGCACGGGCCGCATCCGGAATCAGCCCGGTCACCGGATGCATCTCGTCGCGGAAAAAGCGCCAACCGGTCTGCTCGATCTCGTCCAGCAACGGGTCATCCACCCCACCGCCCACCGCCAGCCCGCCGGACAACCACCCCAGCAGCAACAGCGCTCCGCTGCCACATTGAACCATTCGACGTACCCGACTGACGGACACCAACAGCCTATTAGGCATCGCCATATTCCCCCTGTCAGATACTGCGCGTCACCGGCGGCGCACTGCCCGCGCCCGTGCTCATGGGAACATCCAGCAAGCCGTGATGCCGCAAATAGGCGTCGGCCTCGTCGTTCCCCATGTATCGCCGCAGAATCTTGGGGTCCGCACTTTTTAAATCCACGAGGATCAAACCGTCCACCACATAGCTGAAACTGGGATCCACATTGAACGCCACGAGGCGTCCGCCCAGCTTGAGGTATTGCCTCAATAACACCGGCATGCCCTTGTGATCCGGTTCCACATCCTCCACGAAGCCAGACACACGGTCGATATCGTCAAATAAATCGCGATACTCAAGCTGGGTCCATTCGGCATTGCGCGGCGGACGCGGGGGCAGGCGCGGTTTCACCAGATCGGCCAGATCTGAAGACATGCGACAGCGCCGCAACGACTCCATAATCATGTTGCGCGAGGCTTCGCGATATTCGTTGGTGATGCTGACAGGGCCAAAAAGCATCCGGTAGCGTGGATGTTTAGCGATAAAGGCCGAAATCCCCTTCCACAACAACAGCAGGGACGTATAGGCCCGCTGGTATTCCGGACGAACAAACGAACGGCCGCACTCGATCGCCGGATGAATGCGGTTGATGAACCGTTCGTCAAACCGGAAGATCGTACGCGTGTACAGCCCCTTGACGCCATGCTCTTCGACAATGCGATCCACCATGCCCAGTCGATAGCCGCCCACCACCTCCTGTCGCACCTTGTTCCACATGAACAGGTGCCAGTAGTATTTGTCAAACTGATCCACATCCAACGCTTCGCCGGTCCCCTCGCCCACGGCTCGGAAGGTCAACTCCCGCAACCGGCCGATCTCCCGCATCAACGCCGGCGCTTGGCTGGCCAACGCCACATAGACGGTAAGATCGCCAGAATCGAGCAGCTTCTGCTCCGGCGGCAAGGTCTCAATCTCACGGACATAACTGGCCACCGGTGCTGGCGCACAGACCGGTTCCGAGGGGAGTGCACGCGGCAGACGCACAAAGAAGGGGCGGCGCCGATGGCTTTCCCGTTCCGCCAACAGGTAGGTCCGCAACCGTAAGAAGCGGGCCAGCTTTTCGTCGCTGGTGATATCCGCCATGCTCTTCCAAGGTATGGGCGTGCCAACCCGCAAACCGATCACCTGGTCCTGCTTGTTGGAGAGTTGCCGCGGTAGCAGGAGCGTCCGCAGGAGCGGATGGATCACCCCGGCCGCCTGAAAGCCAGCGCCATTATGTCCCAGAAAATATATGGGCAAGACGGTCGCCTGCGTTCGGCGTACTATGGCCGCCATCTTATGATCCCAGGCGGGATCACGCACCATGCCGCAGTGCAGATCGAAACTGGAAACTTCGCCGGCCGGGAAAACCCCCAGCAGACCACCATGCTGCAACCACCGCAAACTCTCCTTCATCGGCTGGATATTGCGTGCGGCCGCACCGCGTGCGCCGAATGGATCTACATATATGGAATGCGCGCGCAACTCCGGAATAACGCGCAGCATATAATTAGACATCACCCGCGTATCCGACCGCACTGACTGCAACAGCGATAGCAGGATGACCCCCTCAATTCCGCCAAACGGATGATTAGCGACCACCACGACCGGCCCCTTGCCGGGAATCAGGGCACGCTCCTCATCCGTCACGGCATAGGAAATGCCCGTCACCTGCAGCACACGGTCCGCGAAGTGGGACGTGTCCGGCAAGGCACACGATTGGTGGTAGATTTCATTCAGCCTCGGAATGCCCAACAGCCATTCCAAAGCCGGTCGCGTGGCAAGCAGCAAGTTCCGCATCCACCAGTTGGCAATGTTCTCTACCGGTAGACGTATCGGATTCGCCCCGGTTGCCTGCTCTGTCATACCGCCACAACCTTTCCCAAAAAACCGGTTCAGCCTCTTACCTTACCCGCGGACCATTCTGCCAGCAACCGCGCCATCACCAGCAACAAAACCAGGTGTAAGCCGATCCCGCGCACCAACAAAGGGTGCCAAATCGCTGTCACCGCAAATGCTGCCAGCCCCCCGGTCACACCGTACACCACGCCCCGGCGCCACCCCGCATGCCGACGTGCCACAGCCCCTGCGCCAAAGGCCGGCAGCAGCAGTAGCGCCAGAAAACCGAGCAAGGCCGGCACCCCCATGGTGGAGCCGATCACCAGGTAAAGGTTCTGAATGCACGGCTCAGACGGCCCCGTCGGCATCGGCTTGGCCCCCGTGTATTGCTCCACACGGCGCTGATAATTGCCGATGCCCACGCCCAGCCAGGGGTTCGAAAGCATCATCTCCAACGCCGACTGCCATTGCGGATAGCGTCTCTCCGGTTGACCGTCCTGATACAAGGCCACGGACTGGAACAGCACCTGCTGGCTCGTCAGCCGTGCGGACGTCTCAGGTTGCAGAAAACCTCCCATGTGCGCCGATAACACCCCCAGCCACAGCGTGGCGCCTAGCGTGAAGACCACAAAAGCCCGCGCGCCCCGCACCGCCGCCAATAGTGCCACCACGCACAACACAGCGCCCACCGACGCGGCTGTCAGATCCACCAGCAACCCCACCACCACCAGCAACCACAACCCCACGCGTACCAGCAGTCGCTCCGCATGAAGCGCCACCGCCGCCGCCATGGGCAGCATCAAGGCCAGCCAGCCACCCAGCACATTCCGGCTCTCAAAAGCACCGCTAACCCCTCGCACCGGATCGGTATAAATAAAGAATTGCACCAGCGCTAGCAGCACCATGGCCACCGTGACCGCCAGCAACAGGCCAAGCACGATCCGCAGACGCTGCGCTTGGTTGCGCAGCAAATCATCATACAGCAGGTATCCTACCCCGAAATATGCTACCAACTTGGCTGTCTCGCGCAGCGCCTCGCCTGCCCCGCCCCGCTCTACCATCACCAGCGACAACAGCGCCGGCAGCACAAACGCCAGCACCGGCCAAGGCCATGGCCATGGCATCCGCCACCATGAGCCCCGGGCCAGCACACGAACCACCCAGCATAAAAAGGCAAAACCGAGCAGCGGATCGACCAGCGAAATATGACAGCCCCGTCCGCCCTGGATGTTCAGGATGTCCCACTGCGTAGGAGCGACCACGATGGTGGCTAGCACCGCCCAATACCCTGCCTGCGCCGCCCACTGCGCCAGCCACACGCGTACGCTCATGGCGAGACGCCCGCCTTCTCAACCCCCGCTGGCACATACCGCGGGCTGGTTGTCAAAAGCAGTTGATCAATCCGTACGCCATCCTCGCGATGCAGGATCGTCACCGTGTGTGCCCCCTTCGTCAACTTCGGTGCAGGCGTCAGCTTGGAAACCGGAAACCTGACCCAGTGCCAGACATGGTAGGTGGCATCACCGCCCACCAGGAAAGGCGGCTGCGCATCGATCTGCACCTGTATCGTGTTACTACACTCCCCCTCCCAATAGGTCCGCAGCCAGAACGTATAGGTCCCATCCACCGGGATCGCCAAATCGATCTTGGCCGACCCGGCCTTCACCTTGGGTGGTTTACCAGCACCCAGCGGCACCTCGAGATACATCGCCTCGGAGGCCTCGGCCACCGGCTTAATGCCGGCACCCGGCACCGCGGCGCGCACCAGCGTCATGGGCGCCTCATTGGTTAAGGCGGACTCGGCCTCCACGCACAGCGTGACAGCCGGCAAGCGCCCTGCCCAACCGCACAGGGCCAGCGTCAACAGAAATGATCGCACCAACTGTTTCATGCGGCTAGATATTACCCGACCGGCCGTCATCCGGCAACCTAACAACCTAACGTGCGGTAAGCAGGGGCGCATCCGGGTTTCATTACAGGGTTGCGTTCGGTGGGCCGGAACTCCGGTTCCGGCCTTGGAATGGGCCGCAATTGGAGTTGCGGCCTACAACATTGCACCGCAAAGTCAGAGGAACAGGGTTAAGCGCCCGGTAAACAGGCGGCGGGCAAAGCGAGCCACCAACCACTACCCGCGAAAGGGTTTGTCCACTAGGGTCAAAAATTCTGCGCGCGTGGCACTACGCAACCGGAATGAACCCAGTACGGAAGAAGTGGTCATCACCGAATTCTGCTTCTGAACCCCGCGCATCATCATACAGAGATGACGGCACTCCATGACCACGCCCACACCCTCAGCTTCCACCATTTCCATGACGGCTTCCGCCACCTGCTCGGTTAGGCGCTCCTGCACCTGCAAACGTCGGGCAAAACAGTCCACCAGACGCGCAATCTTGCTAACCCCCACCACCTTGTTACGCGCCACGTACCCCACATGACAACGCCCATAGAACGGCAAAAGGTGGTGTTCGCACAGGGAGTAAATTTCAATATCCCTCACGATGATCATGTTATTGGCATGCGATTCGAAAATCGCATTATTGATCACCTGCCGGGGTTTCTGGCGGTAGCCGCTGGTCAAGAAGTCAAAAGACCGCGCGACGCGGGCCGGGGTATCCCGCAACCCTTCGCGTGTGGGATCCTCACCCAACTCCACCAACAATTGCCGTATGAGCTTGGCAATCCGTTTTGCGTTCGGGGCTTGCATACGACTCAGTCAAACTCACGCCAAATTAAATGGCGAGGACGACGGGGTTCGAACCCGCAACTTCCGGATCGACAGTCCGGTGCGCTAACCAATTGCGCCACGTCCCCGCAAAACAGGAATTCAATATATTCTATAAGCTCCATGAAACGCAAGTAGAAGTTTATAAAAAGATACGTGTGGCCTGAAAACGCGCCAGATCTTGCCGCGACGCTCATTTTGCGCCCAGGCACCAAAGGGCCTTTTTGGTGCGGATATAGATCTGCCCACCTGCAAAAGCGGGGGTGGCGTCGGCAGTCTCCCCGAGCGGGCAGGAGGCGATCTCGCGAAAGGTGCGTTCCGTCGCGACAAGGCGCATGATGCCCTCACGATCGAGTGCGTAGACAATCGCCCCGCACACAATCGGCGACGCATAGAAACCGTTCTCGTACTCATGGGACCATACCGCCTTGCCGTCCGCCACATCCACGCAAACCAACCGGCCGTCACTCGTTGCCAGGAACACCAAGCCGTTATCAGCCACCGGACTGGCCACATCCGGCAAGGCCTCCGTATACTCCCAGGCCGGTGCGGGCGCGCCCCCCAAGGTATAGCACACTAGCCGCGCGTAGGCATTGGCCACCAACATACGGCCGTTCCAGCATGCGGGCGAAGGGGCCACTTCGCCCGTCACCCCCTCCACGCTCCAGCGCGCCTGCCCGTTCCGCAGGTCGTAGGCGTCGAGCTGCCCATGCCCGTTGAGCACCAGCAACCGACTACCGCTGGCCGTCAGCCCGACCGGCGAACTCCAGGAAGGCCCCCGTGAGCGTGCCTTCTCCCACACCACCTTGCCACTGGCCGCCGCCACCACCAGCACCCGACTCTCCTCCTTCTGATCATACTGCACACAGACCAACCCGTCCTCGACCCAGAGCGATGACGCATGTCCGTAATCATTGGCCGGACGACGCAGATAGCATTGCCACAACAGCGTCCCGGCATGGGAGTATGCGACCAGGTCACCGCTGCCAAAAACCGCATACACGGCCGTGGCATCACACGCCGGTGAGGCGGCGGCCAGCCCCGTATCTGCCGTGGTTCGTGGTAATTCCACCCCGCGGCCGCCATCTACCACGGTCCGTCGCCAGCGTGCCACACCGCTCTGCGTATCGAACGCCAGCACTTCGCGCCGCTGATCATCCGCCTCCGTTAGAAAGAGCGTCTCACCCCAGAGCACCGGCGAGCTCACGCCCGGCTTCGCCAGCGGCACGCGCCAGCGCACCCCCGTGCCGCGCGCCCCGTCCCACGCTACCGGCGCATTGGTCAACCATGCTACGCCCAACTGCGGACCGCGAAAAACACACCACTGCGAGGTAAATGCGCCAGAGACAGTCCGCGTCGGCACATCCCCGGCAGGCACCCCCGCGCCGTTGGTGGCACCACCTGCCACCATCCCCCCGGGCACGTCTCCGGCGCGAGAACCAGTCGGCTTCGCCAGCGGCTGGCTGATCGCCCAGACCGCTAGTACCAGCACACCGCCCGCGCCGGTCAACAACAGCGCCCGGCGCATCTCGGCATTCCGGCGTCGCGCATCATTCCCTGTAAACAGGCGCGGATTCTCAATGGGGCAACCCCATCGCACGGCGAGGTGCCAGCAACCGAGTGACACCAGCACGCCCACCACCAGCAGCCAGATCCCCGTACGCCGAAAAGCCACATGACTAAAATACGCATGCCGGGCCAGGCGATCCATATCGCGCGCCAGGGCCACCGCCTCACGATCTGTCGCCGCCACCCTTGCACGAGCCTGCACCTGCGCCAGAACGGGTGACAGAACGCTCGCCATCTGGCTGCCTTGCATCCCGTCGGCCACCAACAACACCCCCACTACCAAGGAGAAAACCAGCGCCACAATCCCTCCGCCGCGCGCCATCTTGCGCCACATCTCCCGGGCAGCCTGTGCGGTCTCACGTACAGCCACGCTTCCTCCATTCCTGCTGTCGCGGGCAGACACGAAAACAGCGGGCGCAATTCACGCACCGACCGGCATCAATCATGTACTTCTCGCGCCCCGGCAGACGAGCCATTGCGATCAAGCGGACTGCCAGCACCCCGGCTACGGCCGCGCCGCACCACCACCCGCCCCGCACAAACCCCGCATCCATGGGACGTGCCGCGTGCGCCACGAGCCACCCCACCCCGGCACCACCTGCCACCAGCACCGGCGCGGCCAGCACCGCCACCCGCAACCCGCGCCGCGCCCCGGCAACCTGCTCCTCGCCTACCGGCGAGGCGGGTGGCTGAATGGCATCCACCGGGCAAACCGTCTCGCACAACCGACAGTTATCGCACCAATCCGGCGTAATACGCACATGTTTCCAGGTCAGGCGCGCACACCACCCCAGCAGCACACCATACGGGCAATAGTAGCGGCAGTACGGGCGAGCAATCACCGTGCCCAACAGCAGCACCCCCACCCCGACCAGCAGCATGCCCCACGGCGCGGCCAACCGGAAGAGTCCCACAAACGGATCGGTGCGACAGACCGGAAAACCGACCCCGGTGGACGACCAAAGCACCGCCACGGCCAGCACCACCACGGGCACCATCCGCAACACGGCATCCAGCGCCGCCGGCATACGCCACGGACGTACGATCGCCAGCTCCTGCAGCGCGCCAAAGGGACAGACCGCCGCACAGAAGACCCGCCCCACCACCAGCGCCAGCACCAGCGGCGCGGCAAACAGTACACCAGCTACCCAGGGCAACCCGCCCCCGTTCCCCGCCGCCATCGCCACATTCTGCAAGGAACCTACCGGGCAGAGACACCCCTGCCGCAAAAAACCAAACCAGCCCAGGCAGAGAACTGCCAGCAATAGCACCAACCGCGCCGATCGCCGCCGGTACACCACCCAAAACGCCACTAGCAACGCCCCCACCAGCACCACGGCATCCATCCACGGCGGAACCAACTGCGGCACGGCCGCGTATTCCATGGTCGGTAGCACATACCCCGAATCAAACTGCGGCTGGGGAAACCGTGCCACCGCCAGGGCGGATTGCGGGGCCGCCAGCGCCACCCCCAGCAGCGCCCCCCACATCATTCCAAGTCTGCGAAACCAGGCAAATGCCACCGCCCGCCGGGTCGCCGGCGCCGGATTCTGCTCGCGATCCTTGCGGATATACGGCGTTTCGGCCGGCACACGCACAATCGCCCCCTCCGGGCAGGTGGTCGCAATCCGGCACTCGTTACATTGCACACAGCGGTCGTGCCGGATCTGCAGGAAGAGCGAACCATTACCGAAATGCGTGCATCCTTTTACACACAGCCCGCAGCCAATGCAGGCCGCCTCATCAATCGTATAGGCGAAGTACGGATCCTCCACAAAGGTGCGACGTAGCGCCGCAGTAGGACAGAGCTGCTTCTCGGCCGACTCGTCAAGCTGTGCGGCATCCGGTTGGAAGAAACCAAAACAGCGTTTGCAATAGCCGCACAGGGAGAAGGCATGCACGCATTTCACGGCCGACGGCTCCAGCACGCAGCGCGTAGCACAACGGCCGCACTGCTTACAGCGGGCGGGATCAATCTGCCAGACTTGCTTCGTGCCAGAGGCCGGCCGGCGGGCCGCGCGCCCCAGCAACGTCAGCAAGGCGGTGCCCACCACGCCCCTGGCCAGCCACGCCAGCATTTCACGCCGACGAAGCCCGGGATGATCTTGCATCGCCTTGCGTGTGTCCGTATTCATGCGCCCGGTGCTTGCCTAATGTTTCGTAGCCTTGGGTTCAAAGATCCGCAGCCGTGTCCCATCCAGTACGAAAACGCGGCCGGCCTGATCCACGGCCACCGGCCGAGCCTCCTCGCCGGCGAGCGCGGCGGGCGGCACCACCACGCACCGCAAGATACCATCCGGCGCATAAATCTTCACGCGGGAAATCTTCTTCTCACTGGTAACCAGATCGCCATTCGCCAAGACAGCCAGATAGGCCGGATTACAACAGCCGGCAAACGCGGGCGTCAGCATCCCCGGGCTGGACCAGGCTGCAAGCAACCGGCCATCCGCAGCATGCCGCTGCAACTGTGTGCGCCCCGGGTTAACCACCCAGAACGACCCTTGTGTCGCCGCCGCCACAGCAAAAACGGGCGATGGCACCACAAAGGACTGTTCCTGCGGCGCCCCCGGCGCCGGCACCCGCCCCAGCAGACGCCCTTCGTGATCCAACCGCCAGACCAGGCGCTGCGCAGCATCACAGACCCAGAGCTGGTTCGAGTCCGCCGCCAAACCGGTAATCTGAGCCTGCTCACCCAGCGCCTCCCACGTCATGGCTTGCGACGCGCGGTCAATCGCCACCACCCGGTTGCCGGCGCCGACAAAGATCGTGCCGTCCGGTGCGACGGTCACGGCCGAGGCCACGCCCTCCGGCCACGCGAAGGTGCGTTGTACCACGCCCTGAGGACCCAACACAGCCCCCTGCGTACCACCTGCCACGACCACCCGGTCATCCGCACCAATTGCCACGAAGGCCGGCAGCGGCACGGACACCGGCCAAGCGCCCTGCTCCACGTATCCAATCAGCCGGGGATCAACCTCATAGAAGGCCTCCTCCCGATACGGGAAGAGTGGCTCCCCGCAACCGGAAAGCCCAAGCGTCAGCCCAACCAGCACCGCGCCTCGCAAAAGCCCCTGGCAAAATCCACGCATCACGCCCTTATTCCACCTTCGCAGCCGGACAGCGGAACAACTCTACCGGCTGACGATCCGTGACATTTGGCACAAACGCTTCGGACGGAATTACCCGGTTACGTCGGAAGACCAGCCCCTCGGTATGGCTGGCAAACAGCAAGTTGGGGTTCGGTGAAATAAAGCTGTTATCTTCAACCACAATACCGCGGTGATAACTGGTCTTGGCCTCCTCGTGCTTCGGCACCTCCGGATTGATGTTAATCGGCGCCGCCCCATCTGCGTACCCGCAGTTCTGGAATGTGTTGCTGCGAATGGTGAGATCGCACACCGGACCCGACTCGAACCAGTAGTTGGCGTCCCCGGACACGTGGATCGCATGCGAAGAGTTGTAGAACGTATTGCCTTCGATGAGCATCGGCCGATTGCTCCCCAGCAGGAAACCGCGCGGCCGGTTGTTCCCCGTGCGGCAACCACGGATGATTACCGCCGGCAGGCGCGTGACGTTGGCGATCGCAAACCCGGGGACGACTTCGGCGGGAAGGGCATCCTTGAAACGCAGCTCGCAGAAGCGCGCATTGAGCACGCGCACTTCGGCCACCACCCCCTCCGCCAGGGTCTGCATGGTCTGCGGCTCCGTGAACGCCACCCGGTCACCGGGCCGGTACGAGCAGATCCCGTGCTGCTGGAAGTGCTTCAGCTCCGCCTCGAGCGTATCCTTGCCAATGACACGTGAAACACTTGAGTAGATGCCATGGATGTTCGTGGCGTCATCAAGCATGTTGTCGAACTGGCACTCCTCCAGCCGGATGATCCCTTCGCAGTTGACGAAGTGCGTGGCATCGGCCTGCACGGAGATGATGCGCGGCGAACCCGGGCGCGTGGCCGCCGCGACCCGCCGGAGCGTGATGTCCGTGGAGAGCTGTCCGATCACCCCCATGGCCCCGACATGGTAGAGGCGCACATCTTCCACGGTAACGTTGCGCGACTCGTGGATGAATACGCCCGGGTTGTTGCGCTTCTCGTGGCTGAGGGTCACGATGTTACCAATCGTGTGGAGCCACGGCGTCTTATAGTGCAGGCGCACCACGCCCGGCTCCGGCTCCGTGACGGTAAAGGGCTGCGCCCACTTGTCGAAGGTCTCGTCCAGATGCGCGATCGAGCAGCTTTTGATCGGGTAGTAGAACATGCTGCGTGTCGGCGCACGCGTGCGCGGATCGAACTCCGTGACCAGCCAGCACCAGTCGTTCAGGCTGGTCCAGTCGGCCGACTTGAAGAAGAGCGATCCGCCATCCACGCGATACGGGAATTCGTTCTGGTCAATGCGCAAATCCAGCGACTGCTCCGTGCAGGCCACGACTTCGCCTTGCGAATAGAAGGGGCGGGCGCAATCTACGCTGAAGTTGCGCAGCACGATGTCACTGGAATGCTCCACTACAAACGGGGTGATGCGGCCATGGAACATGAACTCCGCGCCCCCGCCGTCGATGGTGAGTCCATTCATGCCGATCAGCGGAAACGCCATGCGCCGCACGCCGCAGTCGTTGTTGGAGATGTAGTAGAATTTTTCCGGCGCACGGTCCGGGCGGAAGTGGTAGATCCCCGGGTGGAAGCGTAGGGTGGGCTTCTCTGCCGCGCGGCAGGCGGCCAGTGCCCGCTGAATGGCAGGCACGATGTCGGTGGCGGAGTTCTCGTCGAGGTAGTCTTGGATGTCGATGATCATGGACTTTTCTCTTTCTGCTGTTAAGCCGCCTGGTTCACGGCACAAAGCATCGCGTTGGCCGCCAGTTCTGGAGAGGCCTTCGCCACAAATGCACCCAACCCAGCCAAACCCGTAAGTCGCACAGTTCCCTCCGGCGCAGGCGGCCGATCGGACGCGACATCATGCTTCAGGCGCTCGCGCATGGGGGTTCTCTTGGTGTTGACGCTCTCCAGTTAGCGCCTCTTTGCGGATTCCTCTTTCATGGATGCACCCTTGCCCCCTGTTGTTGCGTGTGAATTTATAGCGTTTTTGCCGTGCATCTGTCACGCCTTCTTCCTTATTACCGTGGCTGCCGGCGCAACCTTCCGGGCGGGACGCCGAGGCAACGGCGGAAAAGGCCGTCCATGGCGTAGGCGTCACCCAGGCCGCATTGCGCCGCTACATCCTTGAGGGGCAACCGGGTACTGACCAGCAGTTGCCGGGCGCGCTGCAGGCGCATGGCGCGCACCGCGGCCATGGGCGTGCGACCGGTGGCCCGTTTGTACATGCGGAGAAAGTGGTACGGGCTGAGTTGAGCGATGATAGCCAGCGCATGAAGCGACAAGTCACCGGCCAGATGCGCCTGGATGTGATTCTGGACCTGCTTGACCCAGGGATCCTGATAGGGCTCGGTCATGCCGCGCTCAAACTCGGCCAGGATGGCCACAAGCATGGCCCGCTGTTCCGGGTGCGCTAGTTCGCGGCCGTCGCGCGTGTCCTCGATCATCCAACTCGCCATCTCGGCGATTCGCCCTCGCGGGTCGCGCAGGACGGCAATGCCGGTCGGCTTCTCGTTGACCAGACAGTCGAACCCGATCCACAGGCATTCCGCCGGCGCTGCGGCATCGGTCCAGTCAAGGTGGCGCGTTTCCGCCGGATAGAGCACCACGTCCCCGGCGCTGAACACCCGCGTGCGGTTCCCGGACGCCACATGGAAACGCCCGTGCAGCACGCAGATCAACTCGTGAAACGCGTGGTGCGTCGGCGCCACCGTGGGGCGAGACGGGGCGGGGCGAAACCGGCCCACGCCGATGATCTCGCTGATTTTGGCTGGGTAGTTGAACATGGCGATTGACCTGGTGACTGGGTGACTGGGTGACGCCGGCGGGAGAACTCCGCCCGGGCGTGACCGGGTCACCCAGTCACCCGGTCACTTCTCCTCCTCGATTCTCCGAACGCCTTTGCACTCCGGATACCCACTGCACCCCCAGAACTCGCCTTTGGCAGACCGCCGCTTTCTCATCGGCTTCTCGCATTGCGGGCACGTCGGGGTGTCAGGCGCGGCAGTGACACCGCGCGCCTCCACTCGCGCCTGAAACATCTTCTCCTTGATGCCGCCTTTGGCGACAAACGCCTCTTCGAGGCTGTTCAGTTGCCGCCCCAGCATACCGGTGGTCCGCTGGATCAGGACGATCAGGGCATTCGCCGCTGTGATGTCATCCCGCTCTTCGAGCCACGGATCGAACTTCTGCTTCTCGCCGAGCAGATAGACCCAGTAGTCGTGCAGCAGGTCGTCCGTGTACTCGAAGGGGGCGAGCATAATGGCCGAAACCGCCTGATGGTCGGGGTTACGGACGCTCCAGGGAACGCTGCCCTTCTGGATCAGGTAGTCTTCGAGGTCGCCCTGTAATTCCGACAGGCTCGCCTTGGCCACGTCGGTGAGGCGGATTTCGGTCTCGGACGAGGTCTTCGCCCGCTCGGAACCTTCGATGATGTTCTGCTTGCCGGACCGCGACGCGCCGACCATCTGCCCGAGCGTCTTGCCCAGCGGGTCATCCTTCCAGGGAATGTAACGTTTGCAGAAACTGATCGTCCCCAGGTGAATGATGGTGGCGAAATTGAAGGTGTGAAGTTTCCGGAACCCGCCGCTGGTGTTGAAGATCCTACCCATGGGAGGCGCCTTTCTTGTTGTTGACTGGGTGACCTGGTGACCCGGTGACCCGGTGACGCCTACGATTCCGCCCGTCCGGGCGTCACCAGGTCACCCAGTCCTTTCCCCGCCACACCGCAATTTCCAATGAGAATAGCACTAAACACAGATAGCCCGCAAGCGCACTTTGGAGCTATCATTTAAGCCGTCGAACGCAATCGAGACAGACTCACGAGCCAGGAGGGGCGACCATGAGAACCGCGACGCGCTGCACCAAGCGGATTACGATGCCTCGGCATGCCACCCGCGCCTGCGCGGCCGTCGCCACGTTCGCCGCTGGGCTGCTCGCGTGGCCGACCTTCGGCGCTGACTGGCCCAACCTGCTGGCCACGGGCGGCGATCAGACCTTCGTCACCAACGTGGGCACCAAGGCGTACGGCGTGCACATATTCTCGAATACCGCCAGCACCTGGACATTCACGCCCAATTCCGGCGTGACGAACCAGGTCCAGTACCTGGTCGTCGCGGGCGGCGGCGGCGGGGGAGCAAAGTGGGGTAACGCTGCCGGCGGCGGCGGCGGTGGCGCTTGGAACGGCAGTGCCGGCGGCCGGGGCGGCAACGGCATCGTGGTGATCCGCTACGAGATCGTGCCCCAAGGCACCGTATTCTATTTTCGCTAGGCGCAGGTGCGTGGCGGGTACTACCGCAAGTTGCATCCCGCCCGGGCGTCACCAGGTCACCCAGTCACCAGGTCCTTCCCCCGAGCACCGCAATTTCGAGAGAAGTATAACACTCATTAGAAGGAAGAATATGCCCCACACACACAACCCCACCCCACCCTATCTCGGCGCCGCCTACTACCCTGAGGCCTGGCCGCTGGAACACGTTGACGCCGACATCGAGCGGATGCTCGAGGCTGGCATGAACGTGATGCGCATGGCGGAATTCGCCTGGCAGGTGGATAACGAAGTCTATGCCACCAACTGCCGCTGCCCCGTGTGTGTGCGCAAGTTCCGCGAAAAGTTGCGCGCCCGGTACGGTAGCATCGACGCGCTCAATCAAGCATGGGGCCTCGGGACCTGGAGCCAGTGCTTCCAGTCTTTCGAACAGATCCCCTTTCCCCGCAAGGATACCTGGCACCACCCGTCGTTGAAGCACGCCTGGTCGTCTTTCCAGTCTGATTCGGCGGTGGAACATGTGATGGCACATGGGCAAAGGGCGGGGCCGGCGTCCCATGCGCGAAGTCGAAGGGCCGGACCCGCCGAAGCCGCTATCACATAATGATCCATTACAGATGGCAACTGGCCCTTCTGTTTCACAGACATTCTCAGATCGTAAGCTTCCCCTCCAGCCGCATTTCTTGCGCACTGGAGCCAATCAAAATCCGGAACTCGCCAGGTTCCACGGTCCACTCCTGCTTGGCCACGTCGAAGAAGGCGAAGGCGCGCCGGTCGAGGGTGACCGTGGTCTCCTGCTCCTGCCCGGGCTCGAGCACCAGCCGCGCGAACCCTTTGAGCTCTTTCACGGGGCGCGGCACCGCGGCCTGCACGTCGCCGACATAGACCTGCGCCACCTCGGCGCCGGCCCGCGCACCGGTATTGCGTACGCGGAAGGTGACGTCCGCGCCGCCTGCCGCGTTCGGCTGCACGCGCAGCCCGCAATACTCAAAGCTCGTGTACGACAGCCCGAAACCAAACGGGAAGAGTGGCGTCTTGCCGCAGCGGTCAAAGTGACGATGTCCAACAAAGATCCCCTCGGCATAGTTCACATCAAACGTCGGCCGGCACTGGCTGGTGTAGTCCGGTTCGCCATAGAGCGACGCGCCGGCCGGAATATAGTTCCCGTACGCGGCGGCATCCGCCCAGGAGCGCTCGATCGTGATCGGCAGGCGCCCGGAAGGATTGATCTTGCCGAACAGGATCTCGGCAATCGCCTGACATCCATTCTCGCCCGGGTACCAGGCGTGCAGCACAGCGGCGGTGCCGTCGATCCAGGATGCCATCTCCACGCCGCCACCTGCCACGACTACCACGATCGTGTTCGGATTGTGCGCCACGCAATGGCGGATCATGTTCACATCGCGCTGCCAGTGCAGCTCCCACGGCCGATCATACCCCTCGTGCTCCGTCTCCGCGCTGTAGCCCACACAGACGACGACCGCCGCAGCCTGCTTCAGGTCGTCGGCCCAATCGCGGCGCGTGACCGTCACATCCGGCCCGACCATCCGGCTGATCGCGCCCAGAATCGTCACCGGTTCAATGGCATTTACCCGTGCCGCGCCACCGCCGCTGGTCGGCGTCGGGCAAGCGGCCGGGCCCACAACGGCCAGGCGCGAGCCCGGCGCCAAGTTCAGCGGCAGCAACCCCTCGCGGTTGCGCAGCAGCACGATCCCCTCGCGGGCGGTCTGCAGCGCCACCTCCGCATGCGCGGCACACTTGCCACGCGGCGCCTTGGTTCGACGCGCCTGCATCTGGTCGATCTCCAGTGTCCACGCCAACACCTGGAACACCTTGCGATCCAGTTCCGTCTCTGAGACCCGGCCACTATCGAGCAGTTCCTTCAGCGCTTGGGCGCCCCACCGCTTGCCGCCTGGCATTTCCAGATCCAGGCCAGCCTGGAAAGCCTGCGCGCCGTCCCAGATGCCTTCCCAGTCCGACATGGCCACGCCATCGAAACCCCATTCCTCCCGCAGGACCTTGTGGACCAGCCAGCGATTCTCTGCGGCGTACTCGCCATTGACCAGGTTGTAACTCGTCATCAAAGCGCGCGTGCCGCCCGCCTGGATGGCGGCCTCAAACGCCGGCAGATAGAGTTCGCGCAACGTGCGTTCATCCACCACCGAGTTGCTGCACGAGCGGTGCCAGTCGCTGTTGTTTGCCGCGAAGTGCTTGATGGTGGTGGAGACGCCCTGCGCCTGCGCGGCGCAGATATACGCCGTCACCATCTGGCTCGCCAGGCAGGGATCTTCCCCAAGATACTCGAAGTTACGGCCGCAGTAGGCGCTGCGATACAGATTCACGCCCGGTCCCAGCAGCACATCCATGCCGGCGGCGCGAAACTCCTCCGCCACGGCCTGGCCGTAAGCAGCAGCCTGTTCGCGGTTCCATGTGGCGGCCAAGGCAAGGAAGGCCGGGAACGCCGTGGCTGGGATCGCGTCATCGCGCAATCCCATGCTGGCGTCGGCCATGTGCAGCTTGCGAACGCCTAGGCGCGGCACGCCGCGCGTCCACATCCCGTCCACCCCATGCACCAGGTCAATCTTCTCGTCACGTGTCATGGCGGCTAGCAGCCGCTGCGCTTCCTGAATCATGCTCTTATTCATCTGCAAATCAGTCTCCTTTTCATAATGCGTCTCCTACGGCCTTACCTTCATTCCAGATTTCACTGCCAGGGCTTTCTGCCGGGCATCAAAGGTAACGAAGACATTGGCGCCAAGTGCGGCCGCTGCGGCCACGTGCAACACATCAAAGCCTCGATTGCCTAGTTTCTCTGTGTGGGCGGCGCTCAAAGCCTCCGCCTCGGCAAACACTTCCGCCCATGCCACGGGGGTTTCAACCAACACGCCGGCTTGGATATCGCCGAGGAATGTATCCAGCAGCTTTTGACATTCACCGCCCGTAATGTCCCGTCTAAACGCGGCGAGTCGGAAGGCGTTGCGAAGCTCGTGCCGTTGTAACGGTGTGAGCACAAGCGCCGCATCGAGCGACTCGACAAACTGCGCCGCGCGGGCCGTGTTCGCATCCTGCGCATAAAGCGAAAAAAGAAAACTGGTGTCCGCATAGACTACCATCGGCATTTCTCCCGTTCCTCCAGAACGATATTGGCGATCATGCGCTTACCAAAGACCTCCTTGGCGCGCGCCGCGAAGTTCGGCATCTTGAGCTTGGCCGAAGGCAGGGCGCGCAGCGGGCAGATGCGGGCCACCGGACGAGTCCGATTCAGCACCGTGACTTCCTCCCCATCTGCAACCCATGTCAGGACGGTACTCAAGTCGTGCCGGACCTGCCGGATGGTAGCTGTTTTCATGTAGCACAGTATGTGCCACGTAGGCGGTCGACGTCAAGGCTTGTTGTCCGTAAACAGCTTCTTCAGCAACCACCCCACGCCAGCCGCCACCATACCCAGCATCACCTTGCGCTGCATTGGGAAGGAGCATGTCAGATGCACTCCGCCCTCCGTCCGGGTAGCGCAGGCTCGCCCCGAGCCCAGCGCACGCAAGGTGCGTACATACCCAGGACCACACGCTACACTCGGCCCACAACGGGCCGGGGCTACTGACCGCCGACAACCGGAATCTCGAGTACCGATACCGACCGCCGCGGGAAGGTGACGCGAACTTTACCGCCGGCAATAGTGACCGGCTGGCTGCGCTCGGTCATCCAGCCTTTCCGAATGGCCACCTGCTCCTCCGGCGTCCCTTCGAGCAGATGCTGCACGCCCCTGCCATCCGGCGGCGTCAGGGCGGCGAGGTCCAGTTCCGCCTCCAGGTCGGCGTCAAAGGCGCGGTTGATGACATGCACGAAGACGACCTTATCGCTACGCGTGGCCACCACGTCTAGCAGGGCCACTTTGGGTCGGGGTGTGGGCCAATTGATTTCGCGCCCCTGGTCCGCAGTGAGCCGACGCGGGCTACAGCGAGGGCGACGGGAAGTGGGCCGGAACTCCGGTTCCGGCCAGGCAGGTGCGAAGAGGCCGGATATGGAAATCCGGCCTACGGCGAGGGCGGTGCAGGCGAGGAGCCGCTACGGCACGCCTCCCGCACGCCGCAGCAATGTCATGGCTGCGGCTGGGCCGGGATGCGGACTGCTCTGATGAGTTCCAGAACATACGTGTACGATACCTCGATCACGGCCAGCGCGCAAGGTGCAACCGGACCGGCAATTCACATGCGCACCCCATGCACACCACGCCTGAAGTAGGCCGGATTTCCATATCCGGCCTCCCTTTCGTCCACCGTAGTCGTCGCCGTAGTCGTCCACCGGCCTGATCACCATCCTCCACCCGCCGCAAGTGGTGTGCTTCTGTTTCGTTGAACGGTGGTGGCAGGACCAAGCGGTGCGCGGCGAACCGAACTCACGCCAGACGATTCCGACTCGCCTCGCGCCAGACCGTGGGCGGCACCCCCATGCAGCGGCGAAACTCACGGCTGAAATGGAAGGCATTTGGGAAGCCCAGGGATCCGGCAATCTGGCCGACCGTGTCATCCCCGCCGGACAGGCGGAAGCACGCCTGGCGCATCCGCAGCGTCTTCACGTAGTCCATCGGACTGCACCCCATCTGCTCACGGAAGAATGCGTGGAAGCGGCTGCGCGACAGACCGGCAACTCTCGCCAGGCTGCCGATCTCCAGCGGGGTCGCCAGATGCTCCCGGATGTGGCGCAGGACCGGCTGCATACGCCCCAGCCGGCCAAGGCGGTCCTCATCCACTTTCCCGACTTTGCAGAACCAGGCTAGCGCGTCCAAAGCCAGCGCCTCACGGCGTGCCACACCTTGCAGCGAAAAGTCGTCACGAATTGCCAGCAGCTCCGCAAGGATGGCGCCCGCCTCCCGGGCCGCCTGGCCGCCCACGATCAGGGGCAACTCCATCGGTCAGCCACACCACCCTCGGTTTCGACAAGGCGCTGCGTATCGGCTATCGCGGGATCCGCGCGGAGATCCACGCGCGCCTCTCCCGGGGCGGTCTCAATCCCGATGGCGCGGAACTGCTCCGCTGCATGCTCGACTGCCTCGATGCGGCCGCGGTCTGGCACGGGCGCCACGTCCAGGCGCTCGAAGAACGCGTCGCGGCGAGCACCGGCACGGAGCGCCAGGAATACGAGGCCATGCTGGCGGCGTTGCGAAATGTTCCGGAGAATCCACCTTCAACGTTCCGCGAGGCCGTGCAGGCACTCTGGCTGCTCTGGGATTTCCAGCGCCTCTGCGGCAACTGGAGCGGCCTCGGCCGTGTGGACAAGATGCTCGGGCCGTACCTCGCGGCGGACCTCGCGGCCGGACGGATCACCCTCGACGAGGCGCGGGACCTGCTCGCGCATTTCTGGATCAAGGGGTGTGAGTGGATCACGGCGGATGGGCGCGGCAGCGGCGACGCCCAGTACTATCAGAACGTGGTCCTGGCCGGCGTGGACGAGGCGGGCCGGGAGATCGCCAATGAAGTCACCGACCTGATCCTCGACGTGGTGGAGGAACTCCACATCAGCGACTTCCCCATCGCCGTGCGCATCTCGCAGCGCACGCCGGCGCGCCTGCTCCGACGCGTGGCCGCAATCCAGCGCCTCGGCGGTGGCATCGTGGCAATCTACAACGAGGACCGCATCATCCCGACCCTCGTGAAATTCGGTTATCCCCTGGAGGAAGCGCGCGACTTTGCCAATGACGGCTGCTGGGAGCTCCTGATTCCCGGCAAGACCTGCTTCGGTTACCAAGCCTTCGACGCACTGCAGTTGCTGCAGGATACGCTGGACCTCGGCGCCGCCGATACGCCGGCGGTGGAGTTCGCGACTTTCGATGAACTGTACGAAGATTTCCGCCGGCGGCTGGAATCCCGGCTCACGCAACTGCTGAATGAAACGCGCCGCTCGACACATCCTACTGTTCTCGTGGATCTCCTCGTGGACGGTTGTATCGAGTCGGGCCGGTCCTACTACGACCTCGGCCCCCTCTACACGGCCCTCTCCCCCCACCCCGGCGGACTGCCGGATGTGGTCGACAGCCTGCTCGCCATCCGCCGCATCGTCTTTGAGGAGCAGCGCCTGTCGCTGCACGATTTTGTTGCGACACTGCGGGCCGACTGGCAGGGGCGCGAAGAACTCCGGCAATGGATCCGCGCGCGCTTCGGCTTCTTCGGCGGCGGGTCCGCCGAGTCCGAGGCCATGATGCGCCGCGTGTTCGACGACTTCACCGGGTTCGTCGGCAAGGTCCGGCAGCGGCACGGCATCCTGCGACCCGCCGGCATCAGCACGTTTGGACGCGAGTCTTCGGACTACCTGCCCCATCGTCTGGCCACCGCTTCCGGCCACAAGAAAGGCGAGATCCTGGCCTCCAACTTCACCCCCTCGCCCGGCTCCAATGCCGGTCCCACCGCCGCCATCGCCGCGCACTGCTGCGTGGACTTCTCCCGCCTGCCGTGCGGCACGGCGCTGGACCTCAAGATCCATCCGGAATCCGTCCGCGGCGCAGAGGGGTTGCAGGCGATGGTCGGCCTACTCCGCACTTTCGTCGAACTCGGCGGGATCTTCCTGCAAATGGACGTCGTGGACGTGGCCATCCTGCGGGACGCCCAGTCACACCCCGAGCGCTACCCGAACCTCTCCGTCCGGGTCTCCGGCTGGTCGGCCCGCTTCGCCACACTGAACCGGGAGTGGCAGGAGCTAATCATCTCGCGGATGGCGGCGAAGGAGAAGTGAGCGACAAGCAACCGCCGCAGCTATCCCGCCTCCTATCCCGCCTTCTTATGGCACCCGCACAAGGGATAACCGCATCGAGCACAACCACATCCACCACATCAACCACCAGCGCCTGCTCTCGGACAACGGTGGCATCTACTCGCTCGGCATCCAGCCCGGATCGACCGTGGTCGGCAACCACCTGCACGACATCGCCTGCTACCACTACGGCGGCTGGGGCCTCTACCCGGACGAAGGCAGCAGCGGCATGCAGTGGCACGACAACCTCGTGCACCACGTGCAGTACTGCGGCGACAACTTGCACTACGGCCGCTTCCTCAGCGTGCGGAACAACATCTTCGCGGTCATGGACAAGGCGATGCTGGGTCGGTCGAGGCCGATCCGCTGTTTGCCGACCCGCGCAGCGGCGACTTCGCCCTGCGCGCCGATTCCCCCGCCAACGGCTTCAAGCCGTTCGACTGGCGGAAGGCCGGGGTGCGAACGGCTGTGCTGGTGCGTGAGTTGCCCAGCTCGACGAATCGTTTACGCTACAAATCTGATGGCGCACAGGCCAACTAGTCTGCCAAACTAGTCGTATGAAAACAGAGACCATTGGCTCATTTGCCGCCAAGACCCATGTTGCTGCCTTACTTGATAAGGCTCAACATGGAACTGTGTTCATCGTCACCAAGCGCGGACGACCGGTAGCCCAACTGGGACCCGCCACGCGCCAAGGTGCACGCCCGGTTTTCGGCAGCGCCAAGGGCCGCGTGAAAATAGCCGACGATTTCAATGCTCCGCTGGCGGATATGGCGGAGTACGAAGCATGAACGTGCTGCTCGACACCTTGCCTTTTCATCACCGCGATCCTTTCGATCGCCTGATCATCTCCCAATCCGTGGTCGAGAACATGGCCATCTGCACGTGTGACGAAAACATCAAGTGCTATCCGATTAGCCTGATCTGGTAGGGCAGCAGGAACACCCCAGGAACGGCTTGCCGTTTCGGCGCTACAAGCCCCACGGGGGAGCTGGAAGCTCCCCCCACCATAGTGGCGGGAGCATCCTGCTCCCGCACGCCGCACAAGAGACGCCGTGCAACCTTCCACCCCTACTTCCGCACTTCCACCACCGGCGACGCCATCAGCCCGCAGGGTACGAGCTGATACCCCTCGAACCAGGTATCGCCCCAGCGCGCGAAAGAGTCCGGACCGGTCCAGAGCGGCCACTTCTCCGTGAGATGAAAAGGCCCATGCGAGTTGCGCCGGTGGCCGATGACTTCGATGGCCAGTTCGACCGGTGCGCCGCTGAGCAACGCCGTGATCTCCACCTCGTTCGGCTCCCAGCCTACAATCCCGGCCGTCTGGCCGTTGACCAGCACGCGCACGGCCACGCCACGATACTCCGGCACCCGGACAAAGACCTTCTCGCCCGCTGCGGGCTTCACATCCAGCGTCCGCCGATAGGCCACCGAGCCGCTGTAAAAAGCCAGCCCCTGTTCACACCAGTCGCCGATCTTGAGCGTGCTCGGTGCCGCCGTCAGGGCCACCGCCGTGTCGCGCACCGCCGTGCCGAAGTTGCCGAGCAGATAGACAATCTCCAGCCCCGTGTGGGTTTCCGCATACTCGCATTCCAACACCAGTTCATTCGCCCCGAGCTTCAGGCTCGCCGTGTCCAGCGGCAGCTTGCGTAGGGACCGATCCACCCACCAGCCGCTCTCTGCCGTATTGGAAACCGCCTGGCCATTGAGCGCGACGCGGAACGTCTGCGGCTCCTCCAGCGCCAGAAAGAGATCGCCGGACGGCAGCGCCTGGCAGTCGAACGTGTAGGCCAGCGTGACCGTCGTGGACTTCGGCGTTTTCGACTTCTCACGCGCCCAGGGCTGCACCATGCTGCCGCCGCGGTGTTGCACGCCCAGCGCATCGCGCACAGCCTTGTCCACGCGCAGGATCTCGGTCTCCGCCTGCCACGGCTTCTCGCCGATGCGGTAGCGTGGCCGGTCAAGGACCAGATTGGCGCACTCAGAAAGTGTGATGCGCCAGCTCTCGTCAGCCAGTGGCTCGCTGCGCACTACGCTCACTTGCGCAGGGCACGCCGCCACGCCGCTCTTCACCGCCTTGGGAATCACGAAGAGCCGGCTCCCCAAAGCCGGCAGGGAGGTCCGGATCTCCCAGCCGTCGCCGGTGCGAGCCGCCTGAGCGGCTACCATGGCGGCGTTCTCCGGGTTTAACTGCAGTGGCGTCCCCGCGCACCCCGCAAAGCCGCGGATACGCACATCGCCAAAGGCCAGCGTGCGGTCACGCGCCAGCGCCTGCCCCATGAAATGACCATTGGATTTGACATAATCGTCGCCGGTATTGCAGACAAATAGGTAAAAGGCGTCCTTGTCCTCGCGCAGGAGATAGAGGGCCGGCGTGATCTCGCAACCATCTGGACCCGCAATAGATAGCCGCCGGGCTACAGCCACGGTGGCGCCAACCGCCGCACCGATCTCAGGCGTATGCGGACAGGTCGCGGCGAAGGCCTTGACCTCATCGGAGACCGCGCCCTCGATCGCGCCAGCGATCTCGCCCACAAACGAGACGACACCACCCGCAGCCTTGAACTTCTTGAGCAGGCTCAGCGTGCTGCGCCGCATAGTTTTCATCGGCGGCACGAGTACCGCCTTGTAACGCCCCTTGCCCACGCGCATCACAGGAGCGCCACCCACCTTGGCTACGGCGGCATGCCGCGACATCACTTCCTCATCACCAAAGTCAAAGTCCAGATGTTCCGAGAGCAGGCGATCGGTCAACTTGTTGGGCAGATCATCAAACGCATGCATGTCGGAATTGCCATGCCAGCCGCTCTTGACCATCATCCACATGCTTTCCACCGGATGGATCACCAGCAGGTCGCGTACTTCCTCCCCCTGCGTCATGACCGCATGGATGCGGGCGAAGTAGTCTTCGACCTTCGGATAAAGCTCCCACCAGGGCGACTGATAGAAGATGCCCGCCGGGTAATCGCGCTTGGCTTCGCCGGACATGGTGTACCAGGCCAAGTGCTGACAGCGCAGATTAATCCCCATGGCCACCTGCCAGTCGCCCAGCGCCTTGTGTCCGGCAAACGGGAAGTCCCAGCCGGTGCAGCCATAGGTCTCGGTAAGACGCCACTTGGCGCCGAACTGATGCGCCGCCGAGGTAACCTGCTTGGCGGTGTTGAACACGCGCCAATGTTCCGTGAGCAGGTCCATGCCGGGTGCCTGCATGTACTCATAGGTCCGCATGCAGCTACCGACCATGTTGGTCTGGCGGAAGAGCGAATCTTCCTCAAGCTGGTGCCCGGTAAAGAGCAGCTTGTTCTTCGCACACCATTCGCCGATCTGGCGGCAGAAGGCGTCCACATAGAGATGCGTCACGCAGTCGTGATAGTGATAGCGTGCCGGCGCAATGGTTTGCCCCTCTACGTCATAGACCAGAGCCATCAGATGCGGTGCCAGGTCATAGCCATAGCGTTTCTTGAAGGTAGCGGGCAACGTTCCGGTCCAGGGCAACCCGCCGGGATTGCCGGTGTTGTTGTCGTGGCCGAGCTTGTTGCCATGGTTGGGCTCGTCCGTAAACATCCCGGGGATGGTTTTGCCGAACTCCTTGCCAAAGCGTTTGCGATAGGCCTCGTGCGTGACCTTGATAAACTCCTTCACTGCCGCGTGACTGAGGGTGTCGAGATAGGTGTAGTCGTTATACCAACTGCTGCACGGCTGCAGTTCCACCACGAACGCCACCAGCTTCTCGCCCTCTGCCAGCTTGGGCGGGCGGGCATTATGCGGCACCTGGCGCACCTGGCGCGCCACGGCACCGTCAATCCTCGCTACAAAGGCCGCGAGCGTATCGGGCGTCCACGTAAACCCCTTGGCCGTATCGAACACCTTAATCATGGCGGAACGCATCCGATACTTGGGGTTCTTGGTCACCAACCCGCCCCCCGCGCCCGACGGCCAGCGGTCCTCGTCATAGAGCCAGGCGCCCATACCGAGCTTCTTGGCCTCGTCCACGCACGCATCTACACATGCAAACCACTCGTTGGAGAGATAGGCCGTGTCGAGTCCGACGCGCGAGTGCATGAAAAAGCCGCCCAGCCCCATGCGGTGCATCACCTGGATCTGACGCCGCAGCTCCTGCGGCTCCAGCTTGCCGTTCCACGCCCAGAACGGCGCGCCACGAAATTCGTTGCCCGGGTTCTTGAATTGATCCATCTGCTTACGGTTCATTCGTATTCTCCTTTTGCCTCTTCTTAAAAGTGGCGGGAGCATCCTGCTCCCGCGTCGCGTCGTCATCAAAAGCATCTTGTCCGGTGCAAAGGGGAGCTGGAAGCTCCCCCACTATACCGCCCGTTCCGGCCGGATCACAAAGACCGAAGCGCGGCGGTGCACGATCTTGAACTGCGGTGCGGCGAGGCCATCGCGCAGCAGGCTCGCGCCATCCACGGACACCGTCGCCTTCCCACCGCCAAACCCAATCTCTACCGCATAACGCCTCGTGGCGTCAAGACCGACCGGACATAGCGCCGGGGCCGCGCCGGCATTTCCCAGCCGGTAGACAAAGACCAGAGTGGCGTCCTCGCCGGGACTCTGTAGTTGGAACCCGACCCAGCCATCGCGCCGTTCGATCGGCGCGGGCGGGGTCAGCAGGTAGCCAGCCGAGCGGGCAATAAAGGCGCGCCACGGCTTGTAAAACGCGACCGCTTCGGCGACGCGTCTCAGTTGCTCCGGCGTAAGCCCCGCCAGGTCACCCCCGAGCCCCATCATGCTCGCCATCCCGTCCACCAGGGAAAGATCAAGATCCGCTCTTTCCGTATCCCACCAGCCCGCGCCGCAGGGCACCAGCAGCATAGGCGGGGCGTTCTCCACGGAACTGCCCCACCCCGGCACAATGTGCGAGGCGGAACGGAGCACACACCAGATGGTGATCCGACCGGGCGGCAGCCGTAGCCACGCGCCCTGCAGAAGCCGGAGCATATCGGTCGGATTCGACGTGTCACTCAGGAAATGGCCGTCAAAATGACAGAGCGTCTCCAGGTCACCGCGCATGGCGCCACTGGAACAACCTTCGAAGAAAGTCGCAGGATAGGCTGCACGAATCTCGTCGAGCAGGCCGTACCAGGCGGCCGTGTAGTTGGCCAGCTCCGTGCCCGCGGCGTCGGGATCGAGCCGGAAATTGAAATCCACCTTCATCCAGGCCAGGCGATACGTTTCCACCAGCCGCCCGATCTCGCCGCGCAACCAGGCGCGGGCCGCCGGCAGCGTCAGATCGATGCGCGCGAGGTCGCCAACCGGAACGAACCATTCCGGATGTTCGCTGCGAATCGGCACATTCGGCCCATAGCGCTCCGGTTCCATCCACAAGCCAAAACCGAGCCCCGCGGCGCGCACCTCGTCCGCGAACTCGCCCATGCGGCCAAAAAAGGCGCCGTTCTGCTTCTCGCGCCAGTCGCCGGTCTGCTCGCCCCAGCCGCCCTCGCCTGCGCCATACCAGCCGGCGTCGACCACGAAAACCTCGCACCCGGCCTCCTTGGCGGCGGCGAGCTGTCGGCGCAGGCGCGGCACTTCGAGCACCTCATGCTGGTCAAACCACGAGTTATAGACGAACGGCGCGGCCGGTTTCGCATCGCGCAGCCGGCCCGCCACCAGGTACCGGTGCAGCGCCGGCGCGGCCAGATGGACCTCGCCCTGCGGCAGGGATTGGAAGAGGATCTCCGGCAACGCCATGGACTCGCCGGGCTTCAGCGTACGGTTCAGATTCTCGTCGGCCAGCCCCAGTTCCACCACCGTATAGGGCACGTTAGGGTACACCCGGATGGTCCAGTTGCCGCACGGCAGGATATGGCAGGCCAGGCCTTGGCCGCCGTCTACGGCGCGCAGCCCCAGGTAGGGGGTGAAGCCTTCCGTGGGGCGCCCGGAGATATGGTTCAGGCGCAGGCCGGCGTGCAACGGATGCCAGGCCCCCTGATTCTCGCGGCACCAACTGCTGGCCTGGGTGTAGCACTCGTAGCTGACCGATGACAGCGCGAACCGCGCCAGGCAGCGCGACAGCACCACCGGCTTCTCCCCGGTATGGCACAGTGTGTCGCGCCGGCTAACCACCCCGCTTGCAGGATCACCCTGCCAGACGGTCGTAAGGCGCAGTCCCGTCTGGCCAACATTCCATTCGCAGCGCACAACTGCAGGCGACTCCTCGACCTTGTCGAGCACGAGCTGCCCGGCCTCAAAGGGCTGCCCGTCCACCTTCAGCAGCGCCACACCTTGCGCGAACCCCTGATCGCTCTCCTCGCCCTGCCGCCCCAGCAACATGCCGCACAGGCGCACCAGCCAGAAGCGGTTGTCGCCACGGGCGTAAACGGTTCCGGCAATCAAGTCAGTCATTTGTGTCGTACTCATCGTCTATCCTTCCCTGTAGTCGAATTTATGGAAAAAGGTTCAAAGGTCATGGGTGGGCATCTTTCCCCGGGGTGGCTGTGAGCAGGGCGTCCCAGATGGGGCGCGTCTCCCAATCGGGCGGAAAACCCATGTCCGGCAACCGGGCGGCGTTAACATCCCGGAGAATCCTGATCAACCGGATGGGCAAGTGCGAGGCAGGCTCGATGCAATGCACAAGATGAAGAATGAGGACCAGTGTGTTGTAGAGACAACGAGCAGGTTCGGTACCGGGCGGTTGATGAAAATTGGCGTGCAGATGCGGCGGTTTCTTCCGAGGCAATTGCAATGCAATCGTAAACTTCCGGTTCCAGATCCGGCTGTGATGGGCGGCCGTGTTGCGTACCACGCTCAGGTGATGCAGCAGGGAACAGAACGTCTTTTCGTCGAGCTGATAGGCATCGGCAATGGCCTGGCGCAAGGATGGCTCCCGGAGTTGACCAATCAAGTGGGAGACGTTGCCAAAGGAGGCGACTTCGGCAATCACCCAAGCCGGCGGCCATGGCATGCCAAGCTTCTGTTTATGGTGTTTGACGAACTCCTCGTTGCTGCGATTCATCTCGGAGTCGAGTTTCACAAGGGTGCGCGCATGCGTCAGAGGATCAGAGAAATGCGCATTCTCCAAGTAGCCGAGTGGGCCAAGACGATGACTGGTGACATAAGCCCATTGGGTGCGGGCAGAAATCTCCACGCGTTTACATGCCTCCAGCAGCAACTGCCGCAGACTGCGATCGAAATGATAGAGATTCCAAAGTTGATCAAAGGTGGCACCGGGACGAAATACATCGGGCTGGCCGGGCAGTGTATAGGGAAACCGATAGGCCGAGAGTCGGTAGTAGTTATGGTGCGCCAGAATGTGTAGAGCTAAGGGCTCATCCGGCACAACAAGACCGCGCGATTTCCAAAGGTCCAGTTGCTCTTGATGGGTTTTGGCCGGTTTACTCATGCCAGACCGCCCCCGTATGCCAGAAAAAGAAAGACCCCCCTGGTGCGCATCGTTGAGAGGCGTGGGAGGTGCTGTTGGCAACATGATGAAATATCCGCGGTGTCAATGCAAGGTGATTTTGCAAAAAACCGGTCAGGAGGCAGCTTGCCGGTCAAAAGATTGAGATCCAAGTTGACATTTTCGCGCATCGTCTACCCCATCAGTTGTACATAATCGACCGCGCTTCGGCGATGATGCGACGAACCGGCAAGCCGTTCGGGCAGCGGGACTCGCACTTGCCGCACTCGCAACAGAGATCCAAGCGCAGCCCCGCTTCCCATTGTTTATCCATAAACGCCGCCTTCGCGCTCTCCATGCCCAGATACTTGAAGGCATTGTAGTACGAAAGCGCCGCACCCACCGTAATACGTTCGGGACACGGCGAGCAATAGCCGCAGGCGGTGCAGCGTTTCTCGTCGGTTGCCATCATGGAACGGATCTTCTCGAGGATCTCCCCGGCGGACGGTTTGTACGTCGGCATGGTCTCCTGAATCCATTTGGCGTACTGGACCTCCTCTACCGAGCTGAAGCCGATCAGGGGGTGCACGCCCTCCAGCCGCATCAGGTAGCGCAAGGCCAGCTCCTTGATGTCGTCGCGCGATGCCAGAAAGCCGCCAGCCAGCGGATTCATGGCGATGACCTTGATTCCTTGGGCGTTACAGAAATCCACCACCGGCAGGCGCATCGTGTTGATGACGTTCAAGGGCAGGGTGACGGTTTCGAACTTGCCGGACTTCAAAAACCGGATGATGGTCTCGGCATCAGCGTGCGTCGTAATGCCGAGATGAGACCATTGCGTCTTCTTCGACAGGACGCCTTCGTACCATCCGCCCGGCCGCATGGCCTCGGCAAACTGCTCGTCGGTGTGGGTGGTCCATAGATGGTAATAGTCCACGCTAGATAAGTTGAGCCGGCGCAGCGACTGGTCGAACACCTGGCACAACTGATCGGCGGTCCGGACGCCGAAACCGCCATCGGGGTCGAATTCGCCGAGGCCAAATCCGCCATCACCGGGGGCACACTTGGTCGACACCATCACGCGCGAACGGTAGTCCACATGCGCCACCGCCTCACCAACCCAGCTTTCCGAATTCTCCGTTTTGCTTGCCCGGCAATAGCAGGGGGACGTGTCGATGTAGTTGAACCCGGCGTCGATAGCCGCCCGCAAAGTCTGTACACCCGAATTGCGATCCTTCAAGCGCATGCCGCCGACCACGATCTTGCTCAGTTCCATATCTGTTTCTCCCCTAATCGAAACGCGCAAGTGTACCCCTGCCGCGCCGGCACATAATGCCGCACTTCCACCACCGGCGGCGCCATCAGGCCGCAGGGCACCAACTGATAATTACCCTATCGGCTACCCACCGCATCACCTACTTTGGCCGCACCCACTAACGGCGCCACCGACGGGCCGGCAAAGACCCCCTGACTCGAGTTGAAGTAGCTTCCGGTGGTGGCTTCCTGCAAAACAACGGCGCGCACCTGGTAGCAGTGTTTGGTCGTGCCGTCAGGGTCCGCCACGGACAGACCTTTGACCGGCTCCTTCGTGATGCGTTCGTACGGACCAAACTCAGCCGCTGCGCGATAGACGTGATACCCCGCCACCGCTTGCGGCGCGGCGCGCCAGTCGAGCCGGACGCCCCGTGCCGCAGCCTGCACGCGCAAGTCCGCCGGCGGCGGCACCGGGTGCAAGCGCAGCGTAGGATCGCCAAGCAAGGCCATGTGAATACCTCGCACAAAAGCGCCAGCAGGCTGGTAGTCGCTGCCATCGTTGTTCTGCGTGCGTCGCAGCGCATCGCCAATGGTTTCGCCCATGCCCATGGAATGCAGGTACCAGTGCGGCCGGCCAGCCCAACCGCATGTTAATGCCCCGCGCTCATGCGCCAGGACCGCTCGCATGAAATTATCGGTCGTATTCCAGTCACCAAAATAGCTGCCGAACATCAGGGTGAAGACCGCCTCAACCGGCGTCTTGACCAGCGCAGTAGTATCGCCAAACCCCTTCATCGACGTATGCCCACCCGGCCCGCAGCCGGAAAAAAACAGGTTCATGCCGGGTTTGACATTGGGCCAGTCCGCAGTGGTCACACGCTCTGGCGGGAGCAACGTAGTGAAGTTCTGCCAGCCACTATAGGCAAAGCGCTCCGGTTGCCCGAAGAAGCCGTCTTGAATCAGCGCGCGATCAGCCACGGGGAGTTGCGCCTGCCGGTAGGCGTGATCACGATCGAGATACCAGCGCAGCAAGGTCGTCTCGCCAACGCGAAAGGCCGGCATATTGGCAAAGTCCACGCGCCCCACCGCCAACTGCACCTGCTCGGGGATCTGTACCTGATCGAGCTTGCCATCGCCGGGCGCATTCTGTTGCGGGCCGCCCCCCCCGTTCGGCGGTGAGGCGTCCGTCCACGTCCCCGTCAGCGCGCCGTAGTAGACATCGGCCGGCCACGCGCCCAGATGATCCCCGTGCCCGTCGGGACACACCTGTCCCGAGTATGGCACCGGCACATGCCCGAGGAGCAGCACACTGTGCACTTCCGTCGGCGCGCGATCATATTCAGCGCGAATCCACTGCCGAATCTCTGCCGGCGTCTGCGCGGCAGCCACGTCCTGCCGCCGAACCTGCCAGCCATCACCCGTCAGGTCGAACATCAACCGCCGAAGCTCCGGTGCCAGCGCTTCAGCCTGCGCGCGCTCGACTAACAGCAGCAAGGTGCCGCGGCGATCATGCAAGGGAACAGCTTGCCCGGTCCAGAAGTAGTCCGTCAGCGGCAGCTCTCCGCGCGTCGTGATACCGTATTCATAGAGTTTTTCGTGCTGCACAGAGGCATCGCGGAAGGCACCGGCGGGGGCGTTCTCTGCCAGCACCGTCCAACGACCGCCCGGACAGCGCCTTGTTACCCGATAGCCGGAAGACGGCACCTCTGGTAGTTGCAGAACAACTACCAAATTGGTACCCACAGCTTCCTGACGCACCCTCGTCTCAATGGCCATCTCCGCACGCGGCAGATCCAGCGGGATCACATCCGCCAGCGTCCCGTCCAGATCCAGCCACACCAGCGGCTCATCCGTGCCGGGACCGAGCAAGGTCGTGCTGGCAAACCCGTTGGTGACGGCCCCCAAGGTGCTGGTTGCCAGCACCCCGCCGGCCGACATGAACCGGACCACCTGACCGGCCGCCGCTGCCGGCGCAAAGACCTCGCACACGGTCTTATTCTCGCGGAGGTTGGCGCGCACCCGGGCACGCGCCGTGACCGGCGGGGACGACTTGTCGGCCAGCCGGATGCGGTGCAGCTTGCGGCTGTCAAAAGCCGCGCCAGCCATGGGGAACCAGAGCAGATGATCGGCCGTCCGCCCCTTGCGATCATGGCTATTGACCATCACTTGAAGCGCCACCTCATCCCCGGTCTTGGGAGTGACGCCCAGCGTCCGCCAGGGCAAGAGCACTTCCATCCTGTACCCGGCATCCGTGCGCGTGCGTGCCACATTGGGCGCCACCGCATTGGGTCGCAGCTTGGGGGCTGTGGCAAATTCCTGCAAGTTTACGCGAGGCTCAGGGAAGCGGGGATCCATCCCCGGCGCGATCAGCCACTGGCAGCGCTCCATTGAGCCCGGGTGTTGCGCAAGATAGAACTCCACCGAGTCGCGCGCAAAGAGTTCCGTGACCTTCTCCGACTCGCTCCAGTCGTGGCCCGTCACTTCCAGCAGTACGAGCAGCCCGGCATCATTCCAGCCCAATCGCATGCTAGCCGAGAACGCCTGCCGGGCTGGCATCGGACCCTCGGGCGGAATCAGCGTATCCACGCGCAAGCCGCGATCGCCCCAATCCGCCGCGTCGCCATTGACCAGCATGGCCTCCATGCGCGGAACATCAAACACCGGCCGTGCAAGCGCTCGTGCTCCACCTGTCGCCATCCCCGACGTCATACAGCCCATCGTACAAGCTCCCAGCATGGCCGCCAGCGATGCCAAAAATGGCGGCCGCAGGCCCAGGGTAGCACCCGCTACCACCGCACATCCCTTGCTTACACGCATTCACCCCCCGCATCGTGCACGCTACGACCCCGCCTCAAGGGCGTGTGCCGGTTCCGCCATGTTCCCATCAGGACATCTTCCCGTATTTCCAGGCCTCGTCATACATGGCGATGATGTTCTCCACCGGCGTGTTGACCTGCAGATTATGACAGGGCGCCAGGATATAGCCGGTGCCATCGCTGGCCAGCGCATCGATGCAATGCCGCACCTCGGCACGCACCTCTTCCGGCGTGCCGAACGGCAGGATGCGCTGATTCTCGATGGCTCCATGGAAACAGATCTGCTTGCCAAACTCGGCCTTCAACTCCTTCATATCCATGCCGGGACAGAGCCACTGGACCGGATTCAGGATATCAATCCCCATCTCCACCAATAGCGGCAGGAACGGGCGGCAACTGCCGTCGTCGTGATGGAACACCTTGACGCCAAACTCGTGACAAAGTTCTATGAAGCGCTTGTGGTGGGGCGCGTAGAACTCCTTGTACAGTTCCATGCTGATCAGAGGGCCGGTCTGGCTGCCGAGATCGTCGGTCACCTGCGCCAAATCAATCAGCCCTTCGCAGGCCTCGAACATCCGGCGGTGGTGGTCATAGAAGAAGTCCGAGATCCGCCCCACAAGGTAGTGCGTGAATTCCGGATCCAGTAGCGGGTCAATCAGCGACTGCTCCAACCCGCGCAGCAGGTTATGGAAGTAGAAGGGCGCCATGTAGCCGCACTGCACGGCGTGGGTCTTGCGGGCCTCCACCGCATACGCACGCATGCCGGCATAGTCGAACCACTCGGCCTTCGGCCAGGCATACTTCTTCAGGTCATCAATCGTCTCAGCGGCGGCCAGCGGATAGAAGCACTGCTCATCGTACGCACCGCCTTCGTGCGGCACACGCCGGTTGCGGACGCCCCAGAAATCCACCGACTCGCCAGCAGCTACCGGCGGCAGCGTCGGCCCGACGTAGGCAGCACCAGTCCATCCGAAGCCGTCGATGTGCAACTCCTTGTTGATGTCGACGCCTTCGCCGAAATGCGCGCGCAGCTTCGCCCACACCTCCCAGGTGGCCCAGATATCCGTAGGGATCCGGTCGACCGGTTGATGGTTGATGGCGGCCAACATTCGTTCTCTTGCATTCATAGTTTGTTCCTCTCCTTGTGCATGATTGCGGGCAACTACTTGAAAAAAGTGGTTTCAGGTCTCAGGTTTCAGGTGTCAGGAAAACCTCAGGCCAACCGACGGGACACATCTCGCCGTCATGTTCGTACGCTATCGCGGCTTCAGCGATCTGCAACGCCGATCAGGTGCGGGCACCTTCCGCTCCAGCGTCTTCTCCAACCCGTTGAGCATTCTGATACACTCTTTGTAGCGTACCCGAAAACCCGCATAGACCTCTGCGGTCATGTACCCCTTCAGCCTGGCCACGAACAGGTGGTGAATTGTCTCAGCCGCTTCCCCCCTGCTGCGATTGACGCCTTCGATCTTATTGCGCACGTGGCGATCATCGTTCTTTTCCGCTAATTGGGCAGGCGCGCTGTTCGACGATCGTCTCGCCTGACTTCCCAGCTCGAACTTCTCCTCACTCGGCCACCCATGGGAAGTATCGCAAACGTCGATATGCAACTGGCACAACCGCCGGTACACATCAAGATCCTCCACATCCATGTATGTCCGATCCATCTTGTCTTCCTTCCTGAAACCTGACACCTGACACCTGAAACATGACACCCGAAACCCGACACTTGGTCACGCCCTCACAAGCGACCAGCCAGGATTCGGAAAGAACCGTTCGTCCTCCCTACCGCGCGCCTTCAGGATGCCCGGTAATGTCGCGCACGATCCGGCAGGCTTCATCCAGACGGTTCTGCATGCTGCCGGTCAGGAGGTCGGTGTCACGGAAGATAAACTCGATGAAGTGGTTGGCGCCGATGTCGAGCGTCTCCTGCAGATGCGCCCGGAAATCAGCCGGATCAAAGCGGGTCCCGCAAAGCTTGAGCGGCACGGGCTTGCGCGACCAGATTACGTTCCGGTTGCAGGCGGCGGCCAGTTTCTCCAGATCGCACCAGGGGGTGACGCTGACCTTGCGCAGGCCGTTTAACTCCTGCAGATGCCCAATGATGGCGTGCACCGGCTCGCAGCAGCCGAACTTCATCAGTTTGAACTTGGACGCCAACTTCCGGAAATGCGGCATCAGGAACTCCGCAAACATGTCCGGCGAGATACTCGATGACTCCTGCGACTCCAGATAGCCGTAGCGGTCGGTGGACAGAACACGCTCGCCGGGTTGGATCACGCGGCCGGGAATATCGTCGGTGAATTGCGAACTCCCCGAGCAATAGCCCTGGTTGCCGTCGTTATTGAGCGTGAGCAACCCCTGTTCCTCCTCCCACTGCCCCAGTGCGAGATTGTTCTCGGCGAGGAAGGTCAGCAGGCGATGCACCGCTTCGGGGTTGATCGCCATCTGCAAATAGTACTCCTCCATGCCCATCAGATGGACCGCCTTGTTGGTGATGCCATCCGAATAGTACGAGGCTGGGCGGCCGACAACCACGGGCAGCAGCCCCTGAAAGAGCGTCTTGGCCATTTCCAGACGTTGCTCCGTCAACGGCCGGTCCAGGACGAGCGTGCGTTGTTTGAGCTTGTGAAAGTCGCCGTCAATATCCCGCATCGGCTTGTTGGTCTCGTAGCCGACGCTTCTGCCATGGCCATCTTCCACGTGTGTGAAGCGCAGTTCCTCGCAGTAGCTGCTGCTGTGCGTCACCCAATCCACCACAAACCGGTCGGGGATGATCCGGTCGTCGTTGATGCGCTCATACGCGGTGATGGCGAACAGCAGTTGCCATTCTAGCCAGTGGCATTCGGCGTCCGGGCACTGCAAAGCCGGCATGACATCCCGGAAGAAGGTACCGTTGTCCTCGATATGGAAAGGGAACGTCCGTGCTTTCAGCCCGTTGTTCAGTCGCCATTTCTGCCGGCGTTGCGCCATCACATCGCTCAGCGCATATTCCGCATACGTCCCAGCCAGGCGGCGCAGCCGCAACATGGAGGCATCCGTCATCTTGCTACCACTCCCTTCCCTATAATCCAGAGTTGATCTGTCAAACAGGGGCGAGAGTATAGCGAGACGACGGGCACTTCGGCAATGTTTTGCGGCACCTGCCCCGGCAGTTAGATGATTTCCAACTGGTCCCGGTCCGGCAGCTTGGGGAACGCTGCGTGCGGTTCGGTCTGGTACCAGAACGCGGTCGAGGCCATGTCGTCCTGGTTCGGCAGGTACCGCCCGCCAGCGCGCCAGCCGAGCGACTGGATGGTGACTCCGAGATCCTTCTGGAAGCGCACCGGGTCCATGATGTGCCAGCGATACATGCTGAAGCGGGTGTTCGCCTGGTACGTTCCATCCGGCCGCACCACGTGCGGCACGCCGGCGTAGGCTGTGGTGTACTCGCGGTACGTTTTGAGGGTCTTGTCCTCGAAGTTGTACGACCCGCAGAAGTAGTCCTCCGTGCCGGTGCCGCAGAGGGTCGGGTAGCACTCGCCGCCGTGTTCCTTGACGTTGCGCCCCACCACACCGCCCGGCAGGTCACCGTCGAGGTAGAACTTGATCTCCCCCTCGCCCCACCAGCCATTGTTATTCATCTGCCAGGCCATATAGGTCCCCACGTAGTGCCCCTGGCCGCGTACGCCGTCGAGGATCGTGTACACGTCCTTGTACGGCAACGGATTAGTGCGCCGGAACTGCGCGTGGAAATAGGCGGCATCCGCCGGCACATCGGTCAGCGTGTAGTTGATCTGGTAGAAGATGGTCATTCCTTCGAACCCGATATTCTCCAGCGTGATCTTGCAGTGCTTGCGGAACGGCATCTCCCAATAGCAGTTGAACGCGTTACCGGGATTGACGCAGATCGGCAGCGAGTCAATAGGCCGGAAGGTGTTGTAGTTCGTGTAGGCGCTGGCAAAGAAGTCGCCGATCGGCACCTCGACCGACGGGGTCTCCTCGCCATCCCAGTAGAAGCGCAGAATGGTGGACCGGTAGTTGCCGGTGGGGGTCATCCAGATCTGCTGGATGGCGCCCGGCCCGTCCACGTCCGCGAGCACCAGCGTCTCGCCGGGCTGCACGCCGACGCACGGCCGCACTTTCCAGCCCGTGCCGAGGTCGCGTGAGCAACCGTGGTTGGGATCCACATGCCGCCCGCCCTGTCCCTTCGCCCCCGTCGGGTTCTCCGCCGAGAGCGAGCGCGTCTCTGCATTTGAGAGGCGCGAGAGGTTGCCGAGGTTGAGTCCGAGTCCGTTGAATGTACCGTTCATGCTTCTGTCTTCTCCTTGTGTGCTTGTTGCTGACATCTGACGCCTGGTCTGAGAAACCTCTTCCCGAACCTTGTCCCGAACCACAGTCCACTCGATAAAGGTTCGGGACAAAGTTCGGGACAACGATATAGGATCACCACATCTGGGGTCATGCCATTCATCGGCACTCTTTTACGACGGAAGCACGGTCTTCCGGCCGCCCTTGGCGCCGCCGGCGGCCATGAAGCTTACGAAGATCCCCCAGCCCGCGCCGCCGCCGCGATCAAAGGCGACGACAAGCTCGTGCGTCCCTCGGGCCAGCTTGACCTTCGCCTGCGTGCGCAGGAACGGGGCCGGGTTCACCATGCCACCCGTCGCCGCCACCGGCTTGCCATCCACAAAAACCCGCGCGCCGCCGTCGTGACCGACGTGCAGCACCCATTCACCCGACTGCGCGACCTTGACCTTGCGAGCCAGGTAGACCAACCCCTCGGGGCCGCGCAGAGCATGCACATCCACAAAGCCTTCGTGCGCGGCACCCTTTGCCGGCACGGCCTCCCAGCCCGCCCGCTGGCCGAGGCCAACATGCTTCGCCTGGGTCACGTCGCCCGGCGGCATCAGGCGCGACGCCTTCCAGCCGTCCGTCAGGGCCGGCGAATGGCCATCCGGCCGGCGCGACGCGTTCTGTTTGGCCTGCATGATCGCCCACGCGGCCCGCGCCTCCGCCACCAGGGCCGGATCAATCTTCACTTCATGCCCGGTCCAGCGCAGTTCGTCGGAGATGACCCATTTGCCATCCACTTTTGGCACGCGCTGGCGCTTCGCCACCGGCGGGATCGCGATCGCGGCCGCAGGCTGCTCGCCATACCAGTAGGCTACGCTGGCCATCTCGTTGCCGAGGTGGTTGCCGTGGCCGTGCTCGATGGTAACCTTGATCTCCTTCTCGAAGCGGACGGGGTTCTCGAGGTGGTGAACATAGCTGGTCTGGTAGCCACCGGTGTTGCTTTCGTGGATCGAGCTGCCGTTGCGCAGGAAGGCGTTCGGCTGCATCATCCAGGCCTGGTTGAAGTAGTCCTCGCCGCCGGTGCCGTGCAGGTCAGGCGGCCACTTGTAGCCGTCCACCCAGATCATGTCGTCTCCTTCGCCCCACCAGGTCCCCTGGATGTTGGTCACCGAGAGGTTGCACCCCAGGTAGTGCCCGCGCCCCTTGGTCTCCAGGATCACGTAGTTGTTCTCCCAGGCGTCGCGTCCGAGATTAGCGATCTTGTCGACCGGCGGGGTGTTGCAGGTGATGTCCGGCGCCCAGCCGAGGAACGGGCAGGCGCGGCGGAACTCGGCGTGGAAGTAGCCCAGCCCGGTCAACTCGCTTTCGGCCATTTGCTCGTAGTCAACATAGAAGTAAAACCAGGGTTGATCCTCAGCACTCTCGTTGAGCAGTTCGACCACGGCCCGCTTGCGGAACGGCATGGGCGCGTAGCAGTTCAGCGCACAGCCCATGGCCCACGGAGAGGACGACAACTCCGGCGCGCCTTCCTGAAAGTTGTTACCGGCGGTCGAAGCGCTGAAGAGCTGCGACTGGTAGGAGTTGATGATCGCATGGCCGAGCCCGAAGAAGTCGCCCAGCGGACAGAGCACGCTCGGAGCCGGGGCGTCATCCCAGGTGATCTTCAGCACCGCGTTGCGGTAGTTGGCACATTGGGTCATCCAGATATGGGTGATAACCCCCGGCCCCTGGATGTCGGCCAATACGCGGCTCGAGCGCGCGGGGATCGTCCAGGCGTCGACGTTGCGCCCCGTGGTGTCCCAGGACGAACAGCGGCCGGTCTTGGCGGTGCGGATACGTGCAAGGTCAGTCGGTTTCATTAATTGCGTGTACTCCTTCGATGTGGGCCGGATTTCCATATCCGGCCGCCCCGTCTGCTACCTTGAGGCCGGAACCGGAGTTCCGGCCTACGTATTCCCTTACCTTACCCCGCGCACCGCCCCGTTCGATCACCGTTCGAGACAAGGTGTTGCCGGTCCGCCCTTCTCTTCACTTCTTCTACGGTCACACCCCCGCGATCCGGTCCGCCACGGGAGCCAAAACCGGCAGGTCGTTCTCGGGACGATCAAGGTAGAAGTAGGCGCAACTCGACCAGTCGTCCTGGCGCTCGAACAGCGCATACCCCTTATCGGCGATCGTCTTGGCCATGTCAACCTTGGCGTCGCCATGCACGAGATGGATCCCGGCGCCCTGCATCTCGGCACAGCTGTTGGCGTCGCAGCAGCCAATCTGCTGCATGGTCACGCGGATATCACGGCGAAAATAGACGGGGTCAGGGATGTGCAGTCGGTAGAAACCGAACTGCATCTGGTCCCCATCGGCCAGCGGGCAGCCTTGGTAAAGGTTGGCGTATGCCCCCTGACCCCAGCCGGTGCCGATATAGTCCTCGGTCCCCGTGCCGCACAGCGTGGGGTGCGCGGTGTCGCCGTCCAGATAGACCTTGGCCTCCCCTTCGCCCCACCAGCTCTTGAAGTACGTGCTGGTGTCGGCGACCACGCCAACGTTTACGCCCAGGTAGCGCCCGCGTCCCGTGAGCCTGGGCAGAAACTCGTAGTCGCGGCGCATCACAGTCCTGGCTTCGCGCCGCCAGTGCGCGTGGAAGTAGAGCGTGTCCGGCCCGTGCGTGTCGCCCAGGGTGTAGTCCACCTCGTAGAAGAGAAGTGTAATCTCGGCGTCGCTCTCATTGGTGAGCACGATCTTCATCCCCGTGCGGAACGGCATGGGGACGCAGCAGTTGAAGCTGCGCCCCTCCGGGCAGGAGAACAGGGCGTTCTGGAAGGTCGCCATCCGGCCAAGCGCGTGGCCGAAGAAGTCGCCCAGCGGTGCGCTCACCGCCGGTGTGGCGGCGCCGTCCCAGTACATGTCTAGGCGAACACCGCGCAGCATCCGGGCGTTGCGATCCGGGATGGTGATCCAGATCCGCTGCACGGTGCCGCTGCGACCGGTCGACTCGGCCAGCGTCCAGGCGGCTCCGGCTTTCAGCCCCGTGCACGCGGCGCGCTTGCGGCCGTCGTTGCCGCGGCAGGCGCCGCCCTGCTCCCCGGTCGGGTTCTCAAATGTGGCCCAGCGTGTTTCGATCTCGGGCGGGAGTGTGAACAGGCAGTCACTCATGGCATACCTCTTGATGGGCTACTGTGTCAGGTGGCTATTGCGCGCCAACGCAACTATTCATAGCCGAAACACCCCAAACGGGGAATAGACAACGTTATTAAAAAGATGTACTTTCTTATGACGCCATATGAAAGGGTTAAAACACTTCTTTCCGGTCCCGCCGCTCCAATCCGCCGATCTTACCCTGCGTGGCATCGGCGTACAGGAGCACATGCCGGCCTGCATTATCGACCGGCCGTCCGGATCCGGCGACTATCTTCTGATGTTATTTTATGATGAGGTCTGGGTGGCGGCGGAAGGAAAACCGACACGGCAGATGCGGAACACCTGCATAATCTGGACGCCCGGCACGCGGCAGTACTATGGCAACGGAGAACACCCCTTTAACCACACGTGGCTCCATAGCGACGGCCGGGGCATCGCGTCGCTCCTGGAGGCGAGCGGGTTGCCGCGCAACGAGCCGTTTGTGGTGCCGGACCCGGCGGTGATGGAGCGCTGCCTCCTGGCGGTGCATGAGGAACTCACCCGCCACGCCCGGCCCGACGCGGTCATTGTGCGGAACCTCCTGGAGAACTGGCTGCGGGAGACGGCGCGGGCAATCTCGCGAGACAAAGACGTGAAGGACGATATCCCGGCCCCCTTCCTGGCTGTGCGGCGTTTCATTGAAGCCGAGTACGCGGCGCCCATGCGCCTGCCAGATCTGGCGAAGCAGGCGCACCTGTCAGTACCGCATTTCTGCGCCGAGTTCAAGCGCTTCTTCGGCACGCCGGCGATTGACTACCTCATCCGGCAGCGCATGCATCAGGCCGCCTACCTGTTGCAGGATCGCAACGTGCAGATCAAAGAAGTGGCGCGGCGCGTGGGTTATGAAGACCTCTATTACTTTTCGCGGCTCTTCCGCAAACACTACGGCGCGAGCCCGCGCGCGTTCCGTAAAACAATACGCTCTGCCAGCGTGCGATGCGATTAATCCGCGAGCCCCGCCCGAGCCTGACAGCCGGCGCTTACAGGCATTCCGCATGCGGCGTACTGGTCACACAGTTCCGGTCGTCAAATACGTTTAAGAACCAGACGGTTGCACGCGGCGGCAGATCAGCCTCGATGCGCCCCGTGGCGGCATCGAAGCGCGCCGGGTGGATACTCCACTTGCGATCGGTCCAGTGACCCAGCGCACGCGTGACACAGAGCTCCGCCTTCGTGATCGGCCGATCGCTCTCGCAGACCGCCCATACTTTGGCACCGTCGCGCCCCTGTTCGCGCAGGCGCGGCAGCGGCGCGCCGCCGCGCAGCAGGCTGTCCATGAAGACGCCGATCTCATCCGGCGCCCAGCCGTGGGGATGGCTATGCCCCATCTCGACCCGGATACAGAGCGAATGCGGACCTGTGGGCAATCGATACGACTTTTGGAGGATCGAAAGCGGATAAGGGCCATCGTTGGTGCCGCTAATCCAGCAGATCGGCACCGTCACATGTGGCAGGTAGTGCGACGCATCCCAGAGCTCAAGCCAGCGCCTCACCTGATCAGCAGGACGCGTGCGGAAGGCATGGTCGCTCCAGATCGAATCGTGCCCAATGAACCCGCAGCCATAGACCGGCACAGCGCACCGCAGCCGCGGATCAATGGCCGCCACCAGACAGGTCGCATACCCGCCCCAGGAGATCCCCGTAAGGCCGATGCGCCCGGCGTCCACGCCCGGCTGCGCCGCCAGCAGCGAATGACCGGCAATGGCCGCGGCCACGGCATGATAGGGCCACTGGTCTTCGATGGGGTCGGCGGTTCGGTCGAAGGAGTCATCCCAACCAGCTGGCCCGCTGAATTCATGGCGCGCGTGGTTGCCAAACTGCCGGGTTTCCGGCGCCCCCGGCACGCACCCGCACTGATCCATGGCAATCGCTGCATAGCCCCGCGCATTCCACAGGCGCACCCACTCGTCCATGGCTGTGCCACCGCCGCCGTGCAGCAGCACGACGCCCGGGCAGGTCTGGCCCGCAGGCACCTCCGGCACGCCCAACCAGGCAAACACGCGCGTGGGCTTGCCCTGGTACGGCACGCTTTCGTAAAAGAGCGCCTGCACGCCGGGCGCGGAAAAGCCCGGCGCCGGGAAGGTGGCAGGTGGGCGGGAGAGCGCCGCGAGGGGCCAGGAGACAAGCGGCTCGGCTGCCGCTCCGTAGGCCTTCAGCGCCTTGAGCGCATACTGGCGCGTCTGCGTATGCGGATCGTGCCGCGCCACCGGCGCCAGCGCCGCCACAGCCGCGGCCTGGTCCACACCCAGCCACGCCAGCTTGCCCAGCGCCGAGGCCGCCAGCCGCCGCGCATTGGCGGAAGTCGACCGCAGCAGGTCGAGCAGTTCGCCAAAGCCCGCCACCTCGCCCTCGCGGCCAATCGCCACAGCGCGTTCCGAGAGCCGCTTCTCTAACTGTCTGTCCATGGGGTTTTTCATGATGGTGGTCGCCTTGACGAGCGCTAGCGAAGTCAGCGTTTATAGGCGATGCTTTTTACCATGATCGTTCCGCTCGCGACCTCGACAAACGGCTGCCCCTTGCGCACGCCGACCGTGCCATAGCCGGTCGCGGTGCAGAGGAAGGCGCGGAAGTCGCCCTTGACCGGGGGCTCCAGGTAGAGCACCTGCTCGACCGCGTCGTAGCGTGCGCCGCTGCAGGCCTGCAGCAGGCCGTAGCTCGACATGGCACGCGCATACCAGTGCCCGCACTCGTACTCGTCGAACGGATTACGCCATTGGCCGTCGTAACGCTGGCGCACCGCACGTAGGATCGTCAGGGCTTCTTGTACCTGTCCGGTCATGATCAGGTGCGAGGCTACATCGTATTCAAAGCCGGTCCAGACCTCGTTGGAATACGGGAACGGCAGCGACAGCTTACCCCCCTTGGGCCAGGTGCAGACCAGCAGCCCGCTCTCCTGCCCGAAGGCATAGCCCGGCCGCTGCGGATTGGCATGGTCGTGCAGCGACGCGCGGAAGTTATACTTAAAAACCGATGCCAGGTGCTTGGCCGTCTTCTTCGCGTCCACCACCGGCCCCACCCCGCAGCAGCGCGCGATCCAGTCGCCCAGCACGCCATCCGAAAGACAACCGGTGCCGTACTGGTACCGCGGACCTTCGCGCTTCAAGATGGCTAAAGACTCTGGCGTGTACCCGGAAGAGTTGATGCCGGCCGCATTGTTCACCGGATCCCCGGCGCGCAGCCCTTCCCACTGCACCTTCTGGATAAACCAGGCGCCATTCCACAGTGTCGTGGCCATGGCCTTGCGCCCCTTGGCCAGCAGCTCCACGTAGCCGGCCACGTCTTCGCCACAAGCCCGGCCCATGGCGATGGCGGCCGCGAGTGCGCCCAGATAGAAGCTCGTGCACAGCCCATCCGCACCCCAGAACTCGATGTCATAGGTATTGTGGTGCGGCTCGATCAACGTGCCGGTGTGGTCGGGATCCCAAGTGCCGATGCAATAGTCGAGGCTCTGCTTGGCCGCCGGCCAGAGCTGCTTCATCCAATTCGTATCGCCGCTGATCCGCCATTCGCGGTGCAGCTTCATCAGTCCACCCAGTTGACCGTCGGCGGCCGCATGGAAGGGGTGGTCGGGTGTCCGAATCGGCAGCAACGCGCGGAAGTTCTGATGTCCGCGCTCATCCTGGCTCACCAAAAACTCGGTCTCGCGCAGCGTCCGCTCCAGTGCGGGGAAAAGGTGCGGGATGGCTTGCGCATAATTCCAGACGTGCGTACAGGTCCCCGGGCAGCATCCGCTCCCGGAATGACACCCCTCCCACCCCCACACCCGGCCGTCGGCCTGACGCAGAACCGTCGGCGACTTGATGATCGCGAGATTCGCGGCGACCGACTCCACCACCTCAGCCGGCAGCGTCGTGTCGTAGAAGCAGTCACGGAACGCGGCGCTGGCCGCTCGCAGCCGCTCGTAATGCAAGCGCCAGTGCCCGGCAACCGTCGCCAAATCCTCGAAGTGTGCGGCATACCACGGCACATAGAACGGCGACTCCGGCGCGGCGCTGTGGCACGCGCACCCGCTGCCGCACGTCGCATCCGCAGGCTTCTGCAGGCTTACACAAATCGCGTTCCCTTTGCCGTTGTCCCGATCCAAGGCGATGCAGATCTCGTGTTCGCCCTGCTTCAGCGCGATGCGCACCTGCGTCCGGCTCATGGGCGACGGGCTGACCGTGCCGGGTGTCGCGGCTACCGGCTGGCCGTCCACAAAGACGCGCACGCCGCCATCATGGCCAACGTGCAGAATACGCTCGCAATCTTCCGCCACCTGCACATGCCGGGCCAAATAGACGACCCCGCTCTGCGGGCGCAGGGCATTGATATTCACGAATTTCCAGCCATCCGCGGCCGCCGGCTCCCAGCCGGCCTCCTCAAGAAACCCGATATGCCGCACCTGCGTGATGTCGCCGGCCGGCATAGCCCGGGAGGCCTGCCAGCCTTCCAGCAGGAACGGCTCGCTCCCGTGCGGCATCGGCGACCAGGCGCTGACCCACACCGTACTACGAGGCACATACCACGCAAAATGGAGGCGAATGGTCTTCTCCGCCTTGGCCTTGAGCGTAAACGGCACGTAGAGACTGCCGCCATTCCCTGACCCACCTTCAGCGTGCGGCGGTTGCGAGACCACATCGCCATTGGCCACATGGTTCCAAACGGTGGTAAAGGGATCCCACCACCCGCCGCGCAACCAGGCTGCATCCACGGCCGTGGCTGGATCATCCGTGAACGCCACGAAAGCGCCTTCGGCATCCGGCTTGCTCGCCAGCGCCGGCTGCGACAGCACAAAGCCGCGCTCCCGTACGCCGATCGCCGCATTATCGCCGATCTTCATAAAATTCACGGCATGGAAGGAGAAGACCGCCTTAACCGGCTTAGCGCTGCGGTTGACGAACCGGTACTCGATGGCCGCCACCGGCAGGCTCGAATCATCAGCCGCACCCGGCGTGAACGGACTCCAGCCGGTCAGCTCGGCAGTCACGGGCATCGCGGGGTCGGACAGCGACACCGTTGCGAATGGGAAGCGCGCCTGGAAGGAAGCCTCGGCAAAGCGCGGCAGCCCGTACGTACGCCCGGTCAATCCGTTGCCAGGCTCTACGAACGTAGGACCGGTCGCGCTACCCAGGATCTTCCACATCGGCACCGGGCCTTCCAGCACGCGGGCCGTCTTGGCGCCCTTCACGTGCAAGGCTGCAAAGATCTGCGGCTCGTTGTACACGTCCGGCTTGTGCCGCAGCGACACCTGCGAAAGCGCCCCCGTTCCTTCCAGACTGAGCATTCCCGCGCCAATGCCGCCCATGGGGAATGCCACGCGATTCAACTTCTCGCCAGTCTGGTGCCCCCTCGTTCCCGCCTGCACTGATCGAACCGTATTCAGATTCGCCATGACAATCTACTCCGTTGAATTGGAAAGCGGAACGATAGCGTAACCCGTATATGCCTGTCACGGCCGAACCAACGCGATGCGGCATGGTTACAGCGGAGAAAGATTGACTTTATCACCAAATACACGACACAATGGCGGCGATTTCTAAGGCGATGATTGAGCCTGGGCACATTGTGTTAAATGTGTGGGAAGGATAAAGATGGACACGCAATTTACCGCCCCGGTACGCGTCGGCATCGTAGGTCTGGGGAGAGCCGGCTGGGGCCAGCACTGCCCGGAACTCGACCAATATCCCAACCTGTTTCAAATCGTCGCTGTCTGCGATCCGGTCAAGGAGCGGCGCGATCTGGCGGTGGCGAAATATCACTGCCAATCCTACCGTCGCTTTCAGGATTTGCTGGCGGATCACTCGGTAGAACTAGTAGATATCGCCACCGTCTCTGACGGCCACTTGGATCAGGCGCTCGCGGGTCTCGGCACCGGCAAATGGGTGCAAGTGGAGCCCCCCATGTGTCGCACGTATGACGAGGCTCTGGTTCTGCGCGCCGCTGCCATCAAAGCCCGCCACCGGCTGGTCGTGCGCCAAAACCGCCGTTTCGAGCCCGGGTTCCAGCAGGTACGCGAAGTGATCGCATCCGGCATGCTGGGTGAAATCTATGACATCAAAATCCGCCAGGGTCGGTTTCAGCGGCGCGATGACTGGCAGACGGTTAAGCGCTGCACTGGCGGCTTGCTGCTGCACGAAGGACCGCACTATCTAGATCAGGCGCTGCAAATCCTCGGCGCAACCCCGGCAAAAATTTGGGCTGATCTGAAACGGGTGGCCGCTACGGGGGATGCCGAAGACTATGTCCACATCCTGCTACGCAACGCCGATGGGTTGACAATTGACTTGGAAATATCCGGCGGTCGCATCCTGCCAGAGCCGGAATACGCCGTGACCGGATCGCGCGGGGCCCTGGCCTATTCAAGCGGCGACGCGCTCCGCTTGCGCTATCTGGATGCAAAGCACAAGCTATCGCGCCGCCGTGCCAGCGTACGTACGCCGCCACTGGGGCCGTTCGGCACACCCGAAAACCTGAAATGGTCCGAGGAATCCATCCCGGTCAACCCCAAGACACCCTGCGGGCTGACCAAGATCTGGGAACACCTTTTCGCCACGATACGGCAGAATCGCCCCTTCCCCGTGACAATCGATCAGGCCATCGAAACGATGCGCATCATCACGGCCGCTCGCAAAGATACGCCCTTTGCCTAACAAAACCGGCCGCGCCCCTGCCAAAGGAAGCAGCCCCGCTACAGGGTATCCTTCGCCTGCGGTTGCAGGGTAAGTACAGCCAACGACGTGGCGTAGAGGCGTCCCCCCACCTTGCTCCATGAATCAAGCGGCGTCCATGACCCTTTATCTACCCCACGCGTCTCGCGCTTATCGCAGATCCCGGCGCGCACTCGTCCTGCTTGGGCGCGGTCGCCGGTCGCATCCCAGGCCGCCACGGTAAAGAACGCCCGATAGAAATCGGCTTCCACCGCGCAAGCACCCTGTGCGCCACGCGGCAAGCGATCCATCACGGTGGCGGCGACGCTCACCAGTTCGGCACTCGCCCCGCCGGCGGCGAGCAGTGTATAGGCCCCCATCGCATTCAAGGTCGGCGTACCCTCGCCCCCGCCGCGCCCAGCCGTATAGCCAAACTGACCACGCCCATCCGCCCGCTGTCGCAACCAGACCAACCCCTTGCGTAAATGCCCGCCGTCATCAACCCACCCCGCCTGCTGCGCTCGTGCCAACACCTGCACCTGCCACGCCGTGACCGCCGTATTGGCGGCATCCGCCCCGTCCCGCAAATACCCCCAGCCACCCATCGCCTGCTGCCGCATACGGATATGCGCCAGACTCCGGTCGATCGCCTGCTCGTATTCCGGATGACGCCCATACGCTGATAACAAGGCCCAGGTCGCCAGCGCCTGATTGTACATGCGCCCAGTCTCATCCGGACCGAACGTACCATCGTCTGCCTGCGCGCGTTGTAAAGCCGAGCAGGCAGCGGCTATCTCTCTGGCATAGCGGTCAGGTTCCCTCATCAGGGCGAGCGTGGCCAGCGCCGTCAAAGCTGGTCGATACCGTGCCACTCCCCCGCCAGATTCAGGATCCCAGGAACCATCCGCTTCCTGATGACTCGCGATCCAGGCGCATCCGTCCTGCGCAATCCGGCCCGTCTGTCCCACGCTGGCTACCAGCCACGCCGCCGCCAGCCATATCAGTACCGCCGCGGCGGCGGCCCACGCATAGCGATGCTGCCGGACAAAGAAAATCGTGCGTGACCAAGCTGTCGGCCGGAAAGCCTGCGCGGGCAACGCCGCCAGAATACGCGCGGTCAAGTTGGCCGAAGGTTCCGGCCCGACGGCCGGCACGTCACGCAAACAGGCTACCATCCGTCGGCACGCCGCCAGTTCGTCGGCACATACCGCGCATTGCTGGACATGCGCCGCATACCCAGCCTGCTCGGCAGGCGGGAGATTCCCCGTGGCCCATGCCGCAGCCTGAACCGCCTGCGGACACCACGGCGTACTTTTATCAGCATCAACACGCTGGCGCTCGGCAACCTGCTTTGGGCGCTTCATGTACCCTCCATGATCTGTCGTAACTGCCGTAAGGCGTTGAACATCCGCGACTTTACAGTGCCCACCGGGATCCGCAAGGCCGTCGCAATCTCGGCATAAGGCAGATGCTGATATATACTCATAACAACCACCAGCCGCAACCCCTCTGGCAAGGCTGCCAGCGCTTGCGCCACATCCATCCTTCCGTTTTCAGGCCGGTCTGCGGCGCCGGTGTCCGGCGCTGGTTCCGCCTCCAGCCCACGGCGCAGTCGTTCCTCGCGATGTCGCCGCCGCAGCTCATCAATCCACACCTGCCGCGCCAGCAGATACAAAAAAGTCGTCAACTTGGCGCGCGGCGTATAGCGGTCGCGATACCGATACAGCCGGACAAACGTCAGCTGCACCAGATCCTCCGCATCTCTACTAACGCCACAATGGCGGAAAAAGTTCAATAACGGGCGTTGATGGCGACGCACAAGCTCAGCAAAGGCATCCCGATCACCCTGACAGGCCCGGGCCATCAGCAGTCGGTCATCTATTTCCGTCCCAGCTGGGATCTCTGGTTCCATGCTTGCGCAGCCTAGCACGCTGCGTCATAATCGGGCAATGGCAACAAAAATAAAGATTAATGAACCGCTTCCATCTTGGCAGCGTTAACAGCAACAGTACGCTACCCCATTCCTACAGGAGCAGGATCGATATGCAGCGCATGCGCACACTGGGAGTAATGACAGGCTTGGTGCTAACCCTGACGGTCGGCGCCGCCCACAGCGAAACCACCGCCACCGATAGCCGCAGCGCGGCCCGGGCCGCCGTTGCCCGCGGACTGGACTGGCTGCAGCAAAACCAGGCGACCAACGGTTCCTGGTCGAAACCCGTGTTCCCAGCCCTGACCGGACTGCCACTCTGGGCGATCGCCGCGGCCGGCGACAGCAACCGGCAGGTCATGGCCGACCGCGCCGTGGCGTATCTCCTGACCTGCGTCAGAACTAACGGCGGCATCTACCAGGAAATCCCCGGCATAAAAGGGGGGGGCATGCCCAACTACAACACCGCCATTTGCATGACCGCGCTGCATGCCACGGGGCGCAAGGATCTGGTGCCCGCCATTCTTGAAGCCCGTGCCTTTGTCGGCAGTTCCCAACATCTGGGCGATGACGTCTACAACGGCGGCTTCGGTTATGACCGCTCCACCGGGCGCGCCTATACGGATCTCGACAACACCACCTTTGCCTTGGAAGCCATGCGCCGCACCCAGGATGTGGAAGATCTGCGCCCCACCAGCCAGAAGCGCGTGGACGTCAATTGGACCGCCGCCTTGGCATATGTGAGCAAACTTCAGAACACACCCACGAACAGCAGCAACCAGGATGCGGGCGGCTTCATCTATAACCCCGATGACGCCAAGGCAGGCGTGGCCACCAACGCCGAAGGAAAAGTCTACTTGCGCTCCTTTGGCAGCATTACCTACGCCGGCCTGCTCTCCATGATCTATGCCAACGTCGCGCGGGAAGATCCACGCGTAACTTCGGCCGTGGACTTTGCGGCGCGCCATTGGACCTTGGAGGAGAACCCCGGCATGGGCACACAAGGGCTCTTCTTTTATTATAATGTTATGGCCCGTGCCCTAGCCGTCTCCAAATTCGAGGCCATCCCCCGTAAGCATGGCGGTGCCCCCATCGCCTGGCGCGAAGAGCTGATCCGCAAACTTGTCGCGCTGCAGCGGCCGGATGGCTCCTGGGGGAACCCGAACAACCGCTTCTGGGAAAATGATCCCGTGCTCGTGACCTCCTACGCCCTGCTGGCACTGGAATTTGCGACTGAGCTGACCAAATAGCCCTTCGCAGGGAATCGCCATGTTTCTGCTGCCCCCCCCCCACCCGCTACGTGAACTGGAAAAACGGCTCGGCTACCGATTCAAGGACCGCTCTTTGTTGCAGGCTGCCCTGACCCACCCCTCGCACTGCTTCGAACAAGATGACGCCCCCAGCCACAACCAGCGACTGGAATATCTCGGCGATGCTGTACTGGGACTGCTGGCAGCACAGTATGCCTTCGATCATCACACCGACGCCAACGAAGGGCAACTAACCGTGCTGCGCAGCCAGGTCGCCAGCGGCAAGGCGCTCGCCGAAACCGCACGCGCCATTGGCCTCGGCGCTTTTCTACGCCTGGGCAAAGGCGAGGAACGCAGCGGCGGGCGGGAGCGCGCCAGCATGCTGGCCGACAGCCTGGAAGCGGTCTTCGGCGCCGCCTGGCAGGATGGCGGATTGCGCGCCAGCCAGAAGCTTTTCACGCAACTGATCGTGCCCCGACTGCAGACGATCGCCACGGCCGGCTCACAAGACAATCCGAAGGGCGCGCTGCAGGAACTGGCCCAGGGCACGTACCAGTGCACACCCGTTTATGAAGGGCTCGCCGTGGAAGGCCCCGCGCACGCCCCGCGCTACCGCACCCGCGTGCGCGTGCAAGATCAGGAAGGACTTGGCGAAGGGACCACCCGCCGCGCTGCGGAAGCAGAGGCCGCCGCACAACTGCTCGCACGCCTGCAGCAGCGCTAATACATCTACATCACGGCCTAGCCATCGCAGGCATGCACCACCGTGGAGGTACGCATCAGAAGTCTACCAGCGCCACGGCCTGTTCCGGCTGACGGTTGTTGATCCGCCGGCCGAGTGCGGCATAGCGCGCGATCCGTGCGACCAACGGCTGGCCGCGCAGCGGGTTGGCCGGATGGAAAAGGCCCAGCTGGGGGGTTGCCGCCGCCAGTTTTTCATGTGCGATCAACGCCCAGGCGGCATCCGTCAGATGCCGGAACTCCGGCTCCAGCAGAATCGGGCAGTTAAAACTCTGGCGCGAACTGTTGATATCCACGCCGCTGATCTCCATCAGCTCATTCTGCTGGCAGAGCTGCTGCAAGCGCAGCAGTTGCGGCTTGGTGTTGCGCGGTGGCATGTAGGTTATGGCGCGGAAGCCGATCTCCCGCAGCTCCGGCACCAGCATGTCGAGATCGTCGTCCTCAAACTTCTCGGCCTTCTTGTCGCCCGTCGGCGATTCACCGACGTCCCCCAGGTAGGCGTAGGCCGGAATCGCACCGATGTCATTGGCGAACTTCACGGCGTCCACCACATTGAGGCACTCCTGCTTGGAAGAGGGGATAAAGAAATCGGTCACCAGGGTGGACTTGAAAACCCCTAGTAAATCGTAGACATAGTGGGGATTGTTGCCATCCAGTAATAGCTCCTGCAGTTTCGGCGGTATGGGGATGCGCATCTGCTGCTCGAGGCAGGCGATCGTGCGTGCGCCTTTGCCAAAGGCCTGAATCAGCTTCAGGGCCACGGCATACAGGATATGACGCTCGGTGACCGACCCACCCTGCGCCGCCTCGGAGATCGCCAGCACGTCGCGCTCAAAGTCGAGCGGAGGCAGGCCGAACTGTAGCAGCTTGGCATTGAGCAACAGCACCTCCTGGCGATCGCGGAGAATCCGGGTGTCGTGGATCGGCTGCAGAAAACGCGCACAAGCGGCCAGTTGCGAACGCGGAATGCCGTGCATCGCGATGTAGCTGACATTCGGTTCGTCGGGGTTGTTGGTCTTGCGCCCTTCCATGCGCGTGCCGTCCATGTTCACGCGGATTTCACACCCGGCGGTGCTGGCCATGCCAATCGCCGAGCAGGCCTCCAGCATCTCCTCGCATCCGGCCACGGAGTCGTGGTCCATGATGCCGACCGTCTGCAACCCGGCCTGCGCAGCCTTCACGGCCGCCAGCGTGGGCGAATACGGGCTGAACGAATAGATGGTGTGGACGTGGTTGTTAACCTCCTCCGTCGGCTTCACACCCAGCTTGACAGACTCGCCCAGCGCTCGCACCGCCGCCAGTCGAACCTTTACGCACGGATCATTCAGCTTCGCATCCAACATAGCATCCTCTCCCCTTCCCTGCGCTCACTTGGCCGTCACACCGGCTTTTAACACCGGCAACACATCTTGTTCCAGATACGTGTCGAGATCGAACAAGGCAAATCCCGGACAGTCCGCAGCCCGCACCGTCCGGATCTGGTCAATCACCTGCGACGGGCGCAGCCGGCTCTCGGCGGCCGTCACGCCGATCCCCGGCAGGACATGCTGCCGGAGCCAGCGGGCGCGCGACTGATTCCCCACCAGTTCCGCAAACATGGCCGGGTCTTCCGTGTAATTCATCGGCAGCAGATAGTCCACCAACCCGGCCCGCACCCACGCTTCCCAGTCCTGCCCTACCGCCGCCAAACACGAAGGGTACTTCCCATATACGGCCGCCGAGAGCACTTTATCCGGTCCTTCGCGGCGCAGCATGTTGCGCACATCCGCCACCAGTTCAGCCACCCGGTCGCTACGCCATCGCGCAAACTCTTCCCTCCGTGGCCCGCTCTTCACCTCGGCCGGCCACTCCCCGCATTTTCGCGTGGTGGCTTCCTCAAACCGCCTCCGGATCGTGGGGCCCAGGCTGCCGGCAAAATCTGGATAGCGCACGAAATCCAAATGAAGCCCATCCACCCGGTACCGGGTGGCCACCTCCCGGGCGGCCTGCACCAGCATGTTCCGCACCTCAGGCACCGCTGGATCCAGCCAGCGTCGCTCGCGGCCATCCTCGCCCGTCAGCAACCAACCCCGATTGCGAAAAAACATCACGCGCTCTTCCGAGCACTGCTCCGTGCAGAAGCAGAAGAGCCAGGCATGCACGCGCAATCCGCGCGGCTTGGCGGCAGCCAGGCACGCCGCCAACTGATCGCCCTGCTCCAGAAACAGGCGCGAGGGAGGCAGCAACTGACTGCGGTAGTGGGAAAAGCCGGCGCCCCCCACGCACAGATAAAGGTCGGAAATGCCATGATCCTTGAGGATCTGGCAGGTGCGGTTCCAGTCGCCCGGATACAACCCCTGGCCGGATTGATCCCAGACTGCCCGAATCTCGCCATTGCGGGGCACCTGCAAAGAGCCGTACGCCAACTCCATCTGCCGGCAGAGTGCCTCCGCCTGCAGCCACGCCTGAAAGGGCTGTCCGTCCCGCCGCGCCGCGACGGCCACCTTCTCCCGTTGATCGGCGTTTTTGACCGCTGCCAGTGCGACCGCTTGACGCTGGGGATCCTCCAACCGCTTCGCCTGCTTCAGCATGCCAGCCACGCCATGCACAGGGCCGGTCTGCCGCGCCACCGCCAGTTTTCGATCCGCCGCCCCGCCCCATAATGACGGGTCACACGAAGCCGCCAACGCCAATAAAAGTTGCGCTTTGGCCGCCACATCGCCATCGCCGAGGAGCACATGGGTCATCCAAAACCCATTCCGGCCGCGCAGCCAGGCCGGTTCGGTCGTGCGCACACCCGCCCGGTCATACCACCAGGCCAACACCTGTGATGCACCAGCCACCGGTTTCACCAGAAAGAGGTTCGGCGAGTTTTGCCGCACGGAGGCGGGAACGCCAGCCGGTCGGGTCGCTTCAAAACGCATCTCTGCCCACCGTCCGCTGCCATTGCTGCGCACATAGCCACCCAGTTCGACGCCCATCAAATCCGCCAACCCCGGCGAACTAGAATAGCAGACGATCAACCGGCCACCGCCATTGACATAGCGTCGCAGCGTGGCGAGTTGTCCAGGCGAAGGATTGGCCACCTGCACCAGCAGCGCTACGCGCGATCCGGGCAGCAGGTCATCCAGACGGGAATCACCGCCCATGACCGCATCAATCCCCGCCTCGCGATACCAGCGAAAGGCATGCCGTGCCAGCGCGAGAGAAAAACCCCGGTCCGCCGGCGCCAGCGAAAGTTCGCCGTGTACAATCACAACCGAATTGGAAAGCATACCGCCCTGGGCCAGGCCGATACCTGCCAACCAACCAACGGCGATCACCAAAATCAACAACCACCGATACCACATACCCCTCACAATCTATCCTCGGCCTCCGGGGAACTTGACGGTAAAAAACATTCAAAATCAGATTGCGCATGATGGCATATTGCCTGCATCACGGCAAGGGATTCTGCCCTGTCCCTGAACGGCACTCATGGTCTTTCCCTTTGGCGTTCACAACCGCCGCCGTTGCAGTAATCGAAGGCTCTGGGATTTTGTCTCTGCTAGGCGTTCTATAACCGCCGGCAGGGGTTCTTCAGGGAAACAGCGGAGCGCGTTTGTCAGCGT
>CAIOST010000389.1 GCA_903861045.1 uncultured bacterium | reverse complement strand
GTCCAAATCCTCTGCCAACCAACACCTCGCCACTGCTAGCATACACAAAAGCGGCTTCTGCGGTTACCACAAAGCCCTTGCTACAGCCAGCCTGCGTTAGGTGGCGCTTCAGGAAAAGACCATGGGGAGGACGGCTCGACAGCCCAGACGACTTTTGGCACACTGAATTGGCGCGTGACCGGCGACGGCGGGCTGGTAGGTGGGCGGAACGCTTGGTAATCATCAGGAGGAGCTGTCATGGGTGACCCAATTAGTAAGATCAGTGTGGATCGTCATGAAGGGGCGCTGCCGGAGGATTTGCGGCGCTACTGCGAGCGGGCCTTGGCACTGGGTGCGACGCAAGCACGCGTGATTGCCACGTCGGACATTCCGGTAGACGAGCGGATTACCTTGAAGTGTCAGGTGCCCCGTTGCTTTGGGTACGGGGCGGGCGCGCATTGCCCACCCCATACCCTGAAGCCGGCGGAGCTGCGCGAGTTGCTCAAGGGCTTTCGCTGGGCCGTACTGTTTATCAAAGACGTGCCGCCAGAGGTGATCGTGCGCGACAAGGCCACTATTAAGGAGCGGGTGGAGGCCTATCAGCAGATGTATAAGATCGTGAACGATGTCGAGTCCATGGCCTTTTACGACGGCCATTATCTGGCCTTTGGTTTTGCCGCGGGGTCATGCCGGCATACGTTTTGCGGACAGCAGGAGACCTGCCAAGCCATGGAGGGGAAGAAGTGCCGGTTCTCACTCTTGTCGCGACCGTCGATGGAGGCCGTGGGGATAGATGTCTTTCAAATGGTGGCCAAGGCGGGGTGGGAGATCTATCCGATTGGCAGCGGAGCCAAACCGGATCAGTTCCCGAAGGGGACGCTGGCGGGGATTGTCATCGTGCAATAAGCTTAGCCGGGCATATCCGTCGCCTGCTCGACTTCCACGATGGCTTCGTAGATCGCACGGGCGGTGGTGGCCTGCTCCAGACGGTCATCCAGGTAGCCGCTCTCGAAGATGCCTGCGATGCGTGATAGCAGGATCTGGTGCTGGCGGGGGGCGCTGGCGGGTGTCAGCAGAATGAACAGGTAGCGGATCACGTCCTGGCTAAAGGCCGTGGGCGCGGCCATGGGTGTTTTCATCCGGGCGAATACGACCAGTGGCTGGCTGATGTTTTTCAAGCGGGCGTGCGGGATGGCCAGGCTGCGGCCGACATAGCTGCTGCCGGCGTGTTCCCGCTCGGCGATATGCGGGAGGATCTCGTTGACCGCCAAGGGGAGCAGGCGCGGGTTCACGCGCATGAGCGCATGATGGACCGCGGCCACGATGGTCTCGCCAGCGACATCCGTGATCACGAGCTCCGCGCAGTGCAGGGCGTTCTTGAGCCGGATGGGCGCTTCGGTCGGGTATTCCTCTTCGATGGTGCCAACTACTTCCTCCAGGATATCCTCCAGGGTGATCATGCCGCTCCAGGTGCCGGCTTCGTTGTACACGATTGCCACGTGCATCGCTTTGCGCTGCATTTCGGACAGCACGTTCTCCAGCAGGTCGCGCTCCTTTACCTTCATACAGGGCCGGATGAACTCCGTCAGATCCGCGGTCTCCTTGCCGGCCAAACGGGCCAGGAGCAGGTCCTTGATGTGCACAAAGCCGGCGGGCGCATCTTCGCCGGGAAGGAATATGGGGTAGCGGGAGTGGCGGTACTTGGTGACGATGGCCTCGTTGGCACCGGACGGGGCGCCGGTGTGCAGCACTTGTACCCGCTGGCGCCCTTGCATGGCGTTGCGTACGACCAGGGTCCCCATATCCAGCACATTCTCGATGAACAGCAGGCGACGGAATGACATCATGCCGCAGGATTGCGATTGATTGAGAATAATCCGGACTTCCTGATCGGAATGCTCGGCATGGCCATGGACTGGCTGGATGCGAAAGAGCTTCAACACCGCGTTGACCGAGACGTTGAGCAGCCAGAGCGGTGCGTAGAAGACGTAGTAAAGGATGTACATGGGATAGGCCGTGTACAAGGCCGCCCGCTCGGTCTGGCGGATGGCCAGGATCTTCGGCACCTGTTCGCCAATCACAATGTGCAGGAAGGAGATCAGCAGATAGCTCAAGGCAATCGCCACACCATGAGCCGTGATGACGGCGGAATGGCCCAGTCCCAGGGACACCAGCATGGGGGTGAATATTTTAGCCAGCGCCGGTTCCCCGACAAACCCCAGCCCAATGCTCGCCAGCGTGATGCCGATCTGGCAAACATTGAGGAATTTATCCAGGTTCGTTTGAATATGCTGTACGGTGCGGGCCTGCCGATGCCCTTGGTCCGCCAGAACTTCCATCTGGGTTGGGCGCGCTTTGACAAAGGCAAACTCAGCCAGCACAAAGAACCCGTTCAGGAGGATCAGAAGGAGGGCAAACAGCAGTAGGATGGTGGTAGCCATGGTTGTCAGCGGTGCTCGTAAGCGGTGCAGATGTACGCCCCGCGCGCGACAGCTTGCCGGGGATTGCTCCAGTCGTGCCCTAGTTTGCCAGTAACGTGGGCCGATGTCGAGATGACAGGCGCCACCCGGGCGCATCCCTGTTCCCCTTGCTTTGCGTTGTAGTGTTGTAGGCCGCAACTCCGGTTGCGGCTCATTCCATGGCCGGAACCGGAGTTCCGGCCTACTGAACGCAACTCTGTAATGAAACAAGGATGCGCCCGCGCCACCCCACCCCCCAAAATAAGTGCGGGCGTTGGCAGAATGGAAGACTTCCGGGTGCCCCCGCGCGGGGGGGGGGGGGCGTGGCAAGAGGTGCGATTCGGGGCGGAAACAGATGGTTTCGCGTTTCCATCAATTTGCATCGACCGCCCGTGGCAAAGAGATTGCGGCAGGGGGGTTGACTTCCGGCACCGCATTTTCTATATTCTGTCTCTCTTTTATGGCCATGGCGGTTTAGCTCAGTCGGTAGAGCAGCGGAATCATAATCCGTCGGTCACTGGTTCAAGTCCAGTAGCCGCCACCAATTTACATCCCTAGAAAAGTCGCAAGAGACCCAGTAAATAAGCAGATCAGAACCGTGGCAGCGCGTGCGTGCCCGTATGGGTGGCGCGGCACGTGGGCTCCGCCACAGCAGCAGACGGGGATTCACGTGGTCAAAAAATTTTCAAACCTTGAGCTCCGCTATCTACTCGCTTTTCAACGGAACGAGATCACCGAACACCACGTTTACGTCGCTTTTGCCCGGCGGGCCGCGGGGCGCAACCGCGAGATTCTGGCGTGCATCGCGGCGGATGAGCGCCGGCATTATCGTCAATTTCAGGAGTTGACGGCACAAGAGGTCTCTCCCAACTGGTGCAAGGTCTGGTTCTATCGCCTGTGCGCCGCGGTGTTTGGTTTCACGTTTGGCATGAAGTTGATGGAGCAGGGGGAGCAGCAGGCCGAAACGGCTTATGCGCACTTTCAGGAACACTGGCCGGAGATCGCGCACATCATCACGGAGGAGGCGCGCCACGAGCATGCGTTGATCAACATGATTGACGAGGAGCACCTGAACTACATGGGATCCATGGTGCTGGCGCTAAACAATTCGATCCAGGAATTTAGCGGCATAGCGGCCGGGTTGACGTTTGCCATGCCGGCGAGCGCCCGGACCATTGGCATCACGGTGTTAATCAGCGGGCTGGCGGCCACCCTGGCAATGTCGGCTTCCGAGTATTTATCGCAGAAGGCGCAGGCGGGGGGGCATGGCCCAGCGCGGGGGAAGAAGCCGTGGCGGGGGGTGTTCTTATCAGGCGGTATTTATCTATTTGTCGTGTTGACCATTGTCGTGCCGTTCTTTCTCTGCGCGGAGAGCCGGATGGCGCTGGCCGTGGCGGTCGGGTGTGTTGGTCTGATCTTGTCGGTCTTTACCTTTTTCATGTCGGTGGTCAAAGGGTTGCGCTATCGCACGGTCCTACTGGAGGCGATGGCCGTAGCGCTACTGGTGGTGGGGGCCTCGTTTGTGATTGGTAAAGCCGCCAATCACTGGTTTGGTGTGGCGGCACATTAGTACAGCCGGGCGCGCCGGGTTCCCTGAGCGCTAGCCTGGCCGTTACAGGCCGCCGCAGCCGCCTCCGCCGCAGCCGAATTTGCCGGCGGACGGGCAGGAGCTGTTGGTGTGGCAGCCGTCGCAGGCCTTGGCGGCGGCGTTCGGCACGCGCGCGGCGAAGGCGGCGAACCCCTTGCGCGGGCGCTTGGCGCCGCAGGCCGGGCAGGTCTTGGCTACATCCAACAGGTTGCGTGCGAGATGATCAAAGGTGTGGTTGCAGGTTTGGCAGGTGTATTCGTAGATAGGCATGGTTTGTGTCCTGACAGATCGGGAGGTTCGTACGGGGTACCGTGTGACCGCTATTAAACTATCATGGGCGACACCGGCCGGCAAGGGGTGGCGCGCCGGCCACAAACTGCGGAAGATTGGAAGATTGAAAGACGGGAAGATTGGTCAACCCCGCGCCGGCATGGCCAATTCACACACACTGATTGCACTTGATTCATCAAGCACCGATTGATGTTGCGTTCCCTCCCGGGCATGGTCTTTTCCTGAAGCGCCACCTAACCCAGGCTGGCTGTAGTAAGGGTTTTGTGGCAACCGCAGAAGCCGCTTTTTTGTATGCTATGTGTGGAGTGATATTGGTTGGCAGAGGGTTTGGACATGGGCAGGATCGGCGCAGACACTTATGGTTGGCCACAAAAGGCACATAAATCACTCGCGACAGGCGAAGCCTGTGAATGGAGGAAACGACGTGAAAGCGGAATAGAAACCATTCGGAACGACCCGGCGGGAACGGTGAAAGCCGCAACCCGTCCGGC
>CAIOST010000388.1 GCA_903861045.1 uncultured bacterium | reverse complement strand
TCATAGCCCAGGTCATGAAAGCCCGGCCCGAAGACGATGGCATCCGGCGGTGGCGCTTCCACCGGTGGCGATAAAAACAGGTGCAAGGGGCGGGTGCGATGGTCGCCATTCACAACCAATGTCACGGTCCCGGGCTGATCCACGGTGAAGCTGACGCGCGTCCCCTCGCGCTGCAAGGCGATGCCCCGCGACAGCGGGTGCAGCGTTACCGAATGGAGCTCCTCGGCCGACAGGAACGCCAAATCCACTGACACCGCCACCGGCCCGGGAATGTCGGCGCAAGCGAAATACATGGGGTGGTGCCACAGCGGGCCGTCATAGACCGGCATGGGCGGGCCGTTCGGACACGGCATGTCATAGCGCGTCGGCATGATATAGACCGGGGCCGCTGCGCCGTTCACCTGTACCCGATAGTCGGAAGATAGGGGGATTCCGTCTACACAATGAGTTCGGTTGAGATTGTCTTCGATCATGAACCTATCTTCTTTCCTTTTACGGTTGCGGTGCAACCAGCGTCTGCCCACTTCTGTCAGAGGCACTCTGTGCTGACAGCGGCAGGGTGGTCAGTGTCAGCAACGACCGCCCCGCCACCGTCAGCTTGAGACCGCCCTGTTCCGGCTTCACGTTTGGCAGCGCGCTGAACGACTCTGCTTGACTGGTGTGCACAGCGCGCATGGGGCCAAGGCCTGCCGGCAGGCCCGCAAGCGCAACCACACGACTCCGGCCGAAATTGGCAATGTGCAGCGTAAACTCGCCGCCCCGCGTCCCACGCCCCCGAAATGCAGTGACCATAATGTCGCTGGCATCCGAACCGGTCTCCAGCACGTCGGCATCCACCGGCGTAAGATCGCAGAAGTGCTTCATAAACCAGAAGCGGGCATGGGGAACGAGTTTCACGGCGCCGGTGGACGGATCCTTTTCCTCGTCCACGAGCCCGTAGTCGTTCGTGAACTCCCACTGCATGGTTCCCCGCGGCCTGGCATAGCGGATGAGGTCCTGGTAGAACCGCACTTCGCGAAGGCCGTAGTCGAAGCTCCGGTATTTCAGGCCATCCCATACCGATGGATCCACGCCCATCTCCCCGACCAGCAGCGGTAATCCCAGACGCGTGGCGACGCTCGCCCATCTTTCGTAGCCGGCGGGGTCGGTGCCACCCCAGGTGTGGAAGGAGAGCGCACCCACGTACCGCATGGCCTCGGCATCATTGGCTGCCGGCAGAATGAAATCATACGCCCTGGGATTCGCCACGTCGCCCAGCAGCATGCGGGTCTTCAGCCCCAGCGCCTTGAAATGTGCGCCAATACGCCGAATGGCATCCCGGTGATCCTCCGGCGTGAACTTAACGTAGGTGTTGCCGTCGGGTTCGTTGAAGGAAAAGAAATCCGGCTCCACGCCATACGTCTTCTTCGCGTAAACCAGGTAGGACCCGATGCATTCAAGGATTTCGGGCCAGAAGCCCTCCTTGATGGCGCCGCCCTTCAAGCGCAGGCCCTGCACCGGCTCGACATAACACCATTCCGGCAGGCGCCAGATGGTGATCGAGTAGGGAATGCCGCTCGTCTGAATCTGCTGCGCCAACAGGAATTCGCGCCGAAGGTTCGAACCTTCGGCGTCCTGGGCCTTCAGAAACTCCCAATCCGTCTTACCGGGATCGTCGTTGTCGTTTCGCGGCTCCCATTCCGCAGGGGTCATCTCCGTGCGCGCCCACGCCACACGCAGGTTCTTCAAGGTGTACTGCGTGACCGGCGATTCGATCCCGAAACAGTAGTTCCCGCCAAAACCGTCCATGCGGCCAAGCGTTCGCTCAGGCACGACCCGCAAGTTGCACGGCGGCAGGTCCTTCGCCTGAAGACGCCGAAGCTTCACGGAGAGCTGGGCTGTTTCCCCCTTCTTTAGCGTCGTCCCGGCAACAGAGACGTAGAAATTGTACACGTCCGACTTCCAGGCTCTGGCATCCTGCACCCGCACCATCGCACGGCTGTCGAATTCAAGCGTTAACGCCTTTGTCCCCAGCGCATCTTCGATCACGACCTTGTCCGCCTCGCCGTTGACAAAGCGTGTGCCTGCTTCCGAGAAGGTATTGGGAAACACGACCGCAGGGGCTGCGCCCAGTGTGCAGGCGCTCCCGGCATAGGCCGGCACGGGTAGATCAAACCACAAGAACGCGCCTTCCATCGCAAGGCTCTCCTCCGCCGTGAGACGGATCCGTATGCGGCAGGAGTCCCCCTCTTGCGTGATTTCCTCCTCGATACGGCAGGTCTTGCCGGACTCCAGTTCCAGACGCCCCGTCAACCGATAGCCGCCGGGAATATCGCTCGCGACGAACTCTTGGCGTTCGCTCGCGCCAATGATCTTCTTCCACCCGGGCAGACCGACCCTAACGTCAACCGGAACATTCAACGACTCGGCGCCAAAGTGCAAAGACACCGCTCCGCTGGCCGTGTCGACCTTGAAACGCAACGCGTCGCTTGCGTCAACGCCCTTCTTCTCACTGGCAGCGGCCAGTGCATTGGTGGTCTGCGCCGCCATGCCCGGGTTTCCTGCCAGCAGCAGACCACAGGCGCTCACGCACACCAGCCGATTCCATTTTCTTGATTGCTCCGTCATAGCGTCCTACTCCTTCGTTCATTTGTAGCGGACATCCGCGACATGCTCATTCATCCGCAAACCCATGCCCGCCGCGTCGGTGACCGGCTTGTCGCCATAGCGCAGCCCTTCGATGCTGACATGCTCGATCCGCTTATCCGGCGCATAGCCGGTGAACTCGCTGCGGGGCCCGCCCTTCTGGTGAAGCACGGTCACGTCGCGGATGGTGACATCAAAGATCCCGCCGGGAAGAGATTGGTCGCCCGGAATCCCAAAAATTTCGTCGAGGAATCGGAAGCAGAACAACTGCGCCTCGAAATACAACTGCTCG
>CAIOST010000387.1 GCA_903861045.1 uncultured bacterium | reverse complement strand
GTTCCACGCGCCCTTTATGATTCTGACCTTGAAATTTGGTGATTTGCGGTTCGTTTAGGCCAAAATTTCACAGTCTGCTCGGCCCTCATTTGTCCAGCGATATTTGTGTGTAAAGGGCAGGCCAAGCCCTGCCCGTTACACACAAAAATTTCTGGACAAAAGGAAGGGAGCGCAAGCCGTACAATTTTGTCCTAAGTGAACCGCACATTGCCGAATGTCGAGGTCCGAATCATGAAGTGAGGCACTTTCGCTGGTACAGTTGCCTGCGCACGTTCGCGTTTCACGAGGAACTTCGAGATTCTGCGGTTCGAAATTCGTTAATTTGCGGTTCGACGGGTCAATTTAATCGCGTTTGCGGCCATGGTATTTGTCCGGAAGAACTTGTGTGTAAAGGCCAGCACAAGGCCGCCGGGGCGGCGGGTCCACAGCTACCACCACACACCTAACACCTTCCCATCTTTGCGCCCTTGCGCCTTGGCGCCTTGGCGTTAGAATCACCTTTACGAATCAGGCACCCGCCCGCCGCGTACGAGCACCGGAGTAGTGATGTCAAAGTGATGCTCAACTTACGGTTCTAGGATGACCGCTTTGGCTGAGTGAGTTGTGGCATGGCCTCATGGAAGGTGGCACCGCGTATGCGCACCTACCACCTTCTCCCCGGCGGATTGATGAAGTATTTACAACCGCTGTGTGTGAATGGGTCATGCCGGCGCGGGAGTTGACCAATCTTCCAGTCTTCCATTCTTCCAACTCCCGCAGTTTGGGGGCCGGCCTCTTTCCTTGCCTGTTGTGCCGCCCTTTGGCACAATCCATGCATTCAACGCGCGTCAGGCAGGGTGCCGGTGGCGCGGGATGTCTCGCCTTATGGCTGGGCAAGCTGCGACGGAGAGGATTTTATGGCTCTTAGTATTGGCATCGTCGGTCTCCCCAATGTCGGGAAATCAACCATCTTCAACGCCTTAACACGGGCGCAAAATGCGGAGAGCGCGAACTATCCGTTCTGCACCATCGAGCCGAACAAGGCCGTGGTGCCGGTGCCGGATGCGCGCGTGGATAAACTTGTGGCGATGGTCAAGCCGCAGCGGACCGTGTACGCCACGGTAGATTTCGTGGATATCGCCGGCCTGGTCAAAGGGGCTAGCAAGGGAGAGGGGCTAGGCAACAACTTCCTCACGAACATCCGCGAGACCCATGCGCTGTTGCATGTGGTGCGCTGCTTTAACGAAGAAAACGTGGTCCATGTGGACGGCTCGGTGGACCCCCTGCGCGATGTGGGCGTTATCGAAACCGAGTTGATCCTGGCTGATTACCAGATGATGGAGAACCGGGTGGCGCGGCTCACCAAGCAGGCCCGCTGCGAGAAGGGCCTGCAGGCACAGTTGGAGGTCGCGCAACGGCTGCTGGAGCACCTGGGGCAGGCCCGCATGGCCGTGGAATTCGATGACCAGAAGTCGGATGCCGCCGTCCTGCTGTTCAAGGAGTGCCAGTTCCTGACCGATAAGAAGATGATCTATTGCTGCAACGTGGATGAGGCCGGGTTGGCTGCGGACAACGAGTATATCCGGCAGGTGCGCGAACATGCCACGCAGCGGGGGTGTGAAACCGTAAAAATCTGTGCCAAGATGGAAGAGGATCTCAACGGTATGAACGATGCCGAGCGGACCACCTTCCTGAAGGAGTACGGTGTGTGCGAGAGCGGGTTGGATCAAATTGTGCACACCGGGTATCGGACACTGGGTTTGGCCAGTTTCCTGACGGCCGGCCCCAAGGAGGTGCGCGCTTGGACAATCCACCGCGGCTGGAAGGCGCCGCAGGCCGCCGGCGTGATTCATACGGATTTCGAGCGCGGCTTTATTCGGGCGCAGGTGATGTCGTACAGCGACTTTGTCGCGCAGGGGGGCGAGGCGGCCTGTCGTGCCAAGGGGCTGCTGCGGGTCGAGGGGAAGGAATATGAAGTGCAGGATGGGGATGTGATCGAGTTCTTGTTTAACGTCTGATGGGGAAGGGGATACCACATGGCTTCGCTATTGCTGGATACGGTGTTGGCGGATATCAAGACCGCTATGAAGGCGCAAAACGCAGCGCAGTTGTCCGCCCTGCGCATGCTGCATGCCCAGATCAAGGATGCTACCACCAATGCGGGGAAGGATCCGACGGATGAGATCGTGGCTACCATCGTAGCCAAGGCGATCAAGCAGCGCACGGATTCGGTGGAACAGTTTCAGGCCGCCGCGCGCGTCGATCTGATGGAGAAGGAGCAGCGCGAGATCGACTGGTTGCGGAAATATCAACCACAGCAGTTGGATCAGGCCGCGATCGAAGCGCTGGTGCGTAAGGTGCTGGCCGAAACAGGTGCCGCCGGCAAGAAGGATATGGGGAAGGTCATGCAGGCCTTGATGCCCCATGTGAAGGGGCGCGCCGATGGCAAGTTGGTGAATCAGGTCGTCCAAGGATTGCTCGGGGGCTGACGCGCTTAGGGCGGGGGTTCGGTGAGTTTGGCGGCTAGGGCGCAGTGCGTGCAGCCGGCACGGGCGTTCAAACAGAAATCGTGGTGGATCTGTAGCAACCCCTGCTGGTAAAGGCCGTTGGTCGCATAGAGGGCGGGGTTGTGGTCGCGGCTGAAAAGCGCATGCGCCGTTTCGCGCATAGGTGCGGAGAGGTCCTCGGGGGGCAGGTGGGCCAGCAGCTCTGACGGGATTTCGCCATCCGTGGCCAGCAGGGGTAGAATCACATTGGTAGTGAGGGCGGCGAGGCGCGCCTGGCCGATCAGGGCCACAGGGCGGGGGGTGCGCGGTTTGGTCAGGGCGAGACGGCCATGCCAGAATTCCCAGTCCAGTCGGTTGGTCAGGCAGGCGGTGATGCCGGCAAACCAGTGCGCGGCGGGGGTGCGGGGGATGGCTAGCAGCGCGGTGGCGAGCGCTTCCGGGCCGTGAAATAGGGCGGCGGCCGCCGCGAGACGGCGTGTCGGTGCGTTGGTGGGGCGCGTGGCATGCTGGATGATCGCGATGGTTTCGCCGGCCGGCAGATGCACAGGGTCGTGCCACCAGTGGTCCCAGAGGGTGCGAATGAACTGCGCGGTTTCGGCATCCCGCGCGGTGGCCACATCCGGCAGCAAGCCAGCCATGCCCAGCAAGCGTGCATACCCATGTGTTCGTGGGGCTTGGGCGTCCCAGGTATGCAGCGGAAGGTATTGGGCGAGGCGGCGGAAGGCGGCGCTATTGTGTTTGTACCCCAGCGCGGCCATGATTTCCTCATAAAGCAACTGGTCACGGTCTTGCAGGCGGGCAAACCGCTCGCGCAGGCGTTGGGCCTTGATTTGCAGGCGATGATGGCCGGCGGCAGACAGCAGCGGTTCCCAACGGTCGGGGGTGTCACACAAGGCGAGTCCGCAGGGGCGTGGTGTCTGCGGGAGCACGGCATGCGGATAGGCGCATAGGTCCACGTCATCAAAGCAGAAGGCCGTTTTTGCGGCAAGTGGATCGGCCAGAGATAGTTGTAGCATGTCGACGGCGTTCGCCGGCGAGAGTGCGGGTGTGGCGAAGTAGGTGACATGCAGGATCACATGGCGATAGAGGCCGGCGCGGTCATGGTGGTGATGGTCCCAATCCGACGGGCGGACATGCACTTCCACGTCGCCGGTGAGCCGGCGCTGTTCTGGACCGAGGCGCAGGGTGGCGTCGAGGAAGTCCGGCCCGGCTTCCAGATTCCAGCGCCCCGGGGATTCCACCACCAGACTTTCGCCTTCCTTGGTCAGGAGCCGGGTTGGGCGCAGTCGGTCGTCAAACCAGACACACTGCAGGTGTCGTTCGCTCCAGTGGAACCCCGTCTGATAGCGGAGGGCAGGCTCGTGGACGACCCGACGGCTGGGGGGGAGTAAGGCCGCGTAGGGGGCGGTTGGCGGCTGCAGGGTGGCAGCGGCCGGCGCTTGGCAGGTACGCATGAGCTGAGCGGATTGCATGGGGTATCTCCTGATGGCGGGCCGCCGCGCATGGTCTCGGCGGCTGTCTAATCAGGTATATGCAGGAATTCGTGGAATCTTACAGACCAGACACGGATTTGTTTTACAGCCTGTCGCGTGGGCGAAGTACGTCGGCCACTGGAATATCAATCCGCGTGCCCATCCCAATGGGTTGAAGCCGCTGGCTGATGCCGCCCATGCGGCCGGGCTGAAGTTCCTGCGCTGGTTTGAGCCGGAGCGTGCCCTGACCGACACGCCGTGGACCGTCGAGCATCCCGAGTGGTTTCTAGGCGAGCGCAAGCCCAGTGCCAACCTGCTCTACAATCTGGGTGATCCGGCCGCACGGCGCTTCCTGACGGATTTCATGTCGAACATGATCCGGGAGGCGGGGATTGACTGCTATCGACAGGATTTCAACTTTGAACCGCTGCCGTACTGGCGCGCGGCGGATGCGCCGGATCGCCAGGGCATCGCAGAGATTCGGTACGTGGAAGGCCATTACGAATTCTGGGACGAGCTGCTGCGGCGGCATCCCGGGCTGCTGATTGATAACTGCGCCAGCGGCGGACGGCGCATCGATCTCGAGACGATCAGTCGCAGCATTCCGCTCTGGCGCAGCGACTACCAGTGTGGCCCCGGTTTCGATCCGGCTGGCAGCCAGGTGCAGACGCACGGGCTGTCGTACTGGCTGCCGGTCCACGGCGGTGGCACCTGCGGTGGTCAGCACGATCCGCGGCGCGGCGATACGTACCATGTGCGTAGCAACCTCTCGGCTAGCCTGGAGTTCCCGATCTACTTCAACCAGGGCGACGGCGTGCCGGATCATCCGTGGGAGTGGCAGCGGCGGATGATCGAGGAGTACAAGCGCGCCCGGCCGTTCTTCTATGGCGACTACTATCCGCTGAACGGCGGGTCTGCCGCCTCCGATGTCTGGCTCGTCATGCAATACCACCGGCCGGATCTGGGCGAAGGAATGATCCTCGCCTTCCGGCGCAAGGAATCGCCGTTTGTCAGCGCCGACTTCCGGCTGCAGGGGCTCGACCCGGCGGCGGAGTATGAGCTGCAGGATGCCGAAACGGGTAAGACATGGATGCAGACTAGCAACGAACTGCGCGAACGCGGCCTGCGCGTGACCATGGAAAAGACGCCGGAGAGCGGGATAGTGTTTTACCGGAGAAGGTGACGCGGAGCCTCATGACTTCGTGACGCCGGGAGTCATGGGGCCACGAAGTCAACCGATCAGGCCATGGCGCTGACAGGCGTTCCGCATGATCCGTGCGATGAGCTGGGTGAAGGAGATGCCGTTCAGGCGGCAGAGGATCGGCAGGTCGGAGTGGGTGGGGTTGAGTCCTGCGAGCGGATTGACCTCGATGAAGTTGGGGCGCCCGGCGGCATCGCAGCGGATGTCGGCACGGCCGGCATCCACGCAGCGCAAGGCGCGCCAGGCGGCCAGTGCCACCTGGGCGGCCTCGCGGGCCACGGCGTCCTGCGGCACGCTGTAGGAAACCAGCGACTCGTAGTCGGCTTTAGTCTGGTAAGAGTAAATCTCGCCGCTGCCGGCGTGGAAGTTGACCTCGATCAGGCCGAGCACTTCGGCGTTATCGCCGGCGCCGGCCAACCCGACCGTGAATTCGCGGCCGGGGAGGAAGGTCTCGACCAGCACGGGTTGATGGAACTGGGCGAGCAGTTCCGTGGCGACGGCGTGCAGCTCCGCGGGGTTTTGCACACGCGAGCGGTTGGAGATCCCCTTGCCGGTCCCCTCCGCCAGCGGTTTCAGGAAGAGCGGGAAGGGGAGGGTGACGCGGCTAATGTCGGCCGGCGTGTGCAGGCAGGCAAACGGAGCGGTGGCGACGCCGGCATCGCGTACAATGCTCTTGGTAAGGGCCTTGTCGAGGGCGATGGTGAGCACGGCGGGATCGGAGAAGGTGTACGGGATCTGGTAGGTGTCGAGCAGGGCCGGTACGGCGGCTTCCCGCCCTACGCCAAACATCCCTTCGGCAATGTTGAAGACCATGTCCCAGCGCCGCTGGCTGGCGAGCGCCTGCACCAGGGCCTTGGCATTACCGATGCGTTCGGTGCGAAACCCCAGTTCCTGCAGGGACTGCTCGATCGCCTCAATGGTGTCGGGCTTGTCGAACTCCGCGGTCTCTTCCAGACTATACCCCTCGGCCAGATAGTCCTCGCGCAGGTCATAGGTCATGCCAATCAGCAGGTTCTTGGTTTGCATGGCGTGTACGATAATAAAGAGCGTCCGGCGAGAACAGCGAATTCGTCAGGTTTGCCGAGTAAGGCACGTGCGTCTTCAGCCACCGCAGCCACGCCGTCTTATTGGAAAGCTGGTCGAGCGCTGCTTTGACGTAAGCGTCCGGGTGCGGAACCTCATGGCGCGCGGTGTAGCCCGTCGCTGGGCGATCGCCGTGGGCAAGACCCGCAAGGGGCCATGGCGCTTGAGCCGGAACGGCACGGTAAGCGCGGCGCTGCCGGACAACTGGTTTACACGCTCCGCAGGAGTACTCCGACTGGCTACTCTCTGCTTATGACAGCCGAACCGCTGGTTACGCGATCCGTACGATCAGTGGTGTGGGAGAGGGGCCCCGCGAGGGGACTCCCTATCCCGATCGGCTTTATCGTTGATGCTTTCTGCACAGCATGACGCCAATCAGTCCCATGAGCAGTATTGTTCCGCCGGTGCATCAGGTGGTAACTCAAAGTCATGTCAGTCATCGGTGTTCTCTGCCTTTCAATTCTCTCAGCCAACGTCAGCGGCCACCGGCGCGTATTCGCGTCAGGTGCGACGCTTGGTTGTGCCGCCATTTCTCAGTTTATCTTTGATTTGAGTGAACGCGGTGTGCTTTCCTTCCGCCTTGGACCAACGTTCGATTTCTGCGAAGTCAACCACATTAGCGGTGGCGACAAGGATGGCCTGCTGCAGGCATTGCGTATCGTTGCTGTGATAATACCAGGTGAGCCGGTCCTTCACGCAGTCGGTTGGCGAGATCATGCGCAGAATGCCAGTTGCGGTTTTGATCTCGTCAATCTGCTTCACCTGTTCCTCTCCAACGGCGAGTGGCCCGGGAGGGAACTCGACCAGGAACTTTGCATCAGAGCGTCGGAAGTACCGGTTTTCCTCTTGAAAACCTAATGCCTCCATGGCTTCCTTGATCAGCGGACGCTTCGTGAACCCCGCGTTCACAAAATCAAGGTCCATGGAGACGTACTTTTCCTGGCTGTAGATCGAAACACAGGAACCGCCGGAGAGCACGACGTTGATATTGCGACGACGGAACTCAGCCGCCACGAAGGCCGCGAATTCCAGACGGGTCATTTCGGCGACTGGCTTCACAATGGCTTTCCCCTTCGACGAGGTCGCTGCCGGACACTGCGCAGACGATCCTGCTCAACCACGGGGTAGAACGACAATGCTTTTTCGAGGAGCGCCCGCAATTCCTTCAAGAAGGGGTATCTTGGGTTGAAGTGGTAAAGCCTGGTTCTGCCAGCCATTCGACTTGCCAACACGCCGCCGGACTCCAGTCGGTCCATTTGCTTCTGGATGCCATAAAGATCCGTGTCGAATAGCCGGGCAATCTCGCTTGGATACCCCTCGTCGCGGGCAAGAAGATAGAGCAGGGTCCGCTCCGCGTTCGTGGAGCCTAGTAATGGTTCTATCATGACATGCCTCATTCCACCAACAATAATGGTTATATCACCAAGATGCTTGGTACTGTAGTCGAGCGGCTTGGTCTTCGCAAGACGTAACTACTCAGGAGGGAATGGTTCAGGGTTCGGGGTTCAGGCCGGATTTCACCGCCAGAGCGGTCGCGCGTTTGGGATGTGGCTATCTGGTCGAACAACGAAGAGGGAATCGCCAGGTATTCCCTGAACCCTGATACCTGAGTGGTTACCGCAAGACAATCTTATGGGGGCACAACTATTATATCAGCCTATGACGGTTTTACCGGGAACACTGGCTCGCGGCCGGGGCCATCCATCCGTAAACCGTAGCGTAGTGCGTTTGCTGCGCAAGGTCAACTGGAATTGCAATGTCTTCCGCTGCTAATGGTTGTACAGATATGTGCCGATAAGCTGCCGAGTGGTAGAACAACTCTTGGCTGGTTTTGATGGCACGCCCGGCTTTATCTTTAGCCTGAGCTACGCGCACGTCATGCGCAGCCTCGCCAGTAGCGCCGTCAGTCCGCTGGATGCGCTGGCGCGGAACGGTTGAGGGGGCCGCAAACACTTACACGGCCTCACTTACACGCGCACACTTACACGGTTCACTTACACGACCCGCTGGATCGGAGAGGGACTAGCGTGTAAGGGAGTCGAGTAAGCGTGCCGTGTAAGGGTGGCGTGTAAGGGTAGCGTGGAAGGGGGCGAGGGGGCGTCAGGCTGACGAGCCCTCGCGCCGGAGAACTTCGCTTTACTTGCGTGACTGTCACTAACACCTATCACCTACCACCTCACACCTGCCACCTTCTCGCTCCCCATTGGCGACCATTCCCGTTTCGCTGGCGCGGTGGCTCGTACCGCGGACGTTAGCTGCGCCATAGGCCCAGGCTGGGTACCGGCCAGAAATAGCAATCCGCCCTCGGCCCGGGGGCGGGCCGGGGCTACTGACAGCAGCCAACGACCAACTGCTTGTGCCCCTAAAAATGGAGCGGCGCCGTCTGAGATCAGGCTCTGGGACCTGACGGATGCGCCCCAATGAGCAAGGCTGCCGTTTTAAGGATTGCGGCGGCGGAGCGAGACGCGTACATTTAGCCGTTGTTCTTGGGATAAAAAAGCAGCGAGGTACAATTATGCAACATGGCAAGCAGGTATGGGTGCGCGGCCTTCTGGGTGGCGGTTTTTTGGGGGTACTGTGCTTCACGACCGGGTGTACCACGACACCCGACGGTAAGGTCTACTGGGCCGGCCAGGAACCGCAACCGCAGGTACAGGTGGCCCGGCAGGAATTGGTTTTTCAGCAGGTCCAGCGTGAGTCGGCCATGGTGAAGAGTCAGGTGTCCGGCATGGAGCAGGCGCAGACGCGACTGGTGGAACGGTTGGACCGGTTGGAAGCGACGAACCGGGATAATGCCAAATTGCGCGAGGAGCTGGCAGTCGTGCGCCGTGACCTGGAACAGGTGCGGAGCGAGCGCGAGACGATGCGTAAGGAGATCGTGGACGATTTGACGACGCGCATCAACAAGTACATGGCTACCGCCGCCAGCGCGGCCCGTCCCGCGCCGCCCGCGAAGCAGAACGGCTATATGCATACGGTGATGGCCGGTCAGAAGCTGGCAGATATTGCGAAAGCCTACAAAAGCACGCCGGCCGTGATCCGCAAAGCCAATAACATGAAGGACGACAACCTCAAGGCTGGCCAACAGCTCTTCATCCCGGAATGAGCAAACGCTGGCCGCTGAAGCCATTCTGCCTGCGTAGTAGCGTCCCTAGTATCAAGCGGGTTTAAGCAGTTCGGCGAGTTTGCGCTGCAGGGAGGATAGCCGGTACGGTTTCTGGAGAAAGCCGGCCAGTCCGGTATTGGCGAAACGCTCAGAGAGGGTGGCTTCCGGATAGCCGCTGGATAGGAGCACGCGCACATCGTGGCGCAGGCGTTGCAGTTCGTGGAAGGCCTCTTCGCCGTCCATACGTGGCATGGTCAGATCCAGCAGCACGCAGGCGATAGGTTGGCCGGCGTCTTCCACGCGGCGGAACAGCTCCACCGCTTCGGCGCCATTGCTGGCCAGCAACACTTGGAACCCCATGTGTTCGAGCATATTACTGGCAAGGGTGCGCACGGATTCTTCGTCGTCCACGACCAGCACCGTACCGGTGCCCCGCCAGCTTGGCAGCGGGATGGTCTCTTCGGCAGGTGGTGGCGGCACGGCAGGTGCGGCGGTGCCGGCGAGGGCGGGGAGCAGCACCGTGATGGTGGTGCCATGTCCTGGTTCACTGGACACATGCAGGGCGCCATGGTGCGCGCGTACGATGCCCAGCACGGCTGCCAACCCCAGTCCGCGTCCGGCGAGTTTGGTGGTAAAGAAAGGGTCGAAGATCCTTTCGATAGTGGCTGGATCCATCCCTAGGCCGGTATCGGTGACCTTCAGGGAGACGTATTCCCCCTCGGCGCGCATATTTCCCAAGAGGCAGGTGGAGAGGACGGCGGCGTTGCATTGCAAGACACCGGTGGTGATGGTGATGTGGCCGGGTTGATCGCCGATGGCCTCGGCGGCATTGACCACCAGGTTGAGGATTACCTGGCGCAGTTGGGCGGCATCGGCATCCACCAGTGGCAGATTCTCATCCATCACGTAGCGCAGGGTCATTTTCTTGGAGATGGAGACATCGAGGATGTAGACCATTTCCTGCACGAGATGGGCCAGCGCCATCTTTTGCACCGCACAGATGCCCTTGCCGGCATAGGACAGGAGTTGCCGGCAGAGATCGGTGGCCTGCCGGGCGGCCTGATCGATGGATTGCAGGTACGGTCGACAGGGGGCATTCGGTGTCAGGGTAGTGAGCGCCAGATCCACGTTACCCATGACGGCCGTCAGTAGGTTGTTGAAATCATGGGCAATGGCGCCAGCCAGCATGCCGAGGCTTTCCATCCGCTGCGTGTGTTGCATCTGCGAGTTCAGGCGACGCTGGGATTCCTCTTGCTGTTTGCGGCAGGTGATGTCGCGCACGGTAACAATCACACGCGACTGCCCGCCGATGCTGGCATGTCGCATGGCCACATCGGCCCAGAAGAGGTTCCCTTGGCGGTCGCGGGCATGCCATTCGAAGATTTGCGGTACGCCCTTGGCCGCCAGGCGCATGCGTGTAATGGCTTCGGCGTGCGTGTAAGGAGGTACGTTGGCGCTGATTTCGCCCATGGAGAAGTCTAGCGCCTCCTCCGGCGTGCAGCGGTATAGTTCGCACATGCGCCGGTTGACTTGTAGGATCGCACCCGATTCGGCGTCATGGATGCAAAGGGCGTCACTGACCGAGTCTAGGATGCTGCGGTAGCGCTCCTCACTTTCGCGCAAGGCGCGCTCCACGCTCCGGCGTTCGGTCAGTTCCTGCAGCAGTTTTTCGCGAGACGCGGCAAACTCCTGCGCGAGGCGGCGGCGGTCTTCGGCCGCGCGGGCAAGGTTGATGGCAAAAGACTGGCCGCGATCATTGGCGTCGGAGACGCAGCGCAGCAGGTCGAGCAGGCTGGCGGCATAGGTGTAGGCTTCGTCACGCAGGACATCCGGGAGGTTGAGCCGGTAGAGGGAAACGGATAGGTGCTCAAGTCCAGGCCGGTTGATAGACGGCGAGACCAGTAAGACGGGGATGCGATCCACAAAGGGCCGAACGGCCGCTTCGCCCTCGGCGGGATTGGAGGCCCAGAGCGCGAAGGTGCCGCGCAGCAGATGGCACGGCAAGATTTCCGCCACGGGGTCAAAGCCGTGTGGCGCATTGGATTCCAGTGTGAGTAAGGTATGTCGCATGGCTACCTTCCAATCAGGCAGAGGACACAGGTGGTGTTGTGAAAATAGACGGGGGTGTAGCCGCCTGAGACGGCGTGAAAAGGGCCGATTTCGCCAAAGGAGGGGAAGCCGGCCAGCGGCAGTTCGGTGCCCAGCGCGGCCTGGATGCGGTCGACCTCCTCGCGATAGCGCTCTTCCAGGATCCAGCGGCGACCGGCACAACTGATCACCAGCATACCGGCGGGGGTCAGACCGGCGCGCATGATGCCGGCAATGGCACTGTCTACGCCGCGCAGCACATCGTCGCGGGTGGCGGTGCAGACTTGTACGTGGGTGCCGGTGTCAATCCCGCCGATGGTCACCAGATCGCCGCTTTGCGCATTGATGTGGCTCGGGGCGTGCAGGACGGGGTTGCCGTCGGCCTGCGGCGGATACTCGGCCAGGGGGACGATGCCGATGTCGAGTTCGGTGGGCGTCGTGCCCAATTGTTCCTGCAGGAAGGTATAGGCCGGGCGTCCGTTAATCTGGCGGATCGTATTGCCGCTGACACTCTCCACGACGCCGGATTGCCCGATGGGGATCCACCCGCTGGCGGAGTGCAGGGCGATAGGGAGTTCGCCCTGGGCGACCAGCATCACGATGGCGTCGTCCCGCGCTTCCTGGTTGCAAAAAACCTGGCTGTGGAGGAAATGGCGGTCGTCCGCCGCCAGGCCGCCGACATAGGGGCAGGTGATGGTTTGGTTCAGGACGTTTACCAGTTCGCTCCCGTCCGTACGCATGCCGCTGGCAAAGACAAAGGCGAAGGTCGCTTTGCCACCGACGTGGGTGAACGATTCCCGCACGCATGCTGCCGTACTGGCGGACAGATTTTGCGAGAGTGCCGGTCGGAGGGCCGCGCCCCATTGCACCTTGCCCTGCGTGTTGATGGCCAGGGCCGAGGCACCGTGGTTGGCCACGCCGGAGCGTTCGTAGACGCCGTCCCCCGTGCAGCCGACCACCAGTGGCGGTTTGCCTGGCAGTCCATCCATTAATCCTTGATAGAGCATGGCATAATTTGGCAGGTAGTGCACGGAAGTGAAAAGCAGGATGACCTCGGGTTCACAGGGGCCCAGACCAGCGGCGAGTTCGCCGCCGGCTCGATAGGCATGTGCACGTTGTGTAAGAGCGGAGCGAATGTTCATGACAAGCGTGTCCTATCCGGTATCCCCTGCCCGCAATCTACCTGCAACCCCAAAAACAATCCCCAATCCATTTTCATTTTAGTTCAGAGCCGGCCGATAGTCAAACCCTGAACCTGAAGATCTAAGCCTGCGGGCGCATCCCTGTTCCCCTTGCTTTGCGTTGTAGTGTTGTAGGCCGCAACTCCGGTTGCGGCCCATTCCATGGCCGGAACCGGAGTTCCGGCCTACTGAACGCAACTCTGTAATGAATCAAGGTTATGTTGCGAGGGGCGTTATGTTGCGTAGCGTAATGAGCATGCAAAAGCGCGGGTGTTTGGGGGGGGGACGGGCCGATAACGCAACATAATATCCAAG
>CAIOST010000386.1 GCA_903861045.1 uncultured bacterium | reverse complement strand
CCCTACCTGCCACCATTCGTCGATTTCACGCTGTTATTTGGTAGGGCGGGGCCGCCGGACCCGCCGCCACAAGTCCATAATGAGAATTGCTGAGTGCTCCGCGACCATCCTTGACACAAGTAAGGGACCCAGTTCATAGTAACACATTCAAAGACGGGGGGAATCTCCGAAGGAGTTGTTTTATTATGATCAAGGTGAAAGTCATCGGCGCGACCGGCTACGGCGGCATTGGCATTACCGAACTGTTGGTGCAGCATCCCGAAGCCCGGCTGGTGGCTTTGATCGCCCGCGAGGACGTCGGCCAGCCGATCAGCCACGTTTATCCCCACCTTACCGGCTTCTGCGATTTGCCGGTGCTCGCACCGGATGATCCCCGCGCCCAGGAACCTGCGGACATCGTGTTTTGCGCCACCCCGGATGGCGTGGGGATGCGCGCCGCACCGGAAGCCCTGGCACAGGGCGCCAAGGTGATTGACTACAGCGGCGACTTCCGCTTCACCACACCCGAGGCCTTTGCCGAGTACTCGCGCCGCATCGGCCGCGACCCCGCGCACGCCGCACCGCAATTGCTCGGCGGCAATGCCTACGGGCTGGCCGAACTGCACCGCGCCGCCATCCGGCAGGCGCGCGTGGTCGGCAACCCCGGCTGTTTTGCGGTCAGTTGCATCCTCGGCCTGGCCCCGGCCGTGCAAAGCGGGCTGGTGGAGCCGTTCAGCGTGATCTGCGATTGCAAGACCGGCGTCTCCGGTGCCGGCAAGAAGGTCAGCCCGACGTTTCACTACCCCGCCCGCTACGAGCAGATGAACGCCTACAAACTGGCGGGACATCAGCATGTATGCGAAGTGGAGCGCGAGCTCAGCCTGCTGGCCAACCGCGAAGTGCGCATCACCTTCACGGCGCAGGTCGTGCCAGTCTGCCGCGGCATTCTCTCCACCCTGTACGGCACCCTCACCCGCTCCGTCACCGAAGCAGATGTGCTGGCCCTCTATCGCGAATTCTACCGGGAGAGCCCGTTCGTGCGCGTCTTTGACAGCAAGGCCAATATCGGCACGCTGCAGGTGCGCGGCACCAACTTCTGTAACCTGGTGGTCAGCGTCGACAGCCGCGTCAACCGGCTGCGCATCGTGGCCTACATCGACAATCTGATGAAGGGGCAGGCCGGCTCCGCCCTGCAGAACATGAACCTGATGTGCGGACTGCCCGAGGCCCTCGGCCTGTTGCGTCCCGGCATCTATCCATAACTCCCGCCGACCACCCGGCACCACCGCCACAGCAGACAGAACCAACCATGAGCCCAACGAACAAAAAGAATTTGCGCCAGCGTGCCGGCCTGGGGCGCGGTCTCGGCGCCCTGATCAGCCAGCACCCGGCGAAGCCGGCAGACGCCGCGGCTCCTGAGGCCGAAGGGGCCGCCGCGCCAGCGGACGCCACCCATCACGCCCCCACCACGCATGCGCCCCGCGCCGACGGCAAACACGTGGCCCAGTTGCCCGTGGCCGATATCAGCCGCAGCACCTGGCAGCCACGCCACGTATTTGACGAAGCCGCGCTCAAAGATCTGACCGACTCCATTAAGACCCATGGCGTCATCCAACCGCTGATCTGCCGCCGCGGCACGACCGGCGGCTACGAGCTGATCGCCGGCGAACGCCGCTTGCGCGCCGCCATGCTGGCCGGCCTGGGCACTGTGCCGGTTATCCTGATCGAAGCCGCCGACCGCGATGCCGCCGAAATGGCGATCATCGAAAATATCCAGCGCGAAAACCTCAACCCCATAGAAGAAGCCGAGGGGTATCGCACCTTAGCCGACAAGTTTGGCCTGACCCAGCAGGATGTGGCTGACCGCGTCGGCAAGGCGCGCGCCAGCGTGGCCAATACCTTGCGCATGCTGGATCTGCCGGACGAAGTCAAACAACTGATCGGCACCGGTCTGTTGAGCAGCGGTCACGCCAAGGTATTACTCGGCGTGGCAGACCCCAAGGAGCAGGTGCTGCTTTCGCGCAAATGCGTCACCGACGGCCTGGCCGTGCGGGCGCTGGAACATCTGCTGCAACGGCGCCAGCAGGCACGCAGCGGCGAGACGCGCGGACCACAGTCCGACATCCCCGACAGCCACCTCAAGCACCTGAGCGACAAGCTGCACGGTCGCCTCGGCACGGCGGTACGCCTGACCCCCAGCATGACGCAGGCCAATGGCAAGCGCATCAAGGGGCGCCTCGAGATCGATTTCTACGACAACGACGATCTCGACCGGCTGCTCTCCATCCTCGGCGTCACGATCGAATAGCCCGCGGGCGCCCGGCTGGCGCCACCCACACGTGCCCGCTGTACCCGCCATGCCACCATCCCACCTGACGCCGGCGCCGAACCGGCCGCCGGGCGGAGCCTATCTGCCACGCACACGTCTGCGCTGGCCATCCAGAACCGCCTTCCTAGGGCTGGCAACCCTAAGCGGGCTGCTGGCCGGGTGCCGCCCGGCCCCGCCACCACCCGCGCCGACGCCGGGGGTGCGCATTCCATTCGCCACCAGCAATGGCACCCAGGCCCTGGCACAGGTGACCGTACTTTGCGACCTGGGGCCGCGCGACGCCGGCACCCCCGGTGGCGAGCGCGCGGCACGCTGGATCGCCAACGAGCTGCGGCAGGCCGGACTGCCGGCGCGCCTCGACAGCTTTACCAACCAGACCCCGAGCGGTCCCCTCATTTGCCACAACGTCCTGGCTGAGATCCCGGCCGCCACCCCGGAGCCATCGCTCGCCGGACGCCGCCGGCCCGCGCTGCCGGTGATTGTGCTCCTCTCGCATTTCGATACCAAGAGCGGCATCGCCCCCGACTTTATCGGTGCCAATGACGGCGGCTCCTCCACCGGCCTGCTGCTGGAGCTGGCGCGCCTGCTGCAGCGTACGCCGCTGCGCCACTGTCGCGTGCTCTGCGGCTTTGTGGATGGCGAGGAGTGCCGCATCCAGTTCGGGCCGCACGACGGCCTGCATGGCAGCCGCCGCCTCGCCAGTCAGCTCGCCGATTCCCGCCAAGCCGTGCGCGCCGTGATCCTGCTCGACATGATCGGCGATCGCGACCTGACGGTCACCCTACCCGCCAACGGCACGCCGCAGCTCACGCTGCTGGCGCTGGAGGCCGCCAAACAGGTCGGCGCGCGCGATCAGTTCCGCCTGGCCGACACCAACATCCTTGACGATCACCAGCCGTTTCTCGATGCCGGCTTCCCGGCCGTGGATCTGATTGATTTTGTATATGGCAGCGCCCCCGGCCTGCACGACTACTGGCATACCGCCCAGGACACGGTGGACAAGCTCTCCGCCACCAGCCTCACTACCATGGGGCAGGTGGTCGCCGAGATGCTCGGCCGCCTCGACACGCCCTAACCCCCTTCCCCGTCGACATGACCCGCAACCTCCCCCTGCTCGCCTGCGCCAACCTGTCCGTTGAGAATGCCTGAGCCGTAGCCGCCGGCAGTCCCATGCCGGCGGCGCGGGTAGTCCGGCCAGCGCTTGTTGCGCGGCGTGCTGCGGGCACGGGTTCTTGCGCTCCTTCCGAGCGGCTCACTGGGTGTTTGGTCGGAACCGCGAATGGCCGCGAATGGGAGCGTTTCCACCGCGAGGGGCGCGAAGGTCTGTTACACGCCACCCTCGCACACCCGCTTGAACCTAGAACCGTAACTTGAACTTTCTTTTGGCCGAAAATGCACGCGCGGGCAACTGGTTATAACGTGGGACCTCGAAGCCATTTGGAACTGTCCGTACGGATCTGGTGCACGGTGTTTATCCTTATGACGAACGCGCCTCAAGCACGCGATGCGCAGACATACAGATGATTGCCGGTTTCAGGCGTTCTTCCGGTGCGCATCTGCCTGCCGTCCCCGGCGGCCTTGTGCCGCCCTTTACACACAAGTTCTGCTGGACAAATACTCGTCCATAACTTGAATTGTAGAAGAAGGCTTGTTCCTGGTTTAACTTGTTGTGGTTGTTGTGTTTGTTGTG
>CAIOST010000385.1 GCA_903861045.1 uncultured bacterium | reverse complement strand
GTGCAGACCATTCATGTTGGCCACAAAAGGCACATAAATCACAAAAAACCGCTTTCTTTTGTGTCTTTTGTGCTTTTTGTGGCTAGATTCCGCCCGGCGGGGAGTCCACAGAACCAGGTCTTCAGGAAAAGACCATGGGCGCATCCACGGTTCATTACAGAGTTGCGTTCAGGTCGCAACACTTCCTGCTTGCGCCTGCCAACGGAATAGCCATGATATTCACCGGCGAAGGGGGTGCGACAAGCTTGGCCCAAGCCCCTCTATCAAAGGATTCCCTTGATGAATTGCCCCTGCGAAGCATTTGGCGCTCTGGGACCGGCCGCGAACTGGATCACCTTTCACGTTTTCGGACTCGACCCCGGCAGTCACCTGGGGCACGGCGTGCGGTTTTTCCTGCTTGAAACGCCAAAGTTTTGCTGCTGCTGACCACCGTCGTATTTGTGATGGGCATCCTGCGCTCCTATTTCACCCCTGAGCAGACACGCCGCTATCTGGCTGGCAAACGGGAGGCTGGTGGCCATGTGCTAGCGGCCCTGTTGGGTGTGGCCACCCCCTTTTGCTCCTGTTCCGCCGTCCCCCTGTTCATCGGCTTTGTCACATCCGGCGTGCCACTGGGCGTGACCTTCTCTTTTCTAATTGCGGCACCGCTGATCAATGAAGTGGCACTGGTGCTGCTAGGCGGTTTATTCGGCTGGCAGGTGGCGACACTCTACGGCACGGTCGCACCTCGCGCTGTTATGCTTGCTCGTCCTCTTCCGCCTGCCGCAGAACGTTCAGCTCCGGCGGCGTCCAGTCCGACGGTGCCACCGTACCACGGTCCGACCGCCAGACTCCCTGCTTATCTTTAACGCAACTTCAGGGTTCTTGTAAACGGGACACACGGCCTTACAAGCAGATTATTTGGTTTTACAGGACAAGTTGCTGGACGAAGCCAGCGACGTGTGGTCGAGGTGCGAGGGCGGGCGCTGGCGGCGGTTCCTCGCGCGGTTGACCTTCTCTGTTTGCGCGGCTACCCGCAGAACTCTGCCGTCCGGCGGGTCGAGCCCTGCCCTTTACACACAAGTTCTCCCGGACAAATACCAAGGCCGCAAAAGCCATAAAATTGACCCGTCGAACCGCAAATTGACGAATTTCGAACCGCAGAATCTCGAAGTTCCTCGTGAAACGCGAACGTGCGCAAGCAACTGTACCAGCGAAAGTGCCTCACTTCATGATTCGGACCTCGATATTCGGCAATTTGCGGTTCACTTAGGACAAAATTGTACGGTTTGCGCTCCCTTTCTTTTGTCCAGGGAGATTTGTGTGTAAAGGCCAGGTCGAGCCCGCCGGGGCGGTGCGCGCGGGGCGCTGGTTGGTTGACACGCCGCCCGCGGCCCGGGGCGGGCCGGGGCTACTGACTGCGGGGTTGCACAATCATCCATTCTTCCAATTTTCTAACACCCGCAGTTTGGGCCCTTGCCTTAGACATGGTTACTTGGCATAATAGCCAAGTGTTTTAGAAAGGATGCAGGTATGACGGCCAAGCAATGGACGCTATATGAGGCGCGGGCGCGGATCATCAAGTCACTCGCCCACCCCGCACGGCTGCTGATGGTGGATGAACTGGCTAAGCAGCCGCTATGTGTCTGCGACCTGCGCAAGCTGGTCGGCTCGGACCTTTCCACCGTATCGAAACACCTGGCCGTGCTGAAGAACGCGGGCATCGTGGCGGACGAGAAGCGCGGGTCCCAGGTATTCTATAGCCTGCGCTGTCCCTGCGTAACCGCGTTCTTTACGTGCGCCGAGACGGTGCTGAAGAAGACGCTGCACGACCAACTACAGTCGCTGGGCGGAAAGAATCGGCGCGGGGCATGAGCACGGAACCCTCCAGATTGCGCCGCCTGCTGCTGTGGCTGGCGCTGGGCCTCGTGGCCTGGGTGGCCTTGTACGGGTTGCTGGCGGTGGCCACCGCCTGGCTGACCTATGGCCTCCTGCACTTAAGCGAGGGCGGTCACCTCGGGCGCACGGTCGAGTTCTTCCTGTTCGAGACGCCGAAGGTGCTGATGTTGCTGACTCTCGTGGTCTTTGGCGTGGGAATCGTCCGGTCGTTCATCACCCCGGAGCGCACGCGCCGCATCCTGGCCGGGAAACGGGAAGCGGCGGGCAACGTGTTGGCGGCCCTGCTCGGGATCGTGACCCCCTTCTGTTCCTGTTCGGCGGTGCCGTTATTCATCGGTTTCGTGACCACGGGCGTGCCGCTCGGCGTCACGTTCTCATTCCTGATCGCCGCCCCCATGATCAATGAGGTCGCGCTGGTCCTGCTCTTCGGCCTGTTCGGCTGGAAAGTGGCGGCGATCTACGCCGGCATGGGGCTGGCAATCGCAATCCTGGCCGGGTGGATCATTGGACGGTTAGGGCTGGAGAAGTGGGTGGAGCCTTGGGTGTATGAAACCAAGACCGGGACTGCAAGCGAAGAGACTGCGCTGGACTGGGACGCCCGGATTGGGTTCGGTATCGCCGCCGTGCGTGACATTGTCGGCCGGGTCTGGCTTTACGTCCTACTCGGCATTGCAGTGGGGGCGGGCATTCACGGGTACGTGCCCGAAGGGTTCCTGGCCTCGTTCATGGGCAAAAGTGCCTGGTGGGCGGTGCCAGCGGCGGTGGTGTTGGGCGTTCCCATGTATTCTAATGCGGCTGGGATCATTCCCATTGTCCAGGCACTGCTTGGCAAAGGCGCAGCGCTGGGCACGGTGTTGGCTTTCATGATGGCCGTGATCGGTCTTTCGCTGCCGGAAGCCGTGATCCTGCGGAAGGTTCTGACGATGAAGTTGCTCCTGACGTTCTTCGGTGTCGTGGCAGTGGGCATTCTGATCGTGGGTTATGTGTTCAACGCCGTGATGTAG
>CAIOST010000384.1 GCA_903861045.1 uncultured bacterium | reverse complement strand
GCGCATTGCCGTGCCTGATCCGGTCTATCCCGTGTATGTGGACACCAATGTCATGGCCGGCCGGACCGGTCGCTGCCGCGGCGGACGGTACAGTGGCCTGACCTATCTCCCCTGTACGGCGGAGAACGGCTATGTGCCGGATCTGCCGGCGGAACCGGTGGACCTGATCTACCTCTGCTTCCCGAACAACCCCACCGGCTCGACGGCCACACGCGAGCAGTTGGTCCGCTGGGTGGAGTATGCCCGGGCTAATCAAGCACTGATCCTCTTTGATGCCGCCTACGAGGCGTTCATCCGCGACCCGGCGATCCCGCATAGCATCTACGAGATCGAAGGGGCGCGCGACGTGGCGATCGAGTTTCGGAGTTTCTCCAAGACGGCGGGGTTCACCGGCACCCGCTGTGCCTTCACGGTGGTCCCCAAGAGTTGCGTCGGGTACACGCGTAAGGGCGAGGCGGTGCCGCTGCATGCGCTCTGGAACCGCCGGCATACGACTAAGTTCAACGGTGTCTCCTACCCCATCCAGCGGGCTGCGGAAGCCGTCTATTCCGAGGGGGGGCGCCACCAGGTTAAGGTGCTGAACGACTTCTATCTTGGCAATGCACGTGTCATCCGTGAGACCATGGCAGAGTTGGGTTTCCACCTGACCGGCGGCGTCAACGGCCCGTATATCTGGGTTAAGACCGGCAAGAACTCTTGGAAGTTCTTCGACCAGTTGCTGCAAAAGGCGCAGGTGGTTACCACGCCGGGTGCCGGGTTTGGCACCTGCGGTCAGGACTATATCCGCATCAGCGCCTTCAACAGTCGCGAGAATGTGGAGGAGGCCATGGCGCGCCTCCGCAAGGTGCTGGCGTAGCGCCGGGAGCAGGGGGGCGTGTTATGACGCGTTATGGGTTCTTGTTGCTGATGGTCTTGGGTGTGCTGTGGGTGGCGGGTGTGCGGGCGCAGACGCCGGACCTTGCCACGCCAGAGGTGCAGCAGGTGAAGAGCGAGGCGGAGTCGCAGCGCGCCGAGATCACCCAGCAGCGCACTGCAGGCCTGCGCAAGGTTATTGATAACCGGCTGGAGCGCGCGCGCGAGGGACTGGCCAAAGCCAAACTGTCCGGGAACCCTACGGCTACGGGCGCCGGCACGGCCGCGGTCAAGATCTTTACGGAGGTCCAAGCGTCCTTTGAGAAGGGCGGGTCGTATGCGGTGCCTGGCAAAGTCCGGTCGGATCTCGAGAGCACCGTGGAAGAGTTCCAGCAGGAACTCCGGGATGTGGAAGAGAAGCAGGCGGTCGAACTCAGGAAGTGGAATCAGACGTTCTCCCGGAAGTTAGGGGAGGAGCTGGCCAAGCAGAGTGCGCCGGTTACGGATGAGGCCAAGTTACAGCAACTCTGGCGGAAGCTGGTGCAGGATGGCGGGGGGGGCAGTGGTGGGACGGGGGTGGCGGGTGCGGCCACTAAGCCGGCGGCCACGGCCGCGCCGCCTGCGACGGCAGCCGTGTTGCAGGCACAGGGTGAAAGTACCACGTGGACGCCGCTGGTGAAGTTGGAGGCCACGGTGCGCGATGCGATCGAGGTCGTCACTGTGCCGCTGAAGGGGATTACTTTCCCTAAGGAGGTCAGTGGTAAGGGCGGCATGGGGAATCCGTGGCAGGTGCAGGTGACCCCGTACCAGGAGTTGGTGCCGGGCAATGCTACCCCGGCTTGGCGGATTCTTTCGGTGCCGCCGGCCCTGCCCATGGATGTGGCGGCTTGGCCGGATGCGAATAATGGCTGGACCATCGAGTTGCGGGCCAAGGCTGCTAAGATTCCTTCGCGCCATGTGGTTATCTTGGAGGTGGATGCCGCCGCCACCAGAGTGGCGGCCGGTGGTACGCCGGTGCCGGCCTCCACGGTGCCCGTGTCGGCGGGCGGAGCGTCGGCACCGACCGGTCGCGGCACACCCGCCGTCGCCACGGAGCCGAGCGTGGCCAAGGTCAAGGTGCGGTTCGAAAGCCGGCCGGAAGGCGCGACGGTGCAGGTCAATAATCAGGTGTTGCAGGAGCAGGAGCAGCCCATGCTGACGCCATTTGACTACACCCTGCCGGCTAGTCCGGTGGATCTGGTTTTTCGCAAGCGGGGGTTTCTGGACGGTGCGTTAAAGCAGGTGACGCCGGTGGCGGGGCAGTCGTTGCGGGTGACGCTGCTGGAGGCGCCCAATACGGCGGATGTGACCAGCAAGTTTGAGGCTAATGCCAGTGCTGATTGGACCGCGATGCGGGTGCGCATCAAAAAAGGGAACCAGGTGCGCGTAACCGCCAGCGGCACGTGGTCCTGTGGGTCGGGCGGCGAGATGGTGGATGCCGGCGGTTATCCGAACGATGACACCTATTTTAAATATTACTCGGATCCTATGCAGCATCCGCGGCTGCATAATCATGCGAATTATGGGCAACTTTTGGCGCGTGTGCTACCCGATGGTGCGATCGTGCCGCTGGGACGACAGGGGAGCTTTGTGGCCGCGACCGACGGGGAGTTGGCGCTCGCCATCAATGAGCCGGCCACGGCGCGTCTGGATAACCGCGGTACGTTGAAGGTGCGGATGCTGGTGGGCCAATGAAGGTCATGCTGGTGGATGGCGTGGCCGAGCTGGGTGGGGCGCAACGCAGTCTGCTGGAGTTGGCACAGGCGCTGCACGCGCGCGGGGTTGACCTGTTGGCGGCCGTACCGCATGGTCCACTGGCGGTGGCGCTGGGCGCGGCCGGTGTGCCGGTGCGGCCACTACCGGTGTTGCGGCTGCATGCCTGCCTCTCCTGGCGTACGGTGCCGGAACTAGTCTGCATGTGGCGCGCGCAGCGGGTGTTGGCGCGCCTGGTGGTCGCAGAGCGCCCCGATCTGGTGCATGCCAACGGGACCTTGGCGGCGGTGGCGGTGGCGGTTGGCGGCGGTGCGGGGCGCGTGCCGGTAGTGTGGCATGTGCGCGATCTGGTCCTGCGGCGCTGGCTGGTACGGTGGATCTGCCGCCGCGTGGCCGGTGTGCTGGCAATCTCCGAAGCGGTGGCCACGGCGGTGACGGAACTCGTGCCATCGCCGCAGCGATCCAAGATCAGGTTGCTCCGAAATGGCGTGGATACGGCGCATTTCCGGCCGGGGGATCGTGCCAAGGCCCGGCAGGAATTTCAACTGCCACCGGATCTGCCGCTGGTGGGGATGCTGGCGCACCTGGTGCCATGGAAGCGCCATGCTTTCTTCCTGGAGGTGGCGGCCGCCGTGCGCCGCGCGCGGCCGGAGGTACAGTTCGTGCTGGCTGGGCGTGATCTCTGTGGCAACCACCCGCACCTGCGCGCCACCCTGGAGGCCCAGGTGGCGGCGGCTGGGCTGACAGGGGCGCTGCACTGGCTGGCGCTGCGGGATGATATTGCGGCGTTGCTGCCGGCCTTAGATGTCTTGGTACACCCGGCGGCCAATGAGCCGTTCGGCCGGGTGGTGTGCGAGGCCATGGCTGCCGGTATCCCGGTGGTGGCGGCTCGGCGGGCCGGACCAGCTACGCTGGTGCCGGAGGGGGTCGGGGGGTATCTGGTGGCACCGGATGACGCGGAGGCATTCGGCCGACAGGTGCTGCATCTGCTGGCTGACCCGGCCGCCGCGCGTGCTATGGGCGCGCAGGCCCGGGCGCATGTGGTGGCGCACTTCGACGTGGCGCGTGTGGCCACCGAGCTGCTGGCGGTCTATCGCGAGCTGCTGGGGCAGGGGGCAGGTGGTAGGTGGTAGGTGTTAGGTGGTAGGTGCTAGGTGATAGGTGGTGGGTGGTAGTGGCAGGTGCTATGTTGCAGGTGATCCGCCGTCAGGCCGGTAGGGCGGGGCCGCCGCCACTGGCGTGCGAATAACTATGCCGTCAGGCCGGTAGGGCGGGGCCGCCGGACCCGCCGCCGCGAGAGGCTCGTTCTTGGTCTGCCGACAGGCTCGGGAGGGCGAGGCTCCCGCCGAGCCGGACACGTGGACCTGCGCGGCTCACCGGGAGGTTCGCCCTCCCGCGCTGGAGCCCGCCACGGTATTGTTTCCATCGCGAGGGTGCGGCTAGCAGGTGTCAGGTGGTCTGGTTTTTCAAAAGTCTAGTTGACTAGACTTTTGCAACGTTAAGCGCAGCAACTGTTTGTGCATCAGAAAACCGCGCTGCGGCAAAACTCCTCACAATTGCTAGGAACTATGCGGGTTTTTTTCGCTGTCACGCGGACACGTAACCGCCACCCTCATGCTTGCTGGTTACCCATTGCTTGTGGCGCTTGATCGCCTAGCGCTCGGGTGAAAGCGCCAGCGACCTGTTCACGCAAAGCCGTAGTATTATCGGGAACGGATAGGACGTACAAGCTGCCTTTCCGAGCGGGGGTCGGAACACCTCAGGGTCGGATAACGGCGGTTATGTAAACTAGGCGGGGGGGGGAGTGGCTCAGAGGGGTGGTCGGAACTTGTTTTTGATGGTGGCGTTGCTTTTAGACCCCGCAAGTCGTACCATGAGGGCGGTTTTGGCTCGGGAAGGGATAGCCGGATGGTCGGGCGGACTGCGCTGTGCCTGCCCGGAGAACCGAGGGGCGCCGATGTGTACGGTGACCGCCGCTCCTGGCGTCCCGGCTGACGCTACGCAGGCCTGCCCGCCCCGAGTCCCGCCAAAGCCGACCGACGGGCTCAACCCAAGAGAATAAGACCCACATGGACCCCATCACCTTCGACTCCTGCTGCTATCGCATCCATGGTGCGCCCGTGCACCTGTACTCCGGCGAGTTCCACTACTTCCGCGTGCCAAAGGCGGATTGGCGGCGGCGGATGGAGCTGTTCCGCGAGGCGGGCGGGAACTGCCTGGCGACGTACGTCCCGTGGCTGATTCATGAACCGAGCGAGGGCGAGTTCGTCTTCGGCGGCCCGGATGGCAAGCACGACCTGGAGGACTTCCTCGTCACCGCCCGGGAGGCCGGGCTATGGGTGATCGCGCGACCGGGGCCCTACCAGTACTCCGAACTGGTCTACGACGGGCTGCCGCGCTGGCTCTGCGACAACTACCCGCAGTTGCGTGCCAGGAACTTCCAGGGCAATGACTTCCGGCGCTCGTCTATCTCGTACCTGCACCCGCTCTTCCTGGAGAAGACGGCGGCGTGGTTCGATCAGGTCTGCCCACTCCTGGCCCGGCACTGCGTCGGCCGTGGCGGCGCCATCGCCGCCGTGCAGCTCGACAACGAGATGGCCGGCATCCACCGCTGGTTCGGCGGCTACGACTACAACGCCGAAACCATGCAGTTCGGCCGCGAAAACGGACGCTTCGCCGCCTTCCTGCGCCAGCGCTTCGGCAGCGTGGCCGAGATGAACCGCCTCTGGGGCTCCGACTACGCCAGCTTCGGGGCGGCGCGCCCCCCTGCCCCAGGCGACACCTCGACCACGACCGCGCTGCGTCGGGCCAAAGACTACTGCGACTTCTACTATGGCAGCATCGGCGAGTACTCCTGCCGGCTGGCGGAGATGCTCCGCGGCCGCGGCATCGATGCGCCGCTGATCACCAACTCGCCCAACCCCGGCTCGAACCTGTGGTTCCTCGAAACGGTGCAGGCCGTGCCACCACCCTTCCTGCTGGGCTCCGATCATTACTACACGCTGGACCAGAACTGGCGGCAGAACAACCCGACGCCGCAGTACGCCGTGGAGGCCTTCTTCTCCTGTGAGACGCTGCGGCTGCTGGGCTATCCGCCGAGCGTGTTCGAACTGCCCGGCGGCAGTGCTTCGGACTGGCCCCCCGTCACGCCGGTGGACGCCAAGGCCTGTTACCTGGCGAACGTCGCCCTCGGCATGAAGGGCAGCAACTTCTACATCTACACCGGCGGCCCGAACATCCCGGGGACCGGGACGACCACCGACCTGTACGACTACGGCGCTGCCGTCGGCGCTGCGGGCGAAGTGCGGCCGCTGTACCAGTCCATCAAGGACGTCGGCCTCTTCCTGCGGAACAACGCCTGGCTGGCCGAGGCGGAGCTGGAGGCCGGCTGCCGCTTTGCGCTCGATCTGGAGATGCTGCGTACGGCCGAGGTCTGGCAGGCCCCGGGCGAGTTCGCGCTGTCGGCCGCGACTGCCGCCGAGTTCCTGCGCAAGGGACCGCTCACGACCGCCTTCTGCGCCGGCCTGTCGCCGGCCTGCTGCAACCTCGGCGCCGACGACTGGGCGGCTGACGTGACAACGCCCCTGGTCGTCGTCTGCGCCTCGGCCATGGCGGCCGACAAGCAGCGTCGCCTGATCCGTTTTCTCGAGGCGGGCGGCAAAGCCCTGCTGCTGCCAGTGTTGCCGACGGTTGACGAGCGCTTTGAGCCCTGCACGCTGCTGGCGGACTACCTGGGCGCGGCCGCGGGCGAGAAGAACGCCAACCCGGCGCCGCGCATCAGTGTGGCTGGCGTGGTGAACATCCTGCAAAACGGCCAGTCGTTCTGCTGGCCAGCCCTTCCAGTGGGCGCTGATCTCATTGGGGTAGACGAAGTTAGCGGTAGCCCGGTGTGCTGGCAGAGGGCCACGTGCAACGGGGGCCGGGCCATCGTCCTGGGCTCCCGTTACCTGCATGCCATGCGCGAACATGAACGCCTGCTGGCCGCCCTGCTGCAACGGCTGGACGTCGCCCCGCGCCTGCAGTGCTCCAACCCGAACGTATGGTGTACGTTACGCACGGCCGGGAAGCGCTCGGCGCTGTTCGCGATGAACCTCTACTCCGCCCCGATGAGTTGCGAACTCCGCTGCCAGCCGGCATGGAGTGACAGGTGGCTGGAGCTCGGCCACTACGACCTGGCTGCCATGGAGGTCCGGCCACTGCTGCTGGGCGCGTAGGGGCACTCTCGCCAGGCTCGGCACACCTTACCCGTTGGAGCTGCGGACGAGTCCACGGTGCGGCGCGAGGATCAGCCGTTACGGTCTTACCTCGCGCTGATACATCTTCTGCTGTTTTTGCCTGTCTTCTCGCCGGCGAGGAACTCTCCGCGCCGGCGGCACAAGGCCTGCCCTTTACACACAAGTTCTCCTGAACAAATACTACGGCCGTAAAAAGCGACAAACTTGTTCCGCCGAACCGCAGATGGGCGTCATTCAACACCCAACACCCAACATCCAAGGGAATGCACGAAGTTCCGTTGGGCGTTGGTTGTTGGATGTTGCGCGTTGGGCGTTGGGCGTTGAAAATGGCGTCTCGCCCCCTAAGTGAACCGCAAATTGCCGAATATCGAGGTCCGAATCATGAAGTGAGGCACTTTCGCTGGTACAGTTGCTTGCGCACGTTGGCGTTTCACGAGGAACTTCGAGATTCTGCGGTTCGAAATTCGTCAATTTGCGGTTCGACAGGTCAATTTTATGGCTTTTGCGGCCTTGGTATTTGTCCGGGAGAACTTGTGCGTAAAGGGCAGCACAAGCCCGCCGGGGCGGTGCGGTTCCCCTCTCCTGCGCGGCCAACGGAGCCGTGTCCGGCTCGGCGGGAGGTTCGCCCTCCCAAGCCTTGCGGCAGATTCAGGCGCACGCCTTTGGCGGCGGCGGGTCCGGCGGCCCCGCCGTGCGAGTCAGTCGCCAGCGACGGATGCCACAGGCCGTAGCCCCCGGCCCGCCCCAGGCTGAGGGCGGCCAGCCGCGCTCGGTTCATACGGGCCTTGTGCGCTGGGCTCGTGGGTGAACCCGCGCTACCGTTCGGCCGACGCGGTAGGGTTGGCTGTCCTCAGCCAAACCGTCACCGGCCCGCTGGCGGTCGGCTGAGACAGCACCCTGAACCTTGAACCCTGAACATTGGCACCTAATGGTTATGGTGAGGAAATGATAACGTCTTGACGTTATAGTGCTATGACGTTACTATACTTCTCATAACTGGAGGTGCATGATGACCACACTGACCAAGCGGGCAACCGTCTATCTTGAACCGACGCTGCATAGGGCGCTGCGCCTGAAGTCTGTCGAAACGTCTCGGTCCGTATCGGATCTGCTCAATGACGCCATTCGAGCCGAACTGGCCGAAGATGCCGAGGACTTGAGCTTTTTCGACGCACGGAAGAACGAGCCCACCGTTGCGTTTGAAGCTTTCGTGAAGGAGCTCAAGCGCCATGGCAAGATATGAGGTGCGATTTCGCAAGTCGGTGCGTAAAGACCTGGATCCCATCCCGAAACAGGATGTCCAGAGAATCGTGGCTGCCATGGCGACGTTAGCCGACGATCCGCGACCGCCGCAAGCGCGGAAGCTCTGCGGATCGGAGAAGTACCGCCTGCGGTGCGGCGTCTATCGGGTCCTGTATGAGATTCAGGATGACATTCTCGTTGTGTGTGTCGTCAGGGTCGCTCATCGGAAGGACGTGTATCGAGACTGAATGGAATCTGCTTTGTCCATCCCGGAGGTGTCCCGCCAATGCCCGGAAATGCAGCTTGTACGTCCTAGCTGCCTCTCAAGTGCTGGTTGTCGGCGGTGAGGCGAACGGATATGATCCCGGGGTGCCGCTGATCCGCTCCGGTGCGTCCGGCGGAGGTAGCTGCGGGCGGCGGCCGCGGCAGGCATAAGGAGTGCGTATGATCACAACGGAGTTGGCCCACGCCTATTTTGAGCAGCATCAAGCGCAGATTCTTGCCGACTGGTTTGAACTGTTGCGCTTCCCGTCGATTGGCGCGGACCGCCAGCGCTTGGGCGATTGTTCCCGGTGTGCGGCCTGGTTGAAGCGCTATGTCCGTGCCATGGGCTTTGTGACCGAGATCCGGCTGGCGAACGAGCACCCCGTGTTGCTGGCAGAGCGACCGGGCAAACCCGGGGCGCCAGTAGTGCTATTCTACGGCCATTATGATGTGCAGCCGGCCGACCCGCTGGAGCTTTGGAGCTCGCAGCCCTTTGAGCCGGAGTTGCGCGAGGGGCGGGTCTATGCGCGCGGCGCCTCGGACAACAAGGGGCAGATCTTCGCCTTTCTGCAGGGGGTGGCCGCGCTGCTGGCGGCGGGGGTGGAAGTCCCAACGATTCGCCTGGTGCTGGAGGGCGAGGAGGAGTCCGGCAGTGATGGCTTGATCGCCTGCTTGAGCCAGTGGCGCCAGAGCTTGCAGGCGGATGTCATGTTGGTGAGTGATTCCAGTGCGCATGCTTCCGGTCGGCCGGCGATTATTGCCGGGATGCGTGGGATTTTGCATCTGACGGTTACCTTGCGGGGTGCCACGCGCGATTTGCATTCCGGTTCGCACGGCGGGGTGGCGCCGAACGCTTCGGCCGGCATGGCACGCTTGCTGGCCAGTTTGCACGATGCACAGGGGCGGATCGCCGTACCGGGGTTCCTGGAGTGCGTGGTGCCGCCCACGCCGCAGGAGCTCGCCTGCGCGCAGGCGGAGCCGTTTGATGCGGCTGAATACGAAAGGACCATCGGCGTGGCGCCGCTGGGGGGTGAGGCCGGGTTGTCGGCGGTGGAGCGCGCCAGTTTCCGGCCTACGATTGAAGTCAACGGCGTGCACTCCGGGTATGGCGGACCGGGGTCCAAGACTGTGCTGCCGGCGCAGGCCGTGGCCAAACTCAGTGCGCGCCTCTGTCCGGGACAATCGCCGCGCGCCAGCGGCGAGCAGATCGTGGCGCACCTGCAGGCCAACTGTCCACCCGGGTTGACGCTGGAGATCTCGGAACTTTCCACGGGAGCGCCGGCGCTGCGGCTGTCGTTGGAGACGCCGGTGATGCGGCTGGCGGAGGAGGTGCTGCAGCAACTGGATCCGCGCGGGGCGGTGTTTGAATGGATGGGGGCCTCCATCCCCGTGATTGGCGCGCTGCGCGATGTCTCCGGCGCTTCGCCGCTGCTGGTGGGTTTTGCCCGCGAGGAAGACGCCATCCACGCGCCGAATGAGTCGTTCGGCCTGGACCAGTTCCAAGCGGATATGACGTATGCGAGCCTGATCCTGGCCGCGCTGGCAGGGGAACCATTGCCCCCTGCATCATGAACCCGAACTCTGGCAGTTGAGCTTGTACGCTGTGGATGCGGCGTCCGCTATTACTCCCACTCGATGGTGGCAGGGGGCTTGGATGAGATGTCGTAGACCACGCGGTTGATGCCGCGCACCTCGTTGATGATGCGGTTGGAGATGCGGGCCAAGGTTTCGTAGGGGAGGCGCGCCCAGTCGGCGGTCATGCCGTCGAGGCTATGCACGGCGCGAATGGCGCAGGCATTCTCGTAGGTGCGGCCGTCGCCCATGACGCCCACCGACTGCACGGGGAGCAGGACGGCAAAGGCCTGCCAGATCTCGCGGTAGTTGGGGAGCTTGTGGATCTCCTCCTGCACGCGCAGGTCGGCCCGCTGGAGCAGGTCCACGCGCTCGCGCGTGACCTCGCCAAGGATGCGCACGGCCAGGCCGGGGCCGGGGAAAGGCTGGCGGTCCACCATTTCTGGCACGAGCCCGAGTTCGCGACCGAGCGCGCGGACCTCGTCCTTGAAAAGCTCACGCACCGGTTCGATCAGTTCGAACTTCAGGTCGGGCGGCAGGCCGCCGACGTTGTGGTGGCTCTTGATGGTGACGCTGGGGCCGCCGATGGGGGAGGCGCTCTCGATTACGTCCGGATAGAGGGTGCCCTGGGCCAGAAAGCGGCAGTCGTGGAGCTTGCGCGCCTCGGCGGCGAAAACGTCAATGAAGATGCGGCCGATGGTCTTGCGCTTGACCTCGGGGTCGGTCACGCCGCGCAGGGCGTCGAGGAACAGATCTTGCGCATGGGCCACATGGAGGTCGAGCCCCAAGCCGTCGCGGAAGGTGGTCTCGACCTGCTCGGCCTCCTGGTAGCGCAGCAGCCCGTTGTCCACAAAGATGCAATGGAGTTGCGGGCCGATCGCACGGTGGAGCAACGCCGCGACCACGCAGGAATCCACGCCGCCACTCAAACCGCAGATCACATGGGAGCTGCCGACCTTCTGGCGGATGGTGGCGACGCTCTCCTCGATGAAGGAGGCCATGCGCCAGTCGCCGGTGCATTCGCAGACGTCGAACAGGAAATGGCGCAGGATGGCGGTGCCCTGGGGGGTGTGGACGACTTCCGGGTGGAACTGCAGGCCGAAGATACGGCGGGCGGCGTCGCCCATGGCGGCATTGGGGCAGGTAGCGGTCTGCGCCAGGCGCGTGAACCCGGGCGG
>CAIOST010000383.1 GCA_903861045.1 uncultured bacterium | reverse complement strand
GTTCTTGGAACCGTTGTACCCACCGCCGCCTTTCGGTTTCGTGGCGTTGCCCGAGTCATCATACGTCCCACCCACGCCGCCGCCGGCCAACCAGCCGCTATCGCCAGCTTTGACGCTGCCGAGCCACGCGGTCATGTCAATGCCGTCGCCACCGGTCCCGCCAGCTTTTTCCGACCCGTTGCCACCCGCCACCGTGAAGCCGCCACCACCGCCACCGCCGTAAGCCGGGCCCGGAGCATTCGTGTAGCACCCGCCGTCCATCCCCTGGCGTCCTGTTCCGGGACCCCCTTTGTTCGCCGAACCTCCGCCACAACCGCCATGGTATCCGCTACCGCCGCCAGATCGTGCGCCGCCGCCCCCACCAAAGGCAGTCAACGCGCCAAAATAGGAGTAGCCACCGTCAATGCCATCGGCGCCACCATTCACGCCGCCGGTCCCGCCAGCGCCCACGATCACCGGGTAGTTGCCGGCCGTCACGGGGTATGCCTCGCGGAATATCACGCCACCCGCGCCGCCACCGCCCGGGCCATTATCACCGCCGCCGCCGCCCCCCCCCCCCCCGCCGACCACCAGCACATCAACAAAGCCGTCCTTGGCCACCTCCCACGTGCCGTTGTTCGTGAAAACCAGCACCGTCCACCGGACCCCCTTCGCATCGTCGTACGCCGAAACCGTTCCGCCCGTGATCTTGATCGGCACATTTTTCGCGATAGGCAGCGCCGGAGTCCTGCTGTCCGAGCCTTTGACATTCGCCGCCGCCGGCTTGGCGCAAGCCAACGCCTGCGCCACCGCGCCAGCCAGATCAAGCAGTTTCGCGTCCTCCTCGCCAGGCATGCACCGGGCGCGAAAGGCCACGCGATTGTTAGCCGCGTCGCGTTCGAGCAGGCAGCTCTTCGCCCGCTGCTGAAGGGCCACCGGAAGCAGATCCTTCTTTTTCGCCAGTGCGTTTCTGACGAAGAGGGCCGCCTCGCACAGCTCCGCGCCCTCACGCAGCATTTCGAAGCGCTCGGTCGCCACCGGGCCGTCGGCACCCGGATAGAGGATGGCCAGGGTGCTGCGGTGGTCCGAGGCCCATCCCGTGCCCGAACTGGCCCCCGGGATGTAGTATCCGCCCACCGGACGCTTAAGCGGAAAGAGATCCGCCCCGAAATCGCCCACGCCATCATATCCGCTACCGTAGTTGGCACCGTAGTTCTCGACCAGCATCCGCATACGATGCATAGGATACTCCTCCCGCTGGAAATTTCGGCAGTCGTTGATGAAGGTGTTACGCCGCGGTTTATCCAGCATCCACAGCGGTTCACGTGGGCCAGGGGCCACATAAACCGTGTCGGCATGACGCACGGTCATGACAATGTTGGTATCCGTCCCCCGGAACAGCAGGTCCTGCGCCCCGTTATGCCCGGTGAAACTCCACTCGCCGCCGGGCCAAAGCCTGTACGCCTCGTCCACCAGTTTCGGCAGAGACAACTGAAACCAGGCGTTGTAGCCCAGGGTGGTCTCATCCAGCCAGCCGCGCGCCTTGATCTTCTTGAGCATTTCATCGAACACCGGCTGCCAGAACCGGTAGTTTTCCTCCGTACCCAGCGGCGGTTGCTTCATACGGCTGAGTTTGCCGGTCGCCGGGTCGAGCACGGTCACCGGCCGTTGCCCGGAATTGTCGAACCCCTCGGAGATCCAGGGCGTGCCCACGCGCCCGGGATTGCAATCGCCCCAGCAGTTCAGCCGCAGGGTTCGCGGTTTGCCAATGGTCTTGGCCACCATCTCCAGGTAGCGGTCGAAGTTCGTGAAGTCATGTTTGAATGAACCGTCGGGTTGCTTGATCCAGCGCACCAGCGACTCCGGGTTGGAGTTCATGCTGCCCGAATAGCCGTTCGCGAAGAAGTCACACACCAGATTGACCTGCACTTGCCGCGAGTTCAGCTCGGCCAGCAAGGCGAGCGACTTGCCCACCAGTTCGAAGTGTTTGTCGGAGTAGTTCGGCACTTCGTAGTGTTTCGCGGCGACCTCCTCCGCATGGTAAATGAAGTTCTGCACGCGCCACTCCCGCGGATCGGGCAGGGTCCAATCATACACCCGCACCTGAAGCGGTACGGTTTGGGGCTGGAATCCCTGCGCCGCGATCGTGATCCGACCTTCGTACAGGCCCGCCGTCACGTTGGCGGGAACCCGCACCGTGAACCACAGGGGTGCAAGTGCATTGGTGACCGTATTTGCCACGCAGGTCGGAATCTCCGCCGGGATATGATCCAGCAATCCGTCGAACCGTCCCTGCGGCACCCAGGATTTGTCGGGCGTGGCGGGCACGGCGTAACGCACCCGGACTACCGAAGCGGGAAGCTTGGCGCCGTCGCCTTCGTCCTCGTTCTCGACTCTGGCATTCGAGGACGATTTGCGAAGCCGAACCAAGTCCGACACCTTCACCGTCAACCCCGTGATCGTCTGGTCGGAACCGACTATCAGCCGCCCCGAGAAGACGCTGTTGCGCGCTGCGCGGATTACCACCGGCCGCACCGGCGCGCTGACTTCGCGCAAGTCGTTCCCGGCAGTCACCATATCGCTCACCGCGCAATTCCAGACCTGGAGTCCTCGGAGGCGCAGGCCATTCGTGACCGCGGCATCTGCCGGCGATACGGTCAGGCGCGCCTTCAGCACGCCGATAGACGGCCAAGCATAGAACTCGTCGTAGCGCTTCCAGACGGAGTAGGGAATCAGCGTCGGATGAGCCTCTACAGCCAACACGTTCACGCCGGGACGCAAAAGCGCCGCCGGGATTTCGATGTCGCGCAACTGCCGGACAAGGCCCTCTCCTGTCCGTTTGTCACCCGCACGAGTGCAAGGCAGTGCGTTCGTGGGGTAGGCCTCGGCCAGTCGCTCAAGAATGTCGGGTTCCTTGCCGGGCAGGTGGCCACGGGCCGCTTCTTTGCCGTTCACATACACCACCACTCCACCGCAATAATCCAGCGAGAGGCGGCACGCTTTCACACGCTTCGGATCCTTGACCTCAAATCTGCTGCGCGCCAGCACAACGACCGTATCGAAGGGACTGGACGATTTCACGGGTATATGCCCTTCCAGGAACCCGGTCAATTCCGGATCAGCAACCGGCTGAGGCCAATAGGCGAGCATCCACGCGCCATCGTCGAACGTCATGCTGGCCCAGTCGGGCGGCGGCGGTAACGAGGTCGCCTCCGATGGCCAATCACGCGGACTTGACTGGCGGCCGCCGTTGCCGCCGCCCACCACGAGTCCCACCTTGGCCAAGGTCCCTGCGGCCGTCTTGACGCACTGCGGCCTCCTGACCAGGGCGCCCGCATTCGGAATATCCAGAAGCCAGAAGGAAGGTCCCTCCAAGTGGAGGTGTCGCCAGACCGTGTTCTCGTCCAGAAGCACGGCGGTGTCGGTGGCGACGACCGGTTTGTTTGTCGCCCCCGGCGCATCCGCTGCCCAGCCGCCCGCCGCGCCCGCCAGCCAGAGGGCCATCATTGCCACGGCGGGCCACACCCGCGCCAGTTTGTGTTTGCTTGGCTTGCACATCATCCGCTACTCCCGTTCTATCCATCGATTGTTGTCGATCGCTATCGAAAGCTGTCGATTGCAGTTGAAGCCTACCCATTCACCCACTCACACACTCACACACCCACACACTCCCACACTCTTCTCACCCACCCGGCAGCGGCACCAACTCCTTCTTCCGCCCACGCATACGCAGGCAGTGCGTGTATCCCGCATCCTTGGCCAGCTTGAGCGCCTGATCGAAATACCGGCCGACATCCTGCGGCCCGTGAGCGTCTGATCCGAAGCTAATGGGAATCCCTCGCTCCCGCGCCAAGTTCAAGATCAAGGGCGAAGGATAGATCTCCTTGCAGGGCCTAAGCAAGCCGGACGTATTCAATTCGATTCCCATACCTGCGGCGGCAATGCGGTCCAGCGCCGGCTGCACGATCTCCGGGATCTGCGACTCCGGCGGCCAGTAGCCGGAATGCTTTGGCGCGTCAAGATGAGTCACGATGTCGTACAACCGGGTGTCGGCCATCTGCCCCACCAAATCGAAATACTCCCGCCAGACCGCGGCCACATCCACCGTCTTCCACTTCTCCAGCGACTCCCCGCCGTGCGTGAATACCCACCCCCGGATGATATGCACGGATCCCAGCACCACATCAAACGGCTGGGCCGGCAGCCATTGCCGGGCGAAGGCCAGGAAGTCGGGGTCCGGTAAGAAATCCGCCTCGATCCCGAACAGCACCGGGATCGCGGCGGATTCCCGGCACCGGAACACCGCCTCCTGATAGGCAGGAAACTCGTCCAGCCGCATACCGTCGCACCAAAAACCTGCGGGCGCGGGCGAGTGATCGGTAAAACAGATCTCCGACAGCCCCTTGCGTACCGCCTCCGCCGCATATTCCTCGGGCTCGCCGTGGGCGTGTCGGCAGAACGGTGTGTGCATGTGATAGTCAGCTAGCATGTCTTCTCCTCAACTGATTCCCGTTATCTTCGGACCGGAATTCGTCAAAATTCCGTCTCCCGGGTTGCCGATCACTTCTTCCCCGCCAACTCCTTAGCCACCTCGCCAGCCAGGGCGAGCAGGCGTGCGTCTTCCGCAGCCTGGAGGTACCGCACGCGGAAATCGAGCCGGGGGTAGTGGAAATCGCGGTCGCTCAGATAGCGCTCCGCCCGCTGCTGCAGGTCGGACGAAAGCAGCTCGCGTTTCTTTGCCAGCGCATTTTTGACAAACATGACGGCCTCGCACAGTTCCAGCCCCTCGCGGAGTGCCTCAAAGCGCTCAGTCGCCACCGGGCCGTCAGGGCCGGGATAGAGGAGGGAGAGCGTGCTGCGGTAGTCCCCGGACCACCCTGTGCCGGCCCCGGCGGCCGGGATGTAATAGCCGCCCGCCGGTTTCTTCATCGGGTAGAGATTCGCCCCGAAATCGCCCAGACCGTCAAACCCGTTCAAAAGCACGTAATTCTCGGCCAGGAGCCGCATATCGCTCAACGGAAAATCGTCGCGCTGATACATCCGGCAGCCAAACGTGAAGGTGTTGCGCCGCGGCCCATCCAGCAGCCACAGCGGTTGACGGTCCCCGGCGCGCATGTAGATCTTGCTTTGCGCCTCCTCGGCCCATCCGATCTTCACTTCCTTCGGTGCGGTTTGAACACCCATGCGCGGAGCCACATAAACCGTGTCGCTGTGACGCACGACCATGGCGAGGTTGGTATCCGATCCGCGAAACAGCATGTCCTGAGAGCCGTTATGGCCAGTGAAGCTCCACTCGCCGCGGGGCCACAGCCGGTTCGCCACGTCCACCAGGGACGGGAAGGACGAGGCAAACCAGGCGTTGTAGCCCAGGGTAGTCTCTTCCAGCCAGCCGCGGGCCTTGATCTTCGTGAGCACCTCGTCGAACACCGGCTTCCAGAACCGGTAGTTCTCCTCCGTGCCCAGCGGCGGTTGCTTCATGCGGCTGAGTTGGCCGGTCGCCGGATCGAACACGGTCACCGGTCGCTCCCCGGTGTTGTCGAAGCCCGCGTCGATCCAAGTCGTATTGGTACGCTTGGGATTGTATTCGCCCCAACAATTCAGCCGCAGGGTCCGGGGCTTGCCGATGGTCTTGGCCACCATGTCCAGATAGCGGTCGAAGTTCGTGAAGTCGTGCTTGAAGGTGCCGTCCGGCTGCTTGACCCACCTCACCAGCGACTCCGGGTTGGAGTTGTTGCCAAAATATCCAGACGCGAAAAAGTCACACACCAGATTGGCCATCACTTGCCGCGAGTTCACCTCGGCCAGCACGGCCAGCGTCTTGCCCACCAGTTCGAGATGCCTGGCGGAGTAGTTTGTCACCCCGTAGTACTTCGCCTCCATCTCCTCCGCGTGATAAATGAAGTTCTGCATACGCCAGTCTTGCGCATCGGGCATAGTCCAGTCGCACACCTCCACGTGCAGCGGCACGGTCTGGGGCGGGAATCCTTGTGCCGCGATCGTGATCCGGCCCTCGTACCGGCCGGCCGCCACGGTGGCGGGAACCCGCACCGTGAACCACAGCGGCGCCAGTGCCTTGGTAGCCGTACTTGCCACGTAGGCCGGAATCTCCGCCGGGATCTGATCGAGCAGACCGTCGAACCGCCCCGCCGGCACCCAGGATTTCCCGGCGGTGGCGGGCACGGCGCATCGCACGCGGACTGCCGAAGCGGGGATCTTAGCGGCACCGGTGACGCCAGCAGCCACCTTTGGAGAACAGGTTTCCACCCCGGCTGCAACCTTGACCAGATCCCCCACACTCACCGTCAACCCCTTGATCGTCTGATCGGACCCCACCACCAAGCGACCGGAGAAGACGCTGTTCCGGGCCGCACGGATCAGCACCGGCTGAACAGGCCCCGTCTCGCGCAAGTCGTTCCCGACGGTCAGCGTGTCGCTCGCCGCGCAATTCCATACTTGCAGCCCCTGCCGTCGCAACCCACTCGTTACCGCGGCGTCCGCCGGCGCCACGGTCAGTTGCGCCCGTTTCACCCCGATGGCTGGCCACGCATAGTTTTCGTCGAAGCGCTTCCATGTGGAGTATGGGATCGGTGCGGGATGAGCCTCCACGGCCAGCACATTCACGCCCGGCCGCAGCAGCGACGCAGGAATCTCCACTTCGCGTAACTGCCGGAGACATCCCGCAGCAGCGAAGGGGCTCTTAAAGGGTAGAACCTTCTCCGGGTATGGCTCGGCCAGTCGCGCCAGCAGGTTGGTCTCCTGGCCGGGCAGATGGCCACGAGCGGCTTCCTTGCCGTTCACATACACCACGACGCCGCCCCAATAATCCAGCGAAAGACGGCAGGTCTTCACGCGCTGCGGGTCCTTGATCTCAAAGCGACTGCGCGCCAGCACCACCACCGTGTCGAACGGATTGGCTTTCTTTAGAAAAGAAGCGGCCTCTTTCTCGACCACCCCCCGGCTCAGATCGGGGACCGGCTGAGGCCAGCTAGCGCGCAGCCATAGGCTATCGTCGTACGTCGGGCTGGCCCAGTCCGGCGGCGGCGCCGGCGAGGTCGCCTCCGGTTGCCACCTCATCGGCTGAGACTGATTGAAGCCATGCCGCATACCGACGATGGCCATGGGACCCAAGGCCGTCGGGACGATCTCCGGGGTGCCAAAGTTAAAATTAACTTCCGGTGCCGGATCGTCGAGCAGGAAGTAGGAGGGCCCCTCCAGGTGCAGGTGCCGCCAGACCGTGTCCTCGTTTACCAGTACGGCCGCGTCGCTGCCAACCGGTGGTGGCGTCGCAACCTGCGCGGCCGGCTCAATCCCCTGGCCGTAAAGGGCCTGAACCTCGTTAGAGGAAAGTGCCCGACTGTAGAGGCGGAAGTCGTCAAACGCGGCCGCGGCGTAGCCATATCCGCCATTCCCCAGGTTGGATCCCGCTGGCAAGGTGATCGCGTCCTGGCCTGCGGCAGCGCATACCAGCGTTCCGTTGATGTAGCACTTCCAGGTATCGGGTCCGGGCTTGTGCGTCACGGCCAGGTGGTGCCATTTCGCCCGGTCCACCGTGGCGGGCGCCCGGAACGACACCTGGCCGTTCCGGAGAACGTCCACATAGATCGCCCCATCGGTCCACGGGTAGTGCTCCGGGCCGCCCTCGCCGAAGTTGAAGATGCTCTGTCCCAAGGCCGCCCCGCTGTCCATCTTGATCCACACCGAGAGGGTCGCCTCGGTTGTAAACCTGCCACTGAGGTCCGGCAGGCGAATGCTGCCCTCCCGGCAGGCCGCCGCGCCTGAGCCAATGAACCCTTTCTCCCACGGTACGGTACCCTCGATGCCGCCGTGCAATCCGTTCAGCGATGAGTCCCGGGCGCCCTCGTCGAACGTGTACCAGACGACGAGGCTTGGATCGGACACCCCGCGTGCGGCGCGCACCGCCCCGGGATGCTCCGAACCCGGTTTCTGCACTGCGGACGGCTGGTCAAGCCCCCCACCCGCCGTCGGCTTGGCCGCGGCCGAGCCCACATAGTTGTTCCGATTCCACTCGCCCTCGAACTTCCGGCCATCTGGCAAGGTCATGATCCCTTGTCCGTTCCGGTAGCCGTCCTTGAACTCGCCCACATACTTCCGGCCCCTGGGGTATGTCTCGGTCCCTTGCCCGTGGTAACTATCGTTCTGCCACCCGCCCTCGTACTTGAAGCCCTCGAGTGCCCAGGTCCCTTGCCCATGCCGCTGGTTGTCCTTGAACTCGCCGACGTACTTCCGGCCGTCCCCGAACGTCAACGTGCCTTTCCCTTTGGCCTTACCGTCCCGGATCTCGCCTTCATACATTGCGCCGTTCAGCGCCAATTTGCCGACGGTCTGTGTTGGCGCGGTCGCACCCGCCGCTGCCGGCGCGTCCGCGGCCCAGCCCTCTGCCGCCCCCGCCAGCCAGAGGGTTGCCATGATCGCCACGATGGGCCACACTCGCGCCATTGCGTGTTTGCTTTGCGTTCGGTTCATTCGTTGCGCTCTTTCTATCCATCGATTGCGATCGATTGATACCGATTGCTGTCGATGGCAGTCGATGGCAGTCGATTCGCCCCCTGATCGTCACACCCTCACTTGATCTCCACCTTCAGCGTGCCGGCCTTTTCCAGGACGACTTCCTTGGACTGTTCCTGGCCGCCGGGCAGGCGCCACTTGAGCGTCACGGGACCGGCCTCGCTGCGGCAGAAGAACGCCTGACTCACGCCGGGCTGGACGTTCCACGCGCCCAGGCCGCGTTTGCCGATCCAGCCGGTGACGGTCACAGGCCCCTTGCACTCGCCGCCTGCCGGCAGGGACGCGAGGGCAGCCCTCGTCTCCTGGTTATGGGTCGCGCGGAAGAACATCCACAACTCGCCGTTGCGCAGCGCCAGAGCCATGTCTTGCGCGCCATCGCCGTTGAAATCGCCCAGGCAGGCTGTCTGCTGACCTTGCTTCGCCACGTCGAGCAGATTATTTTCGGCCAGATCCAGTGTATGGGCATGGCCGAAGCAGCGGAAGCCGCGGTTAAAGAAGATAAGCGGGCTGGCGTCGTTGTTTTTGCCATAGGCAATCAACACGTCCTGACGTCCATCGTTGTTGACGTCTCCGGACATGCAGTCCACCCCGCCTACGCCGCCGATATAGGCCATTTCGCCGCTGAGATTCAGCGCTTCGGTAAACTTGCCCGCGCCCTCGTTCTGCCAGACATACGTGCCCGCAGCATTGACACAGAGCACGTCGAAGCGCCCATCGGCATCAAAGTCGCCCAGGCAGGCACCGGCAGGGCTTTTGCCGAGTTGCACCGCACACGCCACGCCCGGCGCAAATTTGCCTGCCGCCAAACCGCGGAACAGCACGCTCCCGCTCTCGCGCAGGGCCAGGATGTCGGCCAGCGCGTCGCCGTCGAAATCCGCCACCAGACACGCGCCCGCTGCGCCGAGTTTCTTCAGGTCAAGCCCTTCAGCGGTCAAAACCGTGACCACGGGCTTGTTGTCCGCGTCCAGCGCCACGAGCACCGGGCAGGTGTCGACTGCACTGACGAGCAGGCTGGCGCGCCCCTTGACCACGCCGTCGAGTGCCGACAATCCGACGCACCCTCCGGCCAGGGCCGCCGCCGCAGCCACGACCTGCACCTTGAACTTCCCGTCCGCCTGCGGCACGTGCAGGGATAGGGCTTTGCCATCAAAGGAGAACAAGGCCAGTCTCCCCTGGCCGCTGAAATCGCCCCAGGCGAAGGCCTGCGATTTGGACTGCAGCCCGCGCGCCTCGGTGATGTCGGTGAACTTTTTGGTCGTGTCATCGTACACCAGCAGACGGTCCCCGCTGTCCCGCGCCACAAAGAGCATCAGACGGCCGTCGCCATCCAGATCCACCGGCCGCACCGACCGGATCTGGCCATCCAACTTGGCGATCTGCACGGCTTCTTTATGCCAGGCCACGCCGTCGCTGACCGGCATGTCCGGTTCGTCGTCCGTGAGAATGTAGTCCACGGCCCGGCGGAGCATATCCGTGCCGCCCGCCCAGACTGCCTGGAACTTGCCTTCGATATTGTCGAAGAGCCAGTTGCCATCCGGGGTTCCGACGCACGAAGCCCATTTGCCGGAGACGCTTAGCAAGCCGGCCAACTGGGGCGCGCCGCCACCCTGCTCCGAAAATTCGCCCACAAAGAACAAGGCCGGCGCGCCTGCCGCAGCCAGCTTGCGAAACATGTCGGCGTTCTGTTCGTCGCGTGCCTTGGAAAGATCCATCTGTAGCGCCTTGCGCTCCGTCTTCCCTTTCAGCACTTCGCGGATGACGGCGTCGTATTGATCAGTGGACTTCCCCGGCTTGAGGTCGACCGACACGATCAGCTTGGCCTGCTTCACCAGATGGAGCGGCGTGAAGGTGGGATTGATCAACGCGTGGCTCGCCGTTACCGCCAAAAAGGCAGCCACGGCGAAAACCAGAGAGGTGCGGAACAGCTTGGTCATGATCATCATAATAAATCATCTCCTTGTCTAACGACTAAACATACCACGATGGCGCACTTGCAGATAGCAATTATTGTGCCACAGAGCGCAACGATCTGGAAAGCGGGGCTGCCGGACCCGCAGCGACTACGCCATTTAAATTACTGGAAGTTATTTTGACAGGATTGACAGGATTGACGTTATTGATTCCGACCCTGAAAAGTATTGTGCCTCCTGATGCTCTCGCAAAACCCTGGGAAACGCTACCTGAACCCTCCGCTTGCGACCCCCGAAAGCGCCTACACGCGTACGCACCAGCGCAGCGACTGCTGTATTCCGTAGTACACGGCTTGCAACCGCAGGCAAACTTTGTCACAATTTCTTCTGGCAACCCGTGAAAGGATGGGGCGATGCATATGATCCATGATCTGTTTCTATCCCTGTCAAATTTTCTGCACCCCCATGTATCCAAGATTGCGCTCTCGCTGGCCGCGACGATCTTATTTTTGTACGGCGAGCAGGTGCATGGTGTAGTCAAGGGGCTGATCAAGGAGCTGCACTTTCTGCTGCGGCTGCTGATCCTGGTGCTGGTCTGCGCCTTTGGCTATGGCACGCTGGCGTTTGTCTTTACCACCCTCTGTGAACTGGGGCTGGAAAAGCTCGACCGGATCTACCTTGCGCCCGTGGTGATCGGCCTATTCCTGCTGATCGGTTTGCTGGCGGAACGCAAGAAGGCCATCTAGCTGTCAAGAATATGAAATAGGCGCACCGGAAACTGACCCAATGGTCCGATCCCTCAATCCTCGATGGGCATCGGGTTGCACAGGTTCTTTGCCGACTCCGCCACCCGCCCGCAATTGAAGCAGAGGAACCGGGGCGTCTGCACCAGCTTCTGGATCTCCGCAAACTTCTTCTCGCTGGCCAACACGCAAATATGCCCCTGATGGTCAGCCGAACAGCACTTCTCGCCCATGGTCTTTCTCCGTTATACGCAGTTGGTTGAGTCGTTACAGCAGTAGAAACCGTCAGCACATTATCACATTCACCGTCAGAATGCGAAGCGAACGCAAGCACACACACCAAGCTTGCCGCGACGGCCGGCGGGCGCTACCCTGTGCGCCATGAATTTATCGGTCGTCTCCTTTGCGGCCTGTGCGGACTACGGTCATGCGCTCGCCCCTGCCCTGAAGCAGGTTCTGGCACACCATGGCGGCTGGAGCGCGCTGGTCCAACCCGGCCAGCGCGTGCTGGTTAAACCTAATCTACTGGCCGACGCCACCCCCGAACAAGCCGTCACCACGCATCCGGAAGTCGTACGCTACGTCGTGCGCGGCCTGCGGCAGGCCGGCGCGGTGGTGCAGGTGGGGGATAGCCCAGCCAGCGCCATGAATGTGGCGCGCGTCTGGCAGAAAAGCGGTATCGGCGCCATCTGTCAGGAAGAGCAGGTACCGCTGTTGAGCTTTGAGCAGGGTGGCCTGCGCCAGATCGAACGCGACGGGTTTGTCTTTGGCGTGGCGAAGGCCGCCTACGAAGCCGATCTGATTGTGAATCTCCCCAAGGTTAAGACACACGCCCTCACCACGCTGACAGCAGCGGTAAAGAACTTTTATGGTCTGCTCCCGGGCTACCAGAAAGCGCAACTCCATAAGGCCTATCCCAAGCCCAGCCAATTCTGCCGCCTGCTACGTGCCCTGCACGCCGCCCTGCCACCGAACTTTTCCATTGCCGATGGCATTGTGGGCATGGAGGGCGAAGGGCCGGCCAATGGCAAACCCGTGCCGCTGGGCTTCCTGGCCGCCTCCCGCGATGCGATCGCGCTCGATCTAGCGCTCTGCCAGACCCTGCGGATTGATCCGCGACGCGTCCCGTATTTGGCAGATCGCGCCCACCTGCCGCCGGCCACGTGCTTCGAGCGCCGCGGTGACACCCCCCTGCTAGCCCGTGACTTGGATGTTCCCACCGGTGCCGGTCATATGCTGCAACTCCTGCCGGAGTCGCTGGTCCGGCTGATCGCGCCGCTGGTCTGGGTGCGGCCAGCCTTCACCCGCAACTGTGTCGCCTGTGGCCGCTGTGTCGCCGCCTGCCCGGCCCAGGCGCTGCGCGTCACGAAAGGGTCGTTGCCAATCCTGCAAGCCAAGCGCTGCATCGCCTGCTGTTGCTGCCACGAGGTCTGTCCGGTGCAAGCCATCCGGATGCAGCGCAGTCCCCTGCTGCGCCTGCTCGGCACGTTCCGCGAATTGACGTGATTCACGGCGCGCTGGCCGCTACGGCATATTCCTGCAGGCGTGCTGTCGCTGCCTCTTCGCCACGAGGCGCGCAGCCACGGGATTGGTAGCACACACAAACGCGGTCTCTGCGTTTTGCGCTAAGCCATGCCGGCGCGGCCAGGACGCGCAAGCCGGATAGCCAGACCACGGTCAGTCCAGCCGAGTTCCAGCCGCCGCCAGCCGCTTACTAAAAACGGCGCTGCGGGGGGCATCCCCCCAAACTGCGGAAGATTGGATGGTTGGAAGGTTGGAAGATTGAGATACTCCGTGCCCGGCATGGTCGATTTTGCACCTGCGGCCGGGACTGGGTTTCTCAATCACTGCTTGATATGGCATGCCCGCCAAGGAATC
>CAIOST010000382.1 GCA_903861045.1 uncultured bacterium | reverse complement strand
GCCGGACTTCTCGGGCCTCCGATTGTCGATCGATGCGCCTTCTTTCGGGTCAGTTCGTGCATTCGACGTGGTTTATCCGCCTCAAATGAGGCAGTCCTTCGACCCTCGCGCTGAACTCTCGCAGTTTGGGGGGATGCGCCCGTGGCACACCCATCGCTTATTCGCGGTGCCGGAACTCCCGAGGGTGGAGCCCTGCCTGTCGTGAAAAGACGCGGGAGAAATAGGCGGGGTCGGCATAGCCGCAACGGTCCGCGATCTCGGCGATGTTCCAGGCAGTGGTGCGCAAGAGGTGACGGGCCAGATGGCAACGCTCTTGGTTGATGTGGGCGGTCAGACGTACACCGGTTTCCCGGTGGAACCGGGTGGAGAGATAGTCGGGCGTGCAGCTCAGTTGCTCCGCCAGGTACTGCACGCAGAGGCGTGCTTCAGCCAGCCGTTCCCGGACTAGGCGCCGGGCGCGGGCCACCAGGGCGGATTCCCTGTTTCGGTTCGCTGGCTCGGCCTGCTCCAGCAAGGCTTGTATCAGGGCGAGGTGCGCCAGCAGCAGCCCGTGGATCACCGGATGCTGCACGGGGTGGCCGGCCGCTACGAAATCGGCGGCCTCGTTCAGGTAGCCATAAAGCCGGCTGCCGTAGGGGTGAGCGGTGCTGCAGCTGCCGGCGATGTGGATGGGCGCCAGCGGTGTGCGCTTCTGCGCAATGGGCAGCCCTGCATGATAATGCAACTGGCCCGGCGCATGCATGCAGACCAGGTTGCAGAACGGCGCCCGCGTGGAGTCGGCCGTCTCCTGATGCGCCACGCCTCGCGGTACCAGCAAGAGGTCGCCGGCCTCCACGTGCAGTACGCCGGTCGTCAGGCGCATGCGTGACGTGCCGCTGAGCTGCAGGAACAGCTCCGGCTGGGAATGGTAGTGGCTACCGGCAGCCATGTGGCAGAAGAGCGGGGGCGCCACCGGGATGTGCACGCCGGTCAGTTCGCCGGCCGTCAGCCGCTGGATCCGTGCGGCCAGGGCCTGGCGTGTCAGGTGGTGCACCCCGTCGGAGGTCTGGGCGTGTACGCTTAGGCAGGTTTTGTCCATGTTCTAACGGAAAGGTCCATGTGGCCAGTCATTCACCCTTGGCGGACAAATATGGCGTCTCGGCGGTCTTCGAGGCTCTGGCCGGCGCTTTTCATGATGTGCGGTTGGCCCTGAACAGCATGAGCGCGCGTTTCCTACTGCCGGGCTGCCACGTCGCACTGCCTTAATCCGGCGTCAATACTGCTTCTCGTACTCGCCCTTGCCGAGGCGTTTGAGCTTGGTGAAGCCGGCGTTCTTGGCGCGGTCGTCGAGGCAGGAGCCGGAGCGGCCGACGGCCGGGGCGCTGATGCATTTGCGGACCGGCGCACCGCACTGGGGGCAGGTGGCTACCGGCGGATCGCGCAGGGTGCGCACCAGTTCGAACCCCAAGCGGCATTTGTCGCAGGCGGCGGCGGGGTCAGCGGCTTCGTATTCGTAGGTTGGCATGGGCGGTCTCCCTGGCTGTGTTGCGTCGTGGCCGGCCGGCGCCCGGACCTTACCACGACAACAGGGTTTCGCGCACGATGGCTTGGGCCAGTTTGGCAGACGCACGCGGCATGGCATCGCGTTCCGTGGACGGCAGGTCCGATTGGGTGCTGAAGATGTCGCTCCCCGTGACTTTGCCGAGTTTGGCCACGACCTTGCCGGTGGCGCGTTCGTAGACCTTGACGTCGGCTGTGATGGTCAATCGGTATTGCACGGTGCGGTATGGGTGGTCGTGATCAAAGCGCATCGGTTCCAGCTTGCAACTAGTAATGCGGCCGTACATTTCTAGCGCGGCGTTTTCCCGCTCCACGATCTGCAGGGTTCCATCGCGACGGAATTCCGCGAGTACGGCCTGGGTGGTCAGCACTTCCGCCCGCGGGTGGCCGGAGGCGTTTTCAAACGGGGGCACGGCGATGGTGCGCAGGTCTGCGGGGATGGCGCTGCCCGTATGGTACTGGGCGCATCCGGTTACGCCGCTCAGCAACGCCAGGGCCAGACATCCACTAACGAACGACTTCATTGGTTACTCCTTGTTTGGGCATGGGCATGGGTTTTCTTTCCAGCAGTTGCAGACGCGCGGCCGCCTCTTTGGCTTGGGGCACGTCCGGGAAGCGACGCTGGAAATCACGGTAGGCGGCGATGGCGGCGGCGCGATCGTGGCGGTTGCGGTCATAAAAGACGGCTTGCGCATAGGCGGCTTCCACGGTCTGCCCTTCCAGGTCCTGCAGGCTGGCGCGCAGCGTGGGTGCCTGAGGGTCCTGCGGGTATTTCTTCAGGCAGGCCTGTATGGCTGTCACCGCGTCCTGGCGGGCCTGGGCATCCCGCGGATGGGTCAGGGCGAAGTGGCTGCGGCACGTGGCGGCGCGATAGGCGGCCGCATGGGCGGCCTCGGTGTTGGGGAAGCGGTTCGGCACCTGGTCATAGGCGGCGATGGCCTCCGGCACATCGCCATCGGCCTCGTACAGTTCGCCGATCCGGGTGGCCACCTCCGGCGCTTTGGCCCAGTTCGGCCCGTTGCGCAGGAGTCGTTCGTACATCTGGCGGGTGTCGCGCTGGGAGCTGAGCGCGAGCCCGAGGAAGCGATGGTCACGGCTGGCAAAGGCGTTGGCGCAGCGGTATTGACGGTCCAGAATTTCCAGAAAGGGGAACTGCCCAGCGAAATACGTAATCAGGTATTGGTATTCCAGGAAGGCATCCTCAAAATCACCCGCTTCCTCGATCAGGCGCGCCAGATTCTGTTGTGCGCTGACGGCTTCCGGCGAGGTGTGCCATTTGTGTACCAGGGACCGGTTGGCAGAGATGGCACGACGCCGGCGGCCTTCCTGGGCATACCGGTTGGCCAGCGCCAACTGCGCGGCCGGGGTGTCGGCCGAGGGACGGTGCCACATGGACGGCTCCTTGCGATCCGGTTTTTCGTATGGGTCGGTTTCCTGAAAGACCGGTGTGCTGCCGCGGTTATCCTGGCCGGATGCCAGAAACGCCGGAAGCAGCAACATCAACACGAAACCGCTTACGCGGACTGCCATTCTGCCAATCATGTGGTCTCTCTCCGTCTGCATGCGGCCCGGGCGGGCGCCGCACACAGCAATTTCGTTGGTCAAGGCTTGCGTCGCCCGTGCTCCCTCGGTAGACTGCACTCCGTTGTCGGATTGCGCATCCCTGTGTACCAGAGTCGCACGGCGCGGCTCCCAGGGCAGGCGAGTGTCGTCTAAGTCGCGTAACCATAGCAAAAGCAGCATGGGTATTGAAGCATGAAAAAAGTGCTGATTCCTACGAAGTTGGACTCGATCGCGGCGGAGATCCTGCGCAGCCATGGCGGGTATGTCGTCGTACAGGACGCCAAGACCCCCTTGCCGGAGCTGGCCGCCGCGCATGCGGACGCGCATGCGTTGATTGTGCGCAGTGAGAAAGTGACCGCCGCGGTGCTGGATGCGCTGCCGCAACTGCGGGTGGTGGTGCGCGCCGGCGCCGGCTATGACAACGTGGATATCAAGCACGCCCGCAAGCGTGGCGTGGATGTCATGAATACCCCCGGCGCCAACGCCAATGCCGTGGCGGAAGAGGTGATCGCCCTGATGCTGGCGGATGCCCGTTTCATTGTGCCGGCCGATGCCTCGGTCCGCCGGGGCGAGTGGGAGAAGAAGGCCTTCATGGGGCGCGAGATCACCGGCAAGACCGTCGGCATTGTAGGTCTGGGTAATATCGGCCGCCTGGTGATCCGGCGGTTGCGTGGCTTCGAGTGCCGCATTCTGGGGTATGACCCGCTGGTCACCACGGAGCGGGTACGGGAGTTCGGCGCGGAGCCGGCCGATCTGGAGGAGTTGTTCGCAGAGTCGGATTATATCACGCTGCACATCCCCGAGATGGAGAGTACGCGCGGTCTGGTCGGCCCGCGCCTCCTCAGCCTGATGAAGCAGGATGCCACCATTATCAATTGTGCCCGCGCCGGCATCATCGACGAACCGGCCTTGCGCGAGGCCCGCAAGGTCAAGGGGCTGCGTTTCCTGAATGACGTCTATCCGAAGGATGAGCCCGGTCTCAAGAGCGTGGCGGATATCGCCGACATCCTGATGCCCCACCTGGGCGCCAGCACGCATGAGGCCAACTATGTGGCGGCGGAGCGTGCCGCCCGCGAACTGATTGACCTGGATGACAAGGGCGTGACCGCTTTCATCGTCAATCGCGACATCCCCGAAGGGCTGGATCGCGCCTATTGCGAGCTGGCGTTTGTGCTGGGCAAGCTTACGCATGAATTGGCAGGCCAGGCGCCGCTGCGTGCCGTGGAGACGAACTTTTACGGACAGTTGGAGCCGTATGGCAAGTGGTTGCTGGTTTCCATCCTGGCCGGCGTGTGGGATAACTTTGACCGGTGCAACGATCACGAGTCCGCGGTCAAGTTCCTGGCGGAACGGGGCATTGAGTACAATAACCACCCGATTGACCCGGAGAAGGGGTTCTCAAACTCCATCACCGTGGACCTGGTGACCGAAGTGGCGGAGGGGCGCCTGAAACGCACCAGCGTGCGCGGCACCGTGACCGAAGGGATGCTGATGGTCTCGCGGATGAACGAGTTTGACCGCCTCTACTTCCCGCCGTCCGGCAATATCCTGATCTGCGTCTATCCGGACCGCCCGGGCGTAACAGCCAACATCGCGCGCCACTTGGCAGAGCAGGGGATCAATATCGAGGATATGCGCAACCCGCATGACCTGAATACCAATCGCTCGCTGGCGATCGTACGCGTGAATAAGGTCGTCCCCGAGAGTGTCGTCGTTGCGCTGGGCAAGGAGATCAACGCCCAGTCGGCGCTCTTCGTACAGTTGTAAGACGACGGCCGTCGCGCATGGTGTAGGCTCCGGCGGGAAGCGGGTACCTGAACCCTGAACCCTAAGCTGTTCCATTACTCGTATGAATGCACACGCCTCGATGGCTGCCCCGACGCATGCGCCCTTGACCGTGGTGTCCGCCCTCGTGCCGCGGGAAGAGGTGGAGCCGTTGATCGAGGCGCTCGCCGAGGATGAAATCTTTGCCTCCTCGTGGGACGACGTGGAACAGCCTCGCAGCCGGCTGAGTGTTTTTTTGACGGAGGCCGCGCAGGCGGCCAACACCTGCCACGCGTTGGTGCAGGCGGCCGCAGCGCGCGGACTGGAAGTAGCGCCCTCCGTGGAGCTGCTCCCCGAGCAAGACTGGGCCGAGAGCTGGAAGCGCTTCTTCCGGGTGCAACGGGTTTCTGAGCGCATTGTAATCCGCCCCTCCTGGGAGCCGTACGAGCCGCAACCCGGCGATTGCGTGGTGGATCTGGACCCCGGCATGAGCTTCGGCACCGGCAACCATGCCACCACCCAGGCTTGCTTGCGCTTCCTCGATGAACTTGCGGCCGCGGACGCCAGTCGTAGTGTGCTCGATATGGGGTGCGGCTCCGGCATCTTGGCTATTGCGGCGCGTAAGCTCGGTTTTGTAGACGTGGCGGGGTTTGACAACGATCCGGAAGCCGTGGCCATTGCCCGCGAAAACGCGGCAGATAACTGCGCGGGCGTGGTTTTAGAAGTGTGCGATCTGGCACAGAATACCCGCAGCGCGGATGTCGTGGTGGCCAATATCCTGGCACCGGTCTTGATTGAATATGCCGCCATCATTGCCGCGGCCGTGCGCCCCGGCGGGCAGGGGGCGTTGCTCCTTTCCGGCATTCTCGACACCCAGTACGCCGCCGTCCGCGTCGCCTTTGAGGCGCAGGGGTTTGATGAAGAGCGGTCCCTGCTGATCGGCGAATGGCGCAGCGGCTGGTTCGCGCGCGGCTAGCAGACCGCGGCCGTCCAGGTGCCGTAATGAATTACTGAATAACAGTTGTTCTCTGACCGGCGTGCGCGGTATCGTACGTGGCTGGGTTTTTGGTGCCGCCGGGTGGAGCAGTGCCGCCCGCGGGAACACGGAACAAACAGGTGGGCTCTATGGATAAGGTGTTGTCGAAGCGCTTGTTGCCAGCGGTGGTGATTGAGGATGCCGAGCTGGCGATCCCGTTGAGTGAGGCGTTGCTCGCCGCCGGGCTCCCGGTGATTGAAATTACCTTCCGCACGAAAGCTGCGGAAGCCGCGATCCGCAACGTGGCCCAGCGCTTCCCGGAGATGGTGCTGGGTGCCGGGACGCTGCTGACGCCGGATCAGGTGTCGCGCGCGCGCGATGCCGGCGCCACCTTCGGCGTGGCACCGGGTCTTTCCGAGTCCGTGGTGCGCCGCGCACAGGAGTGCGGTCTGCAGATCATCCCCGGCGTGGTGACCGCGACCGAGGTCACCCGCGCGCTGGAGCTGGGGTGTCAGGTGTTGAAGTTCTTCCCGGCCGACGCCTGCGGCGGCGTGAAAGCCATCAAGGCCCTCGGTGGCGCCTTTGGTCATGCCGGCGTGCGCTTTGTGCCGACCGGCGGCATCGACACCAAGAATCTGCGCGAATATCTGGCCCTGCCGATCGTGGCCGCCGTGGGCGGTTCGTGGATGGTAGAGAAGGCGCTGATTGCCAGCAAGAATTGGCAGCAGATCGAAACGCTGACGCGCGAAGCCTTGGTCGCGGCAAATGGGTAGTATCGCACAAACCGGCTTGCAGGATTTGTTCGCCGGCGCGCCTGGCCGGGTGCATCTGATGGGGATCTGTGGCGTGGGCGTGGCCGGTGTGGCGCGCTTGCTGGCGGCGCGCGGGTGGCAGGTGAGCGGGTGCGATGCATCGCCGGACGGCGCCATGGCCCGCTGGCTACAGGCGCAGGGGCTCCCCGTGACGGCGAATCATGATGCCAGCCATATTGTGGCGCCGGGCGCAGCGGCGGCGGGTGGTGCTGGCGGCCTGCCGAAAGGTTTGCCCACGGTGCTGATTCACACGGCGGCCGTGCCGTCGGATCATCCTGAGATTGTGCGCGCCCGCGCGGCCGGCTACACGGTCTGCCGCCGCGGCGAAGCGCTGGCCGCGCTGGTGGATAGCCGGCGCGGGGTGGCAGTCTGCGGCGCCCATGGTAAGACCACCACCACCTGTTTTACCACGCGCCTGTTGCAGGAACTCGGGTCCGCCCCCTCCTGGTGCATTGGCGGCAGCACGGTCACGCTCGGCGGCGTGGCCGGTGTCGGGGCCAGCGATTTGCTGGTGGTGGAGGCCGATGAGAGCGACGGCACCCTGGCGCTCTATCATCCGGCCGTCACCGTCCTGAACAATATTGATCTGGATCACTTGGAGCACTTTGACGGCGAAGCGGCGCTGATCGCCTGCTACCAACAGGCCGTGCGGCAGACGCGGCATGGCTTGGCGTACGGCGTGGATGATGCGCGCGCCGTGGCCGTGGCGCGCGATTTTCGCGGCCCGCAGATCGCCTTTGGCTTTGGGGCAGAGGCGGCGCTGCGCGCCACGCAACTCGAACTCGCGGCCCATGGCATCACCTTCAGCGTGTTGTGGCAGGGCGCGCTATTGGGACGGGTGTCGTTGGACGTGCCGGGGCGTCATAATGCGCTGAACGCGCTGGGTGCGCTGGCCGCCGCAATCCTGCTGGGGCATACGCCGGCGACAGCGCTGGCGCGCCTGTCGTGCGTGGCCGAACTGCCGGCACGGCGCTTTGAACGGCTCGCTGCCGGTCCGGACTTGCAGGTGATTTCCGACTACGCCCACCACCCGGCTGAAATCGCCGCCCTGGTGGCCGCGGCACGTCTGCAGGGGGCACGGCGCGTGATCGCCCTTTTCCAGCCGCATCGCTACACCCGCACCCGCGCGCTGGGCGCGGAGTTTCCGGCCGCTTTTGAAGGCGTGGATGAATTGATGCTGGCACCGGTCTATGCCGCCTCCGAAGCGCCGCTGGAAGCCGGTGGTATTGCCGATCTGCATGCGCACTTCCGGCGGCTGCGGCCAGCCATGACCGTGTTGCTGGCGCGCTCGCTGGACGAGGCTTGGGCCGGGTTGCGCCGCCGGTTGCGCCCCGGTGATCTGCTGCTAGTGGCCGGCGCAGGCGATGTCGTGCGCGTGGCCGGTTGGGCCGCCGCTGCGGCGCAGGCCGGGTCCTGGGGAGAACATGCGCCGCTAACCGGCCGGGCAGGGGCGCCCACGATTTTCGATGCCGTGACAGCTTTGGCGCAGATACCGGATGTGACGGTCTGCGCGGGACGGCCGCTGGCGGGGTTGACTTTCTACGGCGTGGGTGGCCCGGCGGACCTGCTGGTGGAGGTGGCCACGCCGGCCGCGCTGGCCGCGTTGCTAGCCTGGACCGGCGCTCACGGTGTGCCGGTTCATCGACTGGGGCGCGGTGCTAATACGTGGGCCAGCGATTTGGGCGTGGCCGGTGTCGTGGTCCGCCTGGCGGGTGAGGCGTTCCGGGGCTGGGTGCGACAGGGGGCAGATGTCATGCTGGGGTGCGGCTGGAATGGCCCGGCGTTGCTCGATCGCCTGGAGGCGGAAGGTCTCGCCGGCCTGGAATTTCTCGAAGGGGTGCCGGGGCAGGTGGGTGGCTGGCTGGCCATGAATGCCGGCGCACATGGCGGCGAGATTGGCGCGCAGGTGGTGCGGTTCTGGTGCTGGGAAGCCGATGGTACCGGCGGTGTGATCGAAGCCGAACAGGCCGGCTTTGGCTACCGCTGCTGTACGGCGCTGACCAACCGGATCGCGTGGCAGGTGACGTTGCGCCTGCTAGTCGACACCCCCGCAGCGATCCGCGCCCGTCGGCAGGCCTTTCGCGAACGACGCTTGCCGCTGGCTGGCCTGCGCACCGCCGGCTCCGTCTTTTGCAACCCGCCGGGCGATTTCGCCGGCCGACTGCTGGAGGCGGCCGGCTGCAAGGGGTTGCGGGTGGGCGGCGCCATGGTGAGCGAGCGCCATGCCAATATCGTCGTGGCTGGTGACGACGCCACGGCTTCCGACATCCTGGCCCTGCTGGCGCTGATGCGGCAACGGGTGCAGACTCGTGCCGGAGTCCGCCTGGAACTGGAGAACCGGATGCTGGGGTTCACCGACGTGGCCGATGGCCTGGCCATGGATTAGCGCCTTGCCGAAAACAGCGCCTTGCGCTTGCGGCGGGTCCGGCGGCCCCAAAAACCTAGCACCTCACACCTACCACCTTCTCCCCGGCGGCCGCGCCCTACCACTCCATGACCGCTTTCTTGATCTTATCCCGTTCCGGGTGTGCCTCCGGTCCGTCCTCCCGGAACGGTGCCGCCAGCGCGTCCGGCGGATATAACTGCTTCAGGGCGCTGTAGGCGGCCACCAGTTCTGCCTTGATGGGCTGTTCCTTGTTCTTACGCTCGCGCAGCGTGTTCAGGAGCTCCTGCCGCTTGGCGCCGGCGGCCTTGTCCATCTTTTCCACCAGCGTCGTGCTCTCGGCGAGAAACGCATCGAAGCTCTGCTTGGCTTTCTGGAAACGGGCCAGCGCTTTCTGCTGCGGTTCCGTGGGGTTGGGGACGGCCGCCTGTAGCACGGCAGAGTCGCAGGCCGGCACCGGATAGGCATTTTCTACACCCCCTGCGCCGCCACCACCGTCATTCTCGCTGGTCAAGTCCATGGTCTTGATTTTCGAGGCGGCCACGCGGAGAGGCTTGCCATCCTTTTCCAGATGGTATTCCTGCTTTTCAAACGCGGTGAGCAGCGCCGTCTCTTCTTTCTTGCTGTCGCTGGTGAGGTAGGTGACCGGGATGGGCGCGCTGAAGGTGATGCGCGAGATGCGGCTGGGAAGTTCCCTGGTCACCTTCCCCTTTTCATTCAGCACAATCATGGAACCTTTGGCGACGCCCTTGAAGGTGCCTTCGGTGGGCTTGCTGGCAAACATGGTGATTTGATCGGCCTGTGTCGCGCTCGCAAGCATTACGACTCCCAGCGCGACAACTACCAGCGGCACTCTTTTCATGGGGTATATCTCCTAACCAAAAAAATAGACCGTTGCCGTGGTCGATGCAAGCGGGCATTGCTAAATTAGTGGAACACGCCGGCTAGCAGCGTTTCGGCTTCTGCCTGCCAGGACGGGTCAAAGGCGCGCCCGGCGGGAAGTTGCACCAAGAGGCGTCGCGCGGCCACGCGGCGCTGACCGGGCGGCGAGACCAAGCGGTCCAGCCAGTGCGCCGGCAGGCGTCGGATGGTGGCGATGATGGCGTCCAGCAAGTCGAGTGGTTCCTCGGCGGTGGGTGCTAGCACGAACTGCCAGAGGATGTCGGGTTCGCGACGCACCGCCGTGCGGATGGCCGCGGTAATGGCATGGCGCTGGGAAAAGAGCTCTTCCCCGCGGAAGAAGAGCGCGCGGCGGTTGGCGGATGAGAGCGGGTTCTTCCCATGCGTCACGCGAGCCGCAAAGAGATCCGGCAGTCGTTGCCCCACGAAGCGGCGGGTGGGCGAGTCGAAGCCACCGAGTTGCTCCTCTGCCATGGCTTCGATGGCGGCCAGTTGGCGCGGGCGCAGGCGGTCGGTGGCGAGCACGCGGTAGGGCGGCAGCGGTTGGCAGCGCAGCCCCAGTTCCTGCCGCCGGTCGCGTAGTTCCGTGCCGGGGAGCAGCAAGGTCGGCAGAAACTGCGGATGGGCGTTGGGAAAGCGCTTCAGTACCGCGAGCGATTGTTCAATATCGTCCAGCCCCTGTCCAGGGAGTCCATACATGAAGTCAATGGTTGGCTTGATCCCGTGGCGTTGCAGGCGTTCAATGCCGGCCAGCACGCGCTCGAGGCGGGTGGGGCGGTGTAGTATGCGCAACACGGCCGGGTCGGTGCTCTGAATGCCGACTTCGGCTTCGACGACGTGGGCTGCGGCCAGTTGGGCGGCGTCCTCTTCGGTAAGTGTGTCGGCGCGTAGCTCCACGAAGAACCGGATGCGGTGATCGGCATTGGCTCGTTGCATGGCGCCCAGCACGGCGCGGAAGCGCGGGTGAGCATTGAAGGTGGGGTCTACCAACCGGATCTCACGCGTGCCGCGTTGCCGCAGGATGTGGATGCGCTCTTCGACCTCGGCGGGTGGCAGGCTGCTCCACCCTTGGCGCCGGAGGTTGTAGCAGCAGAAGGCGCAGCGCATGGGGCAGCCGCGGTTGGTCTCGAGGTAGGCCATCCCCTGGGCGTCCGGACGGCAGATGGGATGATCGGCAGGCGGGAGCAGCTCTGCCAGCGGTCGGGTGGGGGGCGTGCGGCGGCCGAAGACGGCCTGGCCTTTTTGCAGCCAGGCCACGTTGCGCCAGTTGGTGCGGCGACTGCGGCGCAGCGCCGCGAGGATGGCGGGGAAGACCGCTTCGCCCTCGCCAACAACGGCGACGTCGGCCGCGTTTCGCGTGGCCGTGCGGAACAACAGGGGATGTTCGCGCGCCACCTCCGGACCGCCGACCACGGTCTTGACCTGCGGCAGGTGCTGCTGGATGAGGCGTAGCAACCGCAGGGTGCGTTCGACATTCCAGAGATAGAGCGTGGCGCCGATGACATCCGGCCGCAGGGCGAGCACGGCCGCCAGGAGCGTGGCGTTGTCCGCCGTCTCCTGTGCACCGGGGGTGGGGAGCAGTTCCCACTGTTGGCCTTCCGCAGTGCGCAGCAGCGCGCTCTGCAGGCAGGCCGCCGCAAGCATCACGTTCTCGCCGGGCGAGGTAACATCCGGGTCCAGGCGCGGTAGTTGCAGCAGGAGTAAACGTTGGCGGGCAGGCATGTGGCCAGTGTCGGCGGTTGCGTGGTGGCTGTCAAGGCTGTCTGCGCGCCGTAGGGTTGCGAAAGGGCCTTTGTGACAGGGCGGGGCCGCCGGGGAGAAGGTGGTAGGTGTGAGGTGCTAGGTTTGGGCGTGGGGGGTAGGGCGGGGCCGCCGGGGAGAAGGTGGTAGGTGTGAGGTGCTAGGTTTGGGCGTGGGGGG